>JBCDJT010000110.1:0-16972 GCA_038747545.1 Bacteroidota bacterium
CGCAGTTCTACCAGGTCGCGCACAACTTCTTGCCGTCCGACGGTGTGGCGACGTACGTCAACACGGGCAACTGGTCGACGAAGGCTATCGCTGAGGCCCGGCGCTACGGCGGCGTGCAGGTGGCGGCCAGCAGCGAGGACGCGCAGTTCTCGTATATCCCTAGCGAAGCCGGCTGGGACGTGGCCGAGGACAGCGTCTACCTCCACTACACGTCCAACAACACCATCTTCGGCACGCAGTACCGCACCGAGCCGACCGTGTCGATGCCGCTGGTTTGCGATGCCTCCAGCGACTTCCTCAGCCGCCCGCTTGACCTGGACCGCTACGGGCTCATCTACGCCGGGGCCCAGAAGAACATCGGCCCGGCGGGCGCCACGGTGGTGCTCGTGCGCGACGACTTCCTGCAGACGCGCCGCGCCGATCTGCCCACCATGATGGACTACGGCACGCACGCCGCCAAGCTGTTCAACACGCCGCCCGTCTTCGCCGTCTACATGGTCGAGAAGGTGCTGCGTTGGCTCGACGATCTCGGCGGCATCCCCGCCATCCAAGTCGTCAATCAGCAGAAGGCCGACCTGCTCTACGGCCGCATCGACCGTACCGCCTTCTATAGCGGCACCGCCCGCGCCGACTCGCGCTCGCTGATGAACGTCACGTTCCGCCTACCGTCGGCCGAACTGGACGCGCAGTTCATCGCAGAGGCCAAGGCGAACCACCTGCTCAACCTCAAGGGCTACCGCACGGTGGGCGGCATCCGCGCCTCCATCTACAACGCGTGCCCCATGGAGGCCGTCGAGGCGCTCGTCAGCTTCATGGACGACTTCGAGGCCGCAAACGGGTGACGCGCTGGCTCGGCATAGCGCTTTTGCTCGCCGGATGCGCGGCACCCAACGCTGCCGTCACGCCGCAGGCCGATGCGCCGCCGTTGCCTGCTGGTGCCGCCCTGCTGGTCGTGCTGGATGAGCCAGAGGAGGCCGTCGTCTGGCCCGTCGTCGATGCGCCGCTGCTGTTCCTGTCGGTGCCTGTGGCCGATGCCGCCGACGCCATCGTGACCATCGCGTTGATTGTGGAAGACGAGGCCGAGACGCTGTTCATCGACGCCAACAACGACAACGACCTCAACACCGACGGCATCCCAGACTTCTTCCCGCGCCTCGACACCACGTTCGACTTCGAGATAGAGACTACCGACGGCCGCCAACGCCTCCGCCTGCAGCGCGCCGACGTACTAGCGCCCGCCGTCGGCCGTTCAAGCTATATTCTGACCCAACGCTGACCCGATGCGCCACCTCTTGCCAATGATGCTGTTGTGTGTCGGTTGCGGTACCGCGCCGCCTGCCGACGCGCAGAACTTCGACCAGCGCTTCGATGCCATCCAACTGCTCGCAGACGTCAAGCTCCTGGCCGACGACGCGTGGACGGGGCGGCGTGCGGGCACCGAGGGCAATGCCAAAGCTCGCGCCTTCCTCCTGGAGCGCTACGCCGACCTCGGCCTGACGCCATTCGGTGACTCCTACGCCATGCCGTTCACCTTCACGCCTCGCCGTGGCGGCGATGACATCGAGGGCATCAACGTGGTCGGCTACGTGGAAGGCACCGCCACTCCCGATACATTCATCGTGATCACCGCGCACTTCGATCACCTGGGCGAGCGCGACGGGCAGATCTATAACGGTGCCGACGACAACGCCTCGGGCACCGCCGCGCTGCTGGCGATGGCATCGTACTTTGCCGCCAACCCGCCCGCGCATTCGCTCGTCTTCGCTGCCCTAGACGCCGAGGAGATGGGCCTGCAAGGCGCGCGGTATTTCGTGGCCAATCCGCCGATGGCGCTGGAGCAGATCGCGCTCAACGTCAACATGGACATGGTCAGCCGCAGTCCGGTGAACGAGCTATACGCTGTCGGCACGTACTACGCGCCGTACCTCAAGCCGTACCTGGAGGCCGTGGGGGAGGAGGCGCTGATCAAGCTGCTCTTCGGGCACGACAGCCCCGAGTGGACAGGCAGCGACAACTGGACGATGGCCTCCGACCACGGTCCGTTCCACGTTTTGGGCATCCCGTTCATCTACTTCGGCGTGGAGGACCACCCGGGCTACCACCAGCCCAACGACGACTACGCCGAGATCACGCCGGGCTTCTACATCAACGCGGTCGATGCCATGCTAAGCGCCGTCCAGTCGTTCGATGCCAACCTCTCCGACATCCAAGCAGCCCGCCGCGCCGCCGCGAGCGAATAAGCATGATCACCGTCGCCGAGCTGTGCATCTACCCGATTAAGTCCACCTACCGCATCGCGTTGGACGAGGCCGAGGTGGAGCCGCGCGGCCTCCGGTGGGACCGCCGCTGGATGCTCGTCGATGAGAACAGCCGCTTCATCTCGCAGCGCGAAGACGCCTCACTCACCCAACTACGCTCCACGCTCACGCCCGACGGCCTCGCCCTGCACACGCCGGCTGGCGACCGCCTCACCGTGCCTGTGCCCGCCGACGACAGCGCCCGCGAGCACGTCACCGTCTGGGGCGACGACGTGGAGGCCGTCAGTTACCCCTTTGCCGTTAATGACTGGTTCAGCCGCGTGCTGGGGCGCCCCGTGCGCCTCGTCTACATGGACGCCGCTGCCACGCGCCCCATCGATCCCGACTACCGCGCCGCGCCCGACGAGGAAGTCAGCTTCGCCGACGGCTACCCGCTGCTCGTCACCACCACCGCCTCGCTCGACGACCTGAACGCCCGCCTTGGCAGCAGCGTACCGATGAACCGCTTTCGCCCCAACCTCGTCCTCACGGGCGACCTCACGCCGTTCGAGGAAGACCGCTGGCACATGCTGGAGATCGGCGAGGTGCGCTTCCGCGCTGTGAAGCCGTGCGGCCGCTGCGTTGTCATCACCACCGATCAGGACACGGGCGCGCGCCACAAAGAGCCGCTGAAGACGCTCGCCGCGTACCGCCGCTTCGGCAAGAAGGTCAACTTCGGCCACAACCTCGTCCCTGAAACCACCGGCACCATCCGCGTCGGCGATGTGGTACGGGTGACGTATCAGCCGTAGGGACTACTTGTAAATCCTCAGTGGTGTCATCCCGAGCGGCGGCCGAAGGCCAAAGCCGAGGGATCTCCCACTTGGTCGTCGTGCAATCCCTGAATAGGGGGAGATCCCTCGGCTTCGCTCGGGATGACAATATTGAACCGAATGCCACTCCTTCGGAGCATTGCGGAAAACGCGAGAGGCTCCACACCCGAGCGGATGCAGAGCCTCTGTAGCTTGCGCTCGACAATGATGCTACGAACGGGCTAGGTTAAACCGGATGACATCGTTCTGTATGCCGTAAGCCATACCAATACCAGCTTTACGATTCGAGAAGAACTGAATCCAGCCGTTGTTGAGGCCCTCTTGCCAACCCTCAATAGCGCCGTAACGTGTCAGGTAGAGTTCTACCTTTTGGTTGATACCAGCTTCTGACTCACGTCCCAGAGCATCATTGTACCAAGTGGAATGCACGGTTTGACCATTTGTGTAGATGCCGCACTCCCACTCATCAGAAGCGACCTTGTAGAAGTCTTCGTTGGCACCCTCCAGCTTCTCAACGTTTGGACTGACAGATGTCAGGATTTTCAATCCATCGCCCAGGGAAATGCCGAGAGGTATGTGCGGTGTGCTGACTTCCATGCTTGTCGACGCCTATCAATCAGATGTTGATCGGCTCGCCGATGGCGGCGCGGGTGGCTTCCATCACGGCCTCCGAGAGTGTCGGGTGCGGGTGGATGGCTTCGATGATCTCGTGGTACGTCGTTTCGAGCTCGCGGGCCGTGACCACCTCGGCGATGAGCTCGGTGGCGTCGTGGCCGATGATGTGGCAGCCGAGGAGTTCGCCGTACTTGGCGTCGTAGACGATCTTGACGAAGCCTTCCGTGTGGCCGCTCGCCGACGCCTTGCCGCTCGCTGAGAACGGGAATTTGCCGATCTTGACTTCGTAGCCCGCCTCTTTGGCTTGCGCCTCGGTGTACCCTACCGACGCAATCTGCGGCTGGCAGTACGTGCAGCCCGGGATGTCGTTCTTGTCCATCTCGTGGACGTCGTGCCCGGCGATCTTCTCGATGCACAGGATGCCTTCGTGGCTGGCCTTGTGCGCGAGCCAGGGCGCGCCGGTCACGTCGCCGATGGCGTAGACCCCGTCCACGCCCGTGCGGCCGAAGCCGTCCACCACAATGTCGTTGCCGTTGGTCTTGACGCCGATCTTCTCCAGGCCGAGGTTCTCCACGTTGCCGATCACGCCGACGGCGCTCAGCACCTGGTCGGCCTCGATGACCTGCATGCCTTTCTTGGTCTCGACATGTACCTTGAGTGTCTCGCCCGACGTGTCTACCGACTTGACCATCGCCTTGGTCATGACCTTGATGCCCTGCTTCTTGTACGAGCGCGTCAGCTCTTTCGAAACATCGACATCCTCGACCGGCACCAGGCGGTCCTGCACCTCGATGATGGTGACTTCCGTGCCCATGTTGTGGTAGAAGTAGGCAAACTCAACGCCAATAGCGCCAGCGCCTACGATCACAAGGCGCTTCGGCTGCTCCTTCTGCAGCATCGCCTCTTTGTACGAGATGATCTTCTTGCCATCGACAGGGAGGGGCGGGATTTCGCGCGCACGAGCACCTGTGGCGATGATGATATGCGTGGCTTTCACCTTCGTCGCCTTACCGACCGTGTTGCCGTCCATGTCGGTGGAGGGCTGCACGTCGATCTGGCCGTTGCCTTCTAGTGTGGCACGGCCCATAATGACGTCGATGTTGTTCTTCTTCATCAAGAACTGGACGCCTTTGTTCATCTTGCCTGCCACGCCACGGCTCCGGTCCACGACCTTGCCGAAGTCGGGCGTCACGGTGCCGTCGAGCGCGAGGCCGTAGTCGCTCAGGTGGCTCACGGTGGCCATGATCTCAGCGCTCTTAAGCAGCGCCTTCGTCGGGATACAGCCGATGTTGAGGCAGACGCCGCCCAGCTTGTTCTTTTCGATAACGGCGGTCTTGAAGCCGAGTTGGGTAGCGCGGATCGCCGTCTCGTAACCGCCAGGACCCGTACCAATCACCACAACGTCATAAGTGGGCGTAGCCATGTAAGCGCACCTGATTTTTGAAATGTTCAACGCAAAATTGCCCGTTTAGGCAGCCACCATAATACGAGGCCAAGCCGAGGCGGACCCGTTCGCGTGGCTAAAGGTTGATGAAAACGATTCACACGTCCGTTGCATATTTCAATGTCGAAGGAGAACCGAATGACCGAGCAGATCACCTCGCCAAAAGGCATGCGCGATGTGGTCATTGTGATGGGCGTCTCAGGAACGGGCAAGACGACGCTCGCCACTGCGCTCGCCGAAGCCTACAAGGTGCGCTACGTGGAGGCCGACGACTACCACCCGCAAGCCAACATCGACAAGATGGCTGGCGGGACGCCGCTCACGGATGCCGACCGCTGGCCGTGGCTGCACGCCCTGCGCGATGAGATCGAGTTGGCATTAGCACAGCACCAGCCACTCGTCGTCACATGCTCGGCCCTCAAGCAACGCTACCGCGATGTGCTCAAGCGCGATGGCGAGCCCATCTGCTTTGTCTTCCTCGACGGCGACTTCGAGACGATCTACGCCCGCATGCAGCAGCGCGACCACTTCATGCCTGCTGAGATGCTGCAGAGCCAGTTCGAGGCGCTGGAACCGCCTACCGATGCGCTTCGTCTGCCCATCACCCTCACGACCGAGGTGCAACGTGCCCTCGTTGACCGCCACCTGACCCGCACCATCGCGTGACTGACGCTACCACCTACTCCCTCGACGACATCCTGCGGCACGTCAAGGCCATCTGGGGCTACGACCAGCTGCGTCCGCTACAGGAAGCCGCCATCCGCGCCGAACTCGACGGCCGCGACTCGCTCGTGGTGCTCCCGACGGGCGGGGGGAAGTCGCTGTGCTACCAGGTGCCGCCCCTCGTAGCGGGCCGCACCGATCTCGTCATCTCGCCGCTCATCTCGCTGATGAAGGATCAGGTGGATGGGCTGCGGGCCAACGGCTACCCGGCCGTGGCGCTCAACAGCGCGCTCACCGCCGACGAGCGGCGCCAAGCCGAGGACGAGTTGGCGAGCGGCAACGTGCGGCTGGTGTTCATGTCGCCGGAGCGGGCGCTGACGGGCTGGGTGCGCAGCCAGGGACGGCGCCTCGGCATCCAGCACATCGCTGTGGACGAGGCGCACTGCATCAGCCACTGGGGGCACGACTTCCGGCCCGAGTACCGCCAGCTCGCCCAGCTTAAGGCCGACCTCGGCGTCTCGATCCACGCCTACACCGCCACCGCCACCGAGCGCGTCCGCGCGGACATCATCGAGCAGCTGCACCTGCAGGACCCCGCCGTCCACATCGGCAACTTCGACCGGCCGAACCTGGTCTACCGCGTCCTCACGCGCAACGACGCGAAGAAGCAGATCTTCGAGGTGCTGGACCGCCACCGGGGCGAGGCCGTCATCATCTACTGCATGAGCCGCGCCGACACGGAGCGCATCGCCGGGCACCTCAACAACGGCGGCTACACGGCGCGCTTCTACCACGCGGGCATGAAGCCGAGCGAGCGCCGCGCCGCGCAAGAGGCGTTCGTCAACGAGGAGATCGACATCGTGGTGGCCACGGTGGCGTTCGGGATGGGTATCGACCGCAGCAACGTGCGCTGCGTAATCCACGCCGCCATGCCGCAAAGCATCGAGCACTACCAGCAGGAAGCAGGCCGCGCTGGGCGCGACGGCCTCGAAGCGGAGTGCGTCCTGCTCTACTCGCCCGCCGACACCGTGCGGTGGCGTTCGCTGCTCGAAAAAAAGTCGGGCAGCATGGAGGGCACCATCCGCCCCGTCGACCAGGAACTGCTCAGCCACATGCGGCGCTACAGCTCGCCTACCGGCTGCCGCCACCGGGCGCTCGTCGAGTACTTCGGCCAGTCCTTCGCGTCCGACAACTGCGGCGCGTGCGACATCTGCCTCGGCGAGGTAGACGACCTGATCGAGGCCACCCGAGAGGCACAGATGATCCTCTCGTGCGTGGCGCGCGTGGAGCAGCGCTTCGGCATGGGCCACGTCGTCGATGTGCTGCGCGGCACCGACTCGCCCCGCATCAAGAAGATGCGCCATGACCAGCTCTCTACGTACGGCCTGCTCACGGGCACGCCCAAGAAGACGCTCAACAACTGGGTCTTCCAACTGCTCGACCAAGAGCTGCTCACCCGCACGCGCGGCGACTACCCGCTGCTGCGCCTCAACCAGCAGTCGATGGAGGTGCTGCGCGGCCAACGGCAGGTCTTCCTGATGCCCACCAAGACCAAGCGCGTCAAGAAAACGACCGTCGAGGCCGAGTCCTGGGACGGCGTCGCGCGCGACCTGTTCGAGGCGCTGCGGACGCTCCGCTCCACGCTGGCCCGCGAGCGCGGCGTACCCCCCTACGTCATCTTCAACGACGCCACCCTCCGCGATATGGCCCGCCGCCGCCCCAAGACGCTCGACGAGATGCTACAGGTGCAGGGCGTGGGTAAGAAGAAGGTGGAAGACCTGGGCCCCACGTTCCTAGAGGCGCTGCTCAACTTCGCGGGCTGAAGCACGAAAACGGCTACGCCAACGCCCCCATTGGGAAATTCAGAGTGACACTATGAAGACAACGCTTGAGCTAGACCACGCGCTGATGGAGCAGGCCAGGAATCTGACAGGCATCCACGACCAAACGGCGCTCATCCATGCTGGGCTGAACGCATTGATAGAGCGAGAAAGCGCACGTCTCCTGGCACAGTTGGGCGGCAGCGATCCCAATGCGCATGTGTCAGCACGTCGGCGGTTTTAGCTTGGGTTGCGTTGTGATGAGCAGTCTTGCCCGGATCTGGACAACGGCACGCGAACTTGAGTCAGCGATGGCGCATAGCGCTCATAGCCATCTGAGAATGACCCAAAGCTGATAATATCGCTTGATTGCAACACTCGCATGATCCACCTGCTGCTCACCCTTGCCATGCTGCTGCACACGCCTCACGACGTGCAGCGAGCGCCATCGACCTCAACAAACATGCTGCTCTTTGACTTCCAGACCACCGGGCCGACCGAGTGGGAGATCGAGAACGACGGCGTTATGGGCGGGCGCTCACAGGGCTTCGTCGAAGTCCAGGACGGCGCGCTCGTGTTCACGGGCGAGGTCGTGACGCAAGGCGGTGGCTTCACCTCGACGCGGGCGTGGCGCGACGTTGATCTCTCAGCCTACGATGGGCTGGAACTGCGCGTGCGCGGCGGGGGACGCACCTTCGAGGTTGACGTTGACGAGGGGCTGCGTCACCGAGGGCGCGAGGTAAACCGCCGTGGGGCGTTCCCTACGACCGAGGAATGGGCGGTCGTCCGCATTCCATTCGCGACCTTGCGCGATACTGCCCACGGCGATCCCGTGGAGGTGCGTCCGCTCGACCGCTCGGCCATCGTCTCCATCGGTATCTACATCGCAGATGGGCAAGACGGGCCGTTTCGGCTGCAGGTGGACTCGATCTCCGCCTATCGCGCCGAATGAGCATGGTAGAGCCATCACGTAGCTCGTCTACGGAACGCGAGGGGTGACGCACCTCGCCTGCAGGCGCAGTTGATTTTTTAGCGCGCTGGGTTGTACGCTACCGCCGCTCAATCCACTGCCGCTTGCCCAAGATGGCTAACCGTCGCGAGTTCCTCAAATCCACGTCACTCGGCGCATCGCTCATTGCGTTCAACCCGTTAGCTGGCGCGCCGCCGATGCCTGACGGAGCACCACCAGCAGGCACCACTGTCCGCCGAAGGGCAAACCCGAACGCGGCGTTGAGCGTGTTGCCCGAGCGCGAGCTGGACCTCGCCCCGGCCCAGTGGATCTGGTACCCCTCAGCGCGGGTGTTGCAAAACACGTTTGTGCTGTTCCGAAAGCCGCTGACGTTGTCGGAGGTCCCTGTCAAGGCCGAGGGCTGGATCATCGGCGACAGCCGCTACGAGCTACGTGTGAACGGGACGCGTGTGCAATGGGGGCCGGCACCATCGGACCCGCGTTACGCCGAGGTCGACCCGATGGATCTCACCAGCTACCTTCAGCTGGGCGATAACGTCCTTGCAGCCACGGTGCTGTACTACGGCCAGGGCGACGGCACATGGCCCGCAGGCAAGGCAGGCTTCTTGTTCCACCTCACGCTGACCTTCGCAGACGGGCGCACCCGAACGGTAGTCTCAGACCCCTCGTGGCTGGCACACCTCGCCAAGAGCTGGCCCGCTGGCTATTACAAGCGCTGGTACCTGCGCAGCTTGCAAGAGTCGTTCGACGCCCGCGTCTACCCGTACGGTTGGGATACAGCTACTTTCCTAGTCGACGACGACTGGTTGCCCGCCCAAGACATTGGCGGTGCGCCCAACAAGCCCGCGCTGTGTACGCAAAACTCCGACTACCTCTTCAACAGCTCGGCGCAGCCCGAACGCTGTCAGCTGCGGCGTCGGCAGATCCCCCTGACGCGAGAGGTTGATGTGCCGGACGCCATGCTGGAGGAGTCGCTGTGGATCGACTGGCGGCGCTCGCCCGAGGAGTATTTCGACGTCCTCACCCCCGATGCGTTCACGGTGGACCGGGCGGACGTGGCAGACGACCTGGGGAATGGACGGTACCGTGTCCGTCTTGCAGACCCGCAGCGCGGTGCTGCGCTAACGTTTGCGTACGCCGAGCAGATGGTAGGCTGGCCGTACTTTACCATCACGGCGCCGGAGGGAACGGTAGTTGAAATGATGGTCCACGACGCCCACGAGGTGGGGGGGGCGCCGCTGCTCAACACCCGCTTTCACTCGTGGACGCGCTTCATCTGCCGTGAGGGCGCCAATCGGTTCGCGCCGTTCGACTACGAGTCGGCGCGGTGGCTACAGCTGCACATCCATGGCGCCGAGGGCGAGGTCATCGTTGAGCAGGTCGGGATGCTGCGGCGCCTCGGGCCGTGGCCGCAAACACTACACCTGGAGAGTGATGAGCCGGCGCTGAACAGGCTGTGGGGCGCGTGCGTCAACACGCTGCACAACTGCGCGCACGAAACCATCGTGGACTGCATGGGGCGCGAGCGGCAGCAGTACAGCGGCGACATCGGCCATGTGATTCACGCGCTGGCGTATGCCGTCGGAGACCAACGCGTCATAGGGCGCTACGTAGATACGTTCACCCAGGGCATGACCAACGCGGGCTTCTTCCTGGACTGCTGGCCCGCCTACGATCGGCTCGTGCGCCTCGCCCAGCGTGAGCTCGACCTCACGCCATGGGGACCGCTGCTGGATCATGGCATCGGCACGGTGTTCGACAGCTACTACTTCTACCTCTACACGGGCAACCGCGATCAACTCGCGGAGGTCTACCCACGCCTCCGGCGCTTCATGCGCTACCTGTCCGATGGGGTAGGCCCCGATGGGCTGCTTGCGGTCGAGAACTTGGGCACGCCTGCGGTGTGGATCGACAACCACTACGCCGAGCAGCGCGACAAACAGTGCGCCTTCAACCTGTACGCAGCCGCCATGCTACAGCACGCATTCCCGGTTTTGGCCGAGGCTTTCGGCGAGCCAGACGTTGCAGTGGAGGCCAGGCAGCTTGCCGCCGGACTGCTTCAGGCTGCGATCGGCACGTTTTGGGAGGCTCAGGAGGGAACGTTCGTTATCAACAAGCCATGGCGCGCCGGCGCGGCGCGGTACTGCTATCGCTCGCTGGCTACGGCGCTGCTGTTCGACCAATGCCCAGCGGGCAACACGGCAACCTCAGCACGCCTCTTGGCCGATATGCCCGATGCCGTCGTTGGACCGTTTCCGCCCAATGCCGGATGGCGCTTCTGGGCGCTCGCCCGCATCGGCCGCGTCGACGTGATCTTGAATGACCTTCGCGGGCGCTGGGCAATGATGGATGCCGTTCGGCTCAACAACACGCTGCCGGAGAGCTGGACACATACGCCCGACAGCCGCTCGCAGTGGAGTCACGCGGCTGTGGCCCCGCTGTACATTGCGTACATGGGGGTGCTCGGCGTACATCCCACGGCGCCGGGCTTCGCCTCGTACCAGATCCGCCCGCAGTTTGGCGATCTCAACGCGCTGGCAGGCACCGCCTACACGGCGGCAGGACCGATTGGCTTCGCCGTGCGGGGACCGCTGGGCCAACGCGAACTCCGGCTCACCGCACCCGCCATGGGCAAGGGGGAGCTGTTGCTTGATGCGCGTGAGGCCTGTGACTTGGTGCGGCTGGGTACCACGCCCTCCGGCCTCGTGCGCTACCGCTTGCCACAGGCGGAGGAAGTTGTGGTCAACCTGCAGCACGTATAGCTGCGCGGCGGCTCACTCAGTGATCGGCAGGTCGAGACGTTCCAAGTTGAGGCGCTCCAAGACTTCTTTCTGGAGGTCATAGAAGGCTTCGGGATGGGCCCGGTAGGCCTCCATTCGCTCGGTGAAGGTAGCCTCGGTCAAGTCGTAGAGCGCTAAGACGGAGTCGCGGCTGGATATACTCGCCGGACCGCCATCGAACTTAGCACGTCCTTCAAGTAGGTAGAGGTCCGTCAGAACATCGACGAGCATCGAATCGGCCTCGACAGAAGGTGGAGGCACCTCAACTGGAGTACAACCCGCGATCATCACAATAAGCGCGAGCCCCAAAGCGCGCAGCGCGTCCAAACGCCGAGCCCCGGTCACGGGATGATCTTGTTGAGTGCGTACTCGATGATGCCCTCAGCGCCCGCGCGCTTCAGCTCGGGAATGAGGCGGCGCACTTGCTTTTCCTCGATCACGGTCTCGATGGCGACCCAGTCTTCGCCGAGTGCGAGCGGCGAGACGGTGGGCATGCGCAGGGCTGGCAGCACTTCGATCACCTTGCGCGCATCCTCGCGGCGAGCGTTGAGCTTGAGGCCCACCTTGCCCTCGGCACGGATGGCGCCCTCCATCAACATCGCCACGGCTTCGATCTTCTGGCGCTTCCAGGGATTCGCCCATGCCGCCTTGTTGGCAATGAGCTGCGTGTTCGACGACATCAGCACCTCGACGATCTTGAGGTTGTTCGCCCGCAGCGACGAGCCCGTCTCTGTCACCTCCACGATAGCATCCACCAGCTCGGGGCACTTGGCCTCGGTGGCGCCCCACGAGAACTCGACTTCAGCTGTCACGCCGTGCTTGTCGAGCCACCGCTGCGTCATGTTGACGACTTCGGTGGCGATGCGCTTGCCCTCTAGGTCGTGTACGCTGTTGATGTCGGAGTCTTCCGGCGCGGCCAGCACCCAGCGGACGGGCCGCATGCTGCTCTTCGAGTAGATCAGATCGGCGACGGCCACGACATCCGAGTCAGTTTCCAGCACCCAATCCTTGCCCGTGATGCCTGCGTCGAACACGCCATCTTCGACGTAGCGCGCCATCTCTTGGGCTCGGACAAGCATCGCTGTCAACTCATCATCATCGATAGACGGGAAGTACGAGCGGGAGCTGACCTTGAAGCTGTAGCCCGCGCGGCGCAGCAGGTCGAACGTGGATTCCTGCAGGCTGCCCTTCGGCAGGCCTAGGCGCAGCAACGATTCATCGTCCGTGCTTTCGGTAGGGGTGGGTTGGTTCTGTACGGCGGTGGACATATTGAAAACGGAAAAGCTGAAATGAGGAAACGAGTGCCGAGGGGCGGTAAAGTCAATAGAGGGGCAGAGGCGAGGTCACGGACTTGCAGCCGCGTTGACGGCAACATCGGCCTTGGTGCGGAAGGTGTAGGCAATCACTTCAAGCTGGCGCAGAAACTCGCGCTTGGGGTAGCTTGGTGCGAAAACCATCCCGTCGATCATATAGAGGCGGCGTGTGTCCTCGTCGTAAAAGCTGTAGTTGACGAACGGGCCGCCCCCACCGTACTGGAAGATGGCGCCGTTCTCGTCCTCGCCCACCATCTGCCAGAGGCCACGCGTCTCGTACGCATAGTGCCCCTGAAAGTCGATGTTCTCCGTCTCCATGCGCTGGTACTGGTAGAGCATCGGGTAGCCGCCCTGGTTGCCTTGCAGGTACTTCTTGGTGAGGCGGTCGCGCGTCTGGTACACCCACTCGGGTGTGAGGGTGGCCGGGCTGCTGTTCTCTTCGTAATAGACGAACATGCTGCGCCAGGTGTCCGACAGGATGCGGCGGAGCCAGACAAAGTTAGTGGTGTCGACGGCGATGAGGTAGTCGTGCTGCATGTTAACCGCGAAGTCGTGGGCCGCCATCAGCTCTGCTTCGAGGTCTTCCTGCCGGGCGCGGTCGAACATGTCAACCTCGGTGCGCTTGCGGATGAGCTCGTTGTAGGCATACTGCATGTCTTCGCTGCGCGTGGCGATGGCGTCGGCGAGCGAGGCGGAGTCGCGGGCGGCGAGGTAGATGACCATCTGGTTGCGCCGCCACAGGTTGGGCCGCTGCACGTACGCCGCGTTGCCATCTTCGATGGAGGCCAGGGCTTCCGCCGAGAAGCTGCTGCGCAAGAACTTGGACACGTTGCTGGAGTCTGTCACGAGACCCGCCACGAGCACGTTCTTATATGTCTTGGCTTCCTCCAGACGCGGTAGCGTGGTGAGGTCCATATGGCGGACGTCGAACAGGCGCTCCGGGGCAGGGAGGGTGCCCAGGTACGGCGACACGTAGTAGTTCACGGCCTCACCGGGGCTGGCTTGCCACAGCGACGAGTCCATCACGACAGTCAGCGTGGCCTCGGCGCCCGCTGCGCTCGGGCGGAGGTCCATTTCGCCTGGATCGCAGCCCCAGAGTGTGAGGGAACTGAGGAGAAAGACAGCAAGAAGTGTGCGCATGGGCGTGTGATCTAGTGAGTCAAGTCTAACGACGTGGTCGGAAGATGGGTTGCCCAGGTGCCGCGCGTCAGCCTACGACGGCGGGTTCTTCGCCGTATTTTAGGCCGCGTACGAAGGCACGCACGGCGTCCAGCCGCTCCGCCTTGGTCAGCGAGGCGTCGTCCCACAGCCGCTCCACGGCCTGGATCAGCGCCGAGCCCACAATGAAGCCGTCGGTCTCTGCGCTGAGGCGCATGGCGTCCTCGTGCGAGCGGATGCCGAAGCCGACCAGCAGCGGGTTGTCACGGACGATGCCTCTGGCCCGGCGCAGGTAGGCCTGCACGCGATCCACGCTGCCCAAGCCGCTCCCCGTCAGCCCCGTCACGCTCACCGCATAGACGAACGCCGTCGCCTGCTCGTCGATGGCGGCGATGCGTGCGTCGGCGGTGTTAGGCGCGATGAGGTAGACGAGGTCGAGCCCGGCATCGCGTGCTTCCGCTTCGATGATGGCGCCTTCCTCGGGTGGGAGGTCGGCCAGGATCAACCCATCCACTCCGCTAGATGCGGCGTCGCGGCAAAAGTTGCTCACGCCGTAGCGGAAGATCGGGTTGATGTAGCCCATCAGCAGGACAGGCGTGCTGCGCTCGGCCTTGAAGGCGCGGACGGTCTCGAACGCATCGGGCATCGTCACGCCGTGCGATAGGGCGCGTTCGCTGGAGCGCTGGATGGGCAGCCCTTCGGCGAGCGGGTCGCTGAACGGCATGCCGAGTTCGATGAAGTCGGCGCCTGCCTCGTCGATGGCGAAGAGGATGTCGAGCGTGCTGTCGGGGTCGGGGAAGCCGTTGGTGAGAAACAGCCCGGCGGCTTTCTCGCCGTTCGCGTTAGCAGCGGCGATGGCTTGGCGGATGGTCATGGTATCGGGAAGGGTTGGAGGTCAGAAGAGCGGGCTGAAGTCAGAGCGTCACGTGCGCTGCAATGGTCTCCATGTCCTTGTCGCCACGGCCGGAGCAGTTGACGACGACGACTTCGCGCTCATCCATCACTTGAGCTAATTTCGGCAGATAGGCGATGGCGTGGGCCGTTTCGAGCGCGGGGATGATGCCCTCGGTGCGCGAGAGCAGCTTGACACCTTCGAGGGCTTCGGCATCCGTAATGGGGTGGTACTGCACGCGGTCGATGGTTTTGAGATACGCGTGCTCGGGACCTACACCGGGGTAGTCGAGGCCCGCCGAGACCGAGTGCGCGAGTTCGACCTGACCCATGTCGTCTTGCAGGAGTAGGCTCATGGCGCCGTGGAGCACGCCGGGGTCGCCCTTGGTGAGCGTCGCCGCGTGCTTGCCCTGGAGCCCTTCGCCCGCCGCTTCCAAGCCGTAGATCTTGACATCCGCGTCGTGGAGGTAGGGGTAGAACAGGCCCATCGCGTTGGAGCCACCGCCCACGCAGGCGACGATGGCGTCGGGGCACTCGCGGCCTTCCACCTCGAAGAGCTGCCGCCGCGTCTCCTCGCCGATGACACGGTGGAAGTCGCGCACCATCATCGGGTACGGGTGCGGCCCCACCACGCTGCCGATGATGTAGAACGTGTCGCCCACGTTGGTCACCCAGTCGCGGATGGCCTCGTTGGTGGCGTCCTTGAGCGTCTGGCTGCCGCTAGTCACGGGTCGGACCTCGGCGCCGAGGAGGCGCATGCGCCGCACGTTGAGCGACTGCCGCTCGGTGTCCTCCTTACCCATGTAGACGATGCACTCCAGCCCGAACTTGGCGCAGACGGTGGCTGTGGCCACGCCGTGCTGCCCCGCGCCCGTCTCGGCGATGATGCGCTTCTTGCCCATCCGCATCGCCAGCAGGATCTGCCCGATCGGGTTGTTGATCTTGTGCGCGCCCGTGTGGCAGAGGTCCTCGCGCTTCAGGTAAATCTTCGGCCCGCCTAGCTCTTCCGTCAGCCGGTCGGCGAGCGTGAGTGCGGTTGGGCGACCCACGTAGGTGCGCAGCAGGTGGTGGTACTCGGCCCAGAACTCAGCATCACCCTCCGTGGCGGCATACGCGGCCTTGAGGTCGTCCAGGGCGGGGACGAGGATTTCGGGCACGAAGGCGCCGCCAAACATGCCGAAGTGGCCGGTGGCGTCGGGGGCGTTGTAGGTGAAGGTAGCGGTTTCCATCTGCACAGATCGTCGGTTAAGGTACGGGTGGGAATTAGATAACGGAGTCGTCGCGGAGGACGTTGAAGGTATCGAAAAACGCGGTGAGTTTGGTGAAGTCCTTGACGCCGGGCGCCGACTCCACGCTGCTCGACACATCGACGGCGTAGGGCTGCACGGTCTCGACGGCATCGAGGACGTTGTCGGTACTAAGGCCGCCTGCGAGGAAGAGCGGATAGTCGGCAGCGAGCGCCTTCGCAATGTCCCAGTTGAAGACTTTGCCCGTGCCGCCGTAGAGGTTGTCGTGGTAGGCGTCGAGCAGGAAGTAGTCTACGTGGTCGGCATAGTCGTCGAACTGGTAGCGGAGCGCGTCGGCGGTGTCGGTGGGCTTGACGCGAAACGCTTTGATAACGGGCTTCTCCACGTCGGCGCAGATCCACGACGGCTCATCGCCGTGCAGTTGGACGACGTGCAGTCCCGCTGCCTCGGCGACTTCGTTGACGTGGTCGGCGCTCTCATCGACGAAGACACCCACGAGTTCGGAGCCGAAGATCCAGTCGGCGATGCTCTTGATGCCCTTCGGCGTGATGTAGCGCGGGCTACCGGGGTAGCAGATGAAGCCGAGGTAATCGGCGCCTGCGCCTGAGCAAAAGCGGGCGTCTTCGAGCGAGGTCAGGCCGCAGATTTTGAGCTTGGTCATGAGGCGAGTGTTTCGTCGGTGGCAAGGCGCTGGGCGACGGCCATGCGGGCGTCGGCGAGAGCGACGCCGGGGTTGGGGGCGCGCATGAACGTCTCGCCGATCAGCACGGCGTCGATGCCGTTGCGGCGCAGGTAGGCGAGATCGTCGGGCGAGCGCAGGCCGCAATCAAAGCCGCGCACCAAGACGGCGTACGTTCGCTCGGCCATCTGCACGAACACGCGCAGCGAGTGGTCGATGTCCACGGTGAAGGTGCGCAGGTCTCGGTTGTTAACGCCCAGCACCTCCACGCGGTTAAAGTCTACCTTCTCGATCTCATCGGCATCGTACAGTTCTACCAAGC
>JBCDJT010000111.1:0-16811 GCA_038747545.1 Bacteroidota bacterium
AGGCGCTTGGATCACCTCGCCGCCGAGGAGGCGGTTCGCGAAACTCGTAGGCAGATTCCACTGCAGAAAATTACTCAGCGGAATCGTCGCCACGTAGTACGGGCTTTCCCCTTCGAACTGCACAATCTGATGGGGTACAAGCGCCCAGAACGCCACGAGACGGTGGGGCTGGATGGTGATCCGGCGGCCCCGCAGAAGGTATGTCAGCGAACCGCTGCGGAGCAGGTTCAGCTCGATCTCGTTGTGATGATCGGGCCTGTGCATGAGGCTAGGACGCCAGCGCACGCACGTGAGCCCATACGGCGTAAAGGCCTGACGCCGATTGTCAAAAACATGGGCGACCTCGTGATCTGACATGTTTTGCCAGTTATGCAGGAGGAAACTACTCAAAGCCAAGGATACATTACCGCAGACTCGAAAGAGAGTCAAGGGTGTGTGGATGTCTTCTGAGCGGCACCCTTCATCACGCCCAAGCCTGGTTGTACTGCCTCAAAGCTAGCGATTGACCGAAGCGATGCGCGTTTCCTCCATGCTTTCTCTACGCACGGTGCGAGGCGGCGCCTTCGCGCTATTCGTCAGTGTAGGTCTCCTGCTAGTCATGGGCATGTGGTCCAGTGAGCCTGTAGCAGTGTCGTCGGATAGTACCAAACCACGCGTTGTGGTCACCACCGACGGTGAAGTCGATGACCGCAGCTCCTTTGTGCGCTTCTTGCTCTACAGCAGCGACTTCGATGTGGAGGGCATCATCGCGACCAACTCGGTGTGGCAAAAAGACGGGCACGGCACGGGTTGGATTATCGCACTGCTCGACGCGTACGAGCAGGTACGCCCCAATCTGCTTCAGCACCACCCTGACTACCCCGAGGCGGACTACTTGCGGCGGCAGGTGAAGCTCGGCAACGAGGACCGCACGAAGATGCACACGGTCGGGCCGGAGAACGATACGCCCGGCTCTGAACACATCATCGATGTGCTGCTCGACGGCGACCCGCGCCCGGTTTGGGTGCAGGCGTGGGGTGGGACGAACACCATCGCGCAAGCCTTGTGGCGCCTTCAGCAATCGTACACGCCAGCGCAGATCCAGCAGGCTTTTGCCAAGATCCAGATCTATGCCATCGCGGCCCAAGACAGCACGATCTGGTGGATTCGCGACGAGGTCCCTTCAGTGCCGCTGGTCTTGAACGGGCAGTTCATGGCGGTCAACTATCAGCACGAAGGCCATCCGTACTCAGACCACGCCATCTTCAGCGAGGCGTGGATGCGCGAGCACGTAAAGGAAGGGCACGGTCCGCTCGGGGCCGCCTATCCGCAAGCCTACTTCAGCGAAGGCGACTCGCCAGCGTTCTTCCACCTCATCGACACCGGGCTGCGGAGCACGGAGGACCTCGGCTACGGCGGATGGGGCGGGCGCTTTCGCCAAGCCAGCCCAGCCTATCCCAACTTCTGGAGGGACGCGCGCGACGACGGAGACCACCTGAAACCCCTCTGGCGCTGGCTGCTGGCAATCCAGAACGATTTCGCGGCGCGCATGGACTGGAGCGCGAGTGCCCGCTACGACGACGCGAACCACCATCCGGCGATTCAACTCAATCACGCCGAGGACCTTGCCGTGCAGTCTGGCAACCCGGTTCACCTGGACGCCTCCGGCACCACCGATCCTGATGGCGATGCCCTGACATACCAATGGTGGATCTACAAAGATGCGGGCAGCTTCACCGGCGATATCGTCTTCGCGCAGGCAGACGCTCCAGCAGCCACGTTCGTCGCGCCCGATGTGCAGACGCCACAAACGATCCATGCGATCCTCACCGTACAGGATGACGGCGTGCCCGCTCTGCATCGGTACCGCCGCGTAATTGTGACCGTAACACCATAGCTCGCCACCTCTGCACACGAAGCCCTCTGTTTTTTCGATGCGCGCTCTTCCAGATTGGTCAGCCTTGCTCAAGGTTGGAGTGACGCTAGCTCTCGCAGCGCTGTTTCTTTCGCACACCCCCGCGTCGTACGCGCAGCAGGCTAAGCCCCGTGTGTTTGTGCTGACCGACATCAACCTGGTGGGCGGCGACCCTGATGACCGCCAATCGCTCATCCACCTGCTCTGGTATGCCGACGCATTGGACATCGTCGGCATCGCGCCCGACTATTGGCGTGGGAAGGGCTACGAAGCCAGCTTGGAGGCGATCGCGGCGTATGAGGAAGACTACACTGCTTATGGATTTGCTGAAAAGGGCTATCCGTCTCCTGAGACGGCGCGAGGTTGGCTGGCCCGCAACGAGCAAGATGCCATAGCACGGCTGGCGGAGTCTGCCGAAGCCTCAGAGCAACCCCTCTACGTTTTGGTCTGGGGCGGCATGGTCACGCTGAAAAATGCCTTGTTCGAGCATCCGAACATAGCCAGTAAGCTCCGCGTCCTGTCGATTGGCACAGGGGTGAAATACGATCCCAAAGGCGCTGCCCAAGAAGCGTGTACGGTGGCAAACTGGAATGGGCGCGGTCGCAACGCCATCTACGACGATGCGCGCTTCGCCGACCTGTGGTGGATCGAGAGCAACTGGACGTACAACGGCATGTTCGACGGCGAAGGCCCACGCCAGATGTTCGAAGCCCTGTCCGTCTATGGAGCGATGGGTGCCCACATCCAAGCCGTGACCCAGGATCACGCCTGGGCACAATACTTCCGCGTGGGCGATACACCGTCGGTGCTCTACCTCATCGACCCTGAGCACAATATCGATAGCCCCGAGGCCAGCAGTTGGGCAGGGCTGTTCAAGAAGCCGTTCCCCGATACACGCCCCAACTACTACACCGATCACAACGGGACTGTGGCGTGGGATTACGCAGATCCGTGCCGCACGTGGGCCAACGCCGAGGCGATGTACGCGCACAACAAAAGCACCTTGCGCGAGGAAAGACCCGCCATGTATGCAGCGCTACTCGATAAGCTGAAGACGCTGTACGGTGAGTGATTGGTTTTCTCTGCCTCCCGATCTGAGCCACGTGCCGCGGACGGGTCATGTTAGATCGAGGCCTTCCGCCTGTCGATAAAAACAGCACGGCTCCTTAACGCGGCGTTCATATCCGTCTGGGATTCGGTGCATGTGTCTCCCAAGTCCACCACCCGACCCCATGACTGCTGCTTCTGCTTCCGTCACGCCCCACGCTGCGCACGTTCACTACTATGGCGATCAGCACGATGTGTACGAAGTCGCGCTGCACGAGCCTGCTGCCACCACGCGCGTGCCCGAGGCGCTTTTGCACGACCTGTGGGCGCAGCAGCGCTTCAACCGCGTTGGCTTGGCAACGACGACGGGCGAGCCGATTGTCGTCATCGATCCCGGCATGCTCAACACCGATGCTGGGCCAGATTTCCTGAACGCGCACGTGCTGATCGGTACGACGGCATGGCACGGCCATGTGGAGATCCACCACCGATCCGGGCAGTGGTTCGACCATGGACATCACCTGGATGCGCGCTACAACAGCGTCGTCCTGCACGTCGCCCTGCAAGCCGACATCTGGACCAGCGGGCTGCTGCGCCAAGACGACACCACGCTGCCCGAGTTTATCCTCGCCCCCACGCTGACGACGCCACTGCGGCAGCTGCTGTACGAATTCCGCACACGCCCTGCCGACGCCCTGCCTTGTGCCAACCACTGGCTCCCTGCCGACACCCAGGTCAAGGAGCAACTCATCGCGGCCCATGCTGAGGCGCGCCTCAACGACCGCGTGGCACACCTGGAGGCGGAGTATCAGAAGACGCCCGACCTGGAGTCCATCCTCTACACGGCGCTCTTTGCGGGGCTGGGCTACGCCAAGAATGCGGCGCCCATGCGCGAGCTGGTGCAGCGCATCCCGTTAGACCGCGCCCGGCACTTGGTTGACCCCGAAGATCGGGCCGCGCTGTTCTTCGGCACCGCTGGCCTTATCCCCGACGAGGATAGCATTGAGGATGAGGAGACGGCGGCGCATGCTGCCGCGTTGCGCGAGCGCTTCGCGCAGCTGCAAGCCCTCTCTCCCGAGCTGTCTATGCCCACGCTGTCGTGGCGGTTTTTCCGGCTGCGGCCCAACAACTTCCCCACACTGCGCATCGCGCAAGGGTTAGCCTGGCTTGCTGACGATGGCCTGCTCATGCAGTCGCCGCTTGATCAAGCGCTGGCGGCGCTGGAGTCAGCGGAGCCTGTCGCCAAGCTGCGCGCTCTGCTAGCGGCACCCGTCTCGTCGTTCTGGCAGCACCACGTACACCTCAAGCGCACAGCGAAGAAGCACGTCGGCCACCTCGGCACCTCTCGCGCCGACGCGCTGCTGATCAACGCCGTGCTTCCGGTGTTACTGGTCCACATCGCCCACAGCAACCGGCCTGAGCTGCGCGACCGCGTGGTCAACGTCATGCGTCAGCTCCCGGCTGAGAAGAACGAAGTGGTGCGTACCTTTACCCGCCTTGGCCACCGTCCCAAATCGGCCTATGAGACGCAGGGCTTGTACCGTCTCTACCGCACCCAATGCCAGTGCTCGCGCTGCCTTGCGTGCCCTGTAGGACAGGATATGCTGGGGCGCTAGTCAACAATTATACGGGACTGAACGCTCCTGCTTACACATCCTTGCCGAGCAGAGGGTAGTACCGCTGAACCTCCTCTTGGCTTTGGCTCGATGCGTATCCGTGCCTCCTCAGCTCAGCCCTCATGGTCGTGGCGCGTACGCGTCACGCGCGGCCTCTTTGTGCTAGGCGTCGTGATGGCAGGGCTGAGCTATGTTACGCATCACGGGTATGGCGTCCGCGAGCTCTACCCCTTCTTCCATTGGCACATGGTGCCTTCGCCCTCAGGATGGGGTGAAGAAACGACCGTCCGGTTGTATGCCATCGCAGCCGCAGATAGCCTGCAGCGGCTACCCATCGCCCCTCTGCCTACCTACTCGAAGGTCGCATACCACTACCAGTTAGTGCGTTTCACCAACCTTCTGAACGAGGGAGGGTGTAGGCACTTACAGCCTCACCTGCGCACGCTGGGGCAGCGCGTGGCACCGGACGCGTTGGGTATGGCCTTCGTAGAAGAATCCTTTCGTCCGTACCCCCTCCAGATAGACTCTCTTCACCATGTGGCAACGCCTGTCTGCTCGGCTCAGTGGTGATCATGCTCGATACCTTAGCCGCAGCACCACAGGCAAGCGCCAGGCTGCGTATCGGCTGGCGTGGGCTAACGTTGTGGCCGATCGGGCGCTGTTGGCCTGGACGGTGATCTGGCTGATGATCCGTGTGCAGGTCCGGCTCATTCACGAGCAGCGCGCACCGAGTCTCTACGAGCCGATGACCTGGATGGGCCACCTCCTTGCAGCTACTTTTCCTGCCGATGTATGGTGGTGGGCCGTGTGGAGCATGAGCCTACTGGCCACGCTCTTCTGTCTTAGCCGTCCCAATAGGCTGTCGCCTCGGCTATTGCTACTGTGCGGCGTGCTCTACCTGCTGGTCGTGGAGTTTGGATTCGGCGAGTTGCGCCACCCCAACCACCTCTTCGTGCTCGCTCACCTGTACGGGGTCGCCCGGCCCATTGGGCACCCAAGCAGGCTGGGCGACTCGGAGGGCGCCCTCCTGAATCATGCCGAGGGCTTCCGGTGGTACCAAGCAAGCCTGCTGTTCGTTTACACGCTTTCAGGCTGTTGGAAGTGGTTCGACATGACCGCACGGCGACTGGTCAGACCCGGTCCCACTTGGCTCGACCCGGAGAGTGTGCCAGTCAACGCCGTGACCGCCTTGCGCACGATGGACGAGCCGCTGACGCTGGTGCCCTACCTGCAAGATGTGCAATGGGTTTTCCCGATTGCGTACGTGGTGATCGCGTTCACGTTCGCCCCTGCCGTTTTCGCTGCGTTCCGTCGGCCCATGCTGCTCGTCTTGTTTCCGGCGCTGCTGTTCTTCCATCTGGGCAACCACTTCGTCCTCCAGATCAGCTTTTTCCCCACCATGGCCGTCATCCTTGTGGTGCTGTTCCCGTACGAGCGCCTGGCGCCTCTACCGTCCGGTTGGGCAACAATCACGGATCGCCAATTCGAGGGAAGTGGCCTAGGTGCCCGGTATACCCAGACCTACACGAATGGCGCTGTCGACACGCTGTTTGGCTTTGCGGCCTACCGCCAGCGCATAGCGGAGCGGCATCCGCTTTTGGCCGCGCCGCTTTACTATCCGGGGGTTGCCTCCCTGGCTACGCTGTGGCTCAGAAGCGCACCGCCCCGTCCTCGCGGCGGCAGTTGAGGCGAGCGGCAGCGCACTTGCGGCTTGGCGTCAATCGGCTGTCTTCAATCGCTCGATGGCGCGCCAGCCGATGTCGCGGCGGTAGTAGGCGTCGGGGAAGCTGATCTCGCCGAGACGGTCGTAAGCACGGTCGAGGGCGGCTTGGATATCATCGCCGGTGGCACTCACGGCGAGCACGCGCCCGCCTGCCGTCACGAGGTGGCCGTTGTGCTGCTTGGTCCCCGCCTGAAAGACCACGACCTCATCGCTCACACTGTCCACGTCGCCGGTGATGACCTTGCCTTTCTGGTAGGCTGCCGGGTAGCCACCGGAGGCGAGTACGACGCATGCGGCTGCGCCCTCGGTCGGCGTCAGCGTCACGTCGCGGAGCTGGCCTTGCGTGAGCTTGAGGAAGATGTCGATGAGGTCATCTTTCAAGAGCGGTAGCACGACCTGCGTCTCGGGGTCGCCAAAGCGGCAGTTGTACTCGACCACCTTCGGCCCTTCGTTGGTGATCATCAGGCCGACGTACAGCACGCCCGTGTAGGGCATCCCTTCGGCGCGCATACCTGCCAGGGTGGGCTCCACGATGGTGCGGCAGGCTTCGTCGATGAGCGCAGGCGTCATGACAGGTGCTGGCGCATAGGCGCCCATCCCGCCCGTGTTGAGGCCCGTGTCGCCCTCGCCCACGCGCTTGTGGTCTTGGGCGGGTGCCAGCAGCACGTAGTCGGTGCCATCGCAGAGGGCGAACAGGCTGGCTTCCTCACCCTCCATGAACGCCTCTACGACGATGTGCTCGCCCGCCGCGCCGAACGCCGCGCCGCGCAGCATGTCGCTGGCGGTGGCCTGGGCTTCAGCCACAGTCATACAGACAACGGCGCCCTTGCCCGCAGCCAGGCCGCTGGCCTTCACGACGATCGGCGCGCCCTGCTCGGCGATGTAGGCCAGCGCTTCATCGTGTTGATCGCGCCCAAACGTAGCGTAGGCGGCTGTCGGGATGCTGTGCTTGGCCATGAACGCCTTGGAGAACGCCTTGCTGCCTTCGAGCTGCGCCGCCGCAGCCGTGGGTCCGACGATGGCGAGGCCTTCCGCCTGGAACGCATCCACAATGCCATCGACCAGCGGTTGCTCAGGGCCTACCACGGTGAGGTCAATCTGGTGCTCTTGCGCAAACCGCAGCAGGGTCTCGGTGTCGCCCACGGCGATGTCCACGTTGAGCCCGAGGAGCGATGTGCCGGGATTACCGGGCGCGATGTACAGTTCGGCGGCATGGGTACTGCGGGCCAGCGCCCACGTCAGGGCGTGCTCGCGGCCACCGCCACCGATGATGAGAATGCGCATGAAGGCGTACTGGTGCTAGAGCTGAGATCAGGCGCGGTAGCCCCGCGCACAGCCTGCGTTCTACGCACGCAGGGCGCCAGAAGTGCCTGATGCCGCATGTTGGCGGTTCGGCCACGCTCTCATTCTAGACGTCCGGCTATGCATGTGGGTCAAACAATAGCGGAAAGAACTGGCCATCCATCTTCAGTCCTGCCTTGATGACCGGAATGCCATTGAGCAACGGCTCGTCGGCATCAGAGCGGACGCCGTCGACGAACATGTTGATGACGAGCGCGCGGCGCGGACGAGGCGTACGGTTCTCGTAGGAGCCGTGGACGAGATGCGGATGGTGGAAACTGGCGTGGCCCTTCGGCAACTCGATGGCCACCTTGTTTTCAAATGCGGTCTTCTGCGCGTCGGTGAGGACGGTCTGGATGGCGTCCATGTTGTTGGCGAGGCCCGTGACGGGCAGCAGCTCCCAGTGGTGGCTGCGCGGGATGTAGTGCAGGCAGCCGTTGTCTCTGGTGGCATCGTCCAGCCCGATCCAACAGGTGAGGTGGCGCATCGGCTTGGTGCGCGTCCAGTACGAGTAGTCCTGGTGCCACGCGACTACGCCGCCGTGCTGTGCTGGCTTGCAGAAGAGCTGGTCGTGCCAGAAGCGGACGGGGCCATCAAGCATCTGGCTGGCGGGCACGGTGAGCGCCGGGTTCCAGAGTGCATCGTGGAAGCTGGGTTTGATGCGCCACGCGCCAAGCGCATGAAACAGCACGTTGTTCGGATCGCCCGACTCGTTGCTGTGGTACTCGTGCCAGAGGTCGTGGCCGTCGTGGCTGGCGTCAAACAGCGTGTCCAACTCGGTGCGGAGGGCGTCGATCTGTGCATCGGTGAGGACGCGGATGCCGGAGACATACCCCTCGCGCTGGTAGTGGGCAACCTGCTCGGCGGAAAGTCGAAACCCCTTGGACTCGGCGGGCTGTACCGGGCGCGGAAAGAGATCGGTGATGGGTTCGTGGTAGGTGGAGAGGTCGAGGGCCATGGTCCAAGCATCGGTTTCGTTAGCCGTGACAAGGTAGAGATCACCAGACAGACCTGCGCGCTTGATTGATGAGGCCGCCCGCTGGCGCAGCTGACGTCAACGAGTTTACTCTCGGGTGGCAACCGCGGCCTTGACGATTTCTGCCCATGCGGGCTTGGGTGTGCCGTCGGGACGGATGACGCCCAACTCGCACAGGTAATCGGCGAGGCGCTGGGCCACCGCTGGCGGCAGGCCCTCGAGTTCGTCCCCGAGTAAGGCGTCGCGGACGGCTTGGCAGGTGGCGTCGTCGAAGTCCTGGAACGTGAACACCGACGCAAACCGGACGCGTGGCGTGGCCTCGATCACGTCGAACAACTCCACGAAGCAATCGCGCTGCCACGCCTCCGACGCGTTCATGGTCTGCGCACTGGGGCACGTCAGCTCTTGGATGAGCAGCGGCCCTTCGCCGTATGCGTCCACCACCTCTTGAAAGTCCGCTTCGACATCGTCGAGGTCGAAGACGAAGAAGGTATCTTGAATGGGGCCGTAGTTGAACGGGACCACATCGCTCACCTGTTTCATCGACCGGAACGTGAGCGTGCGGTTGCGGATGGCTGTGGTGGTCAAGACGACGCCTACGGCCAGATCGGGTGCCATGCGATGCACGCGCGCGCGGGCAGCCCGGACGAACGACGTGTACGCGCCGAGCTCGGCTGGCGTGGTGCCCTCTTCGTCTAGCCGTGCGTCGATCTCGTTGCCCACACCGAGGAAAAACACGCCGTGTGCCATCGCGATGGGCACGACGCGATCGAGAATGCGGCCGAAGCGTTCGATGAGCACTGGATCATCGAGCGAGACGCCATCGCCGAGGCCGCCTGCGCCATCGGACAGGTCGGGCGGCAGGTTGTACTCGGCGATGTCGCCCACGGTGATGTTGACGAAGGGCCGCAAGCCCAGCCCCTGAAGCGTAGCCAGCGTCTCCGTGAACTCGTCCAGCGTGTACTCGCCGGGCGTAGGTTCCAGGTCGGCCCAGTCCACGTAGTAGGTGAAGCCACCCATGCCACTGTCGGCCGCTGCTTCGATCAAGCCGCGCTCGGATTCACCCACCCAGGAGAGATCTGCACTGCCGTAGAGCGTGGTGCCCAGCGTGAAGCCGTCGGGCAGCAGCGTGAGCGCGGACGCCTCGGTCGGCTCGGGGTCGACATAGCTCATGGAGCAGCCCGCCAACACGAGCGGTGCGCAGATCAGCCAACGGATCAGTCTGGTCATCAGAGCACAGCGGTTGCGAGTGGGACGGACGGCGCCAACCAAACGCGTCGGGTGACGCAAAGGTTACGGGCCGGACCTGGTCGTTGGATGTAACGTTGCGCCCACATCGGATGGACCCCTGGAAGCGGTTTCTCGTTCACAGTAGATTGTCTGCGCCCATTTTGGCGCGTTCCGTTCCATTTTATCCCTCGCCTCGCATGCCTTCGCTCGTTCAGTTCGAGACGATGCCTCAGCTATACCTGGGCCTCGTCGACCGTTTTCGCGGCCAAAACCGCACCGTCCTGCGGTACAAAAATACCAAGACGAAGGAGTGGATCGGCATCACCTGGGACGAGCTGCACCAGCAGGTGACGGCGATGGCGGGCTTCCTGCACAGCCAGGGCATCCGGCACGGCGACCGGGTGGGCATCATCTCGGAGAACCGCCCGGAGTGGGCCGTCACCGACTTGGCGACGCAGCTGCTCGGGGCCATCAACGTCTCGCTCTACACCACGCTGCCCACCTCGCAGGCGAGCTACATCGTCAAAGACTCCGGCTCCAAGGTGTTCGTGGCCTCCACGTCGTACCAGGTGCGTAAGGCGCGCGAGCTGTTCGACGACTGCCCCGAGCTGCAGACCGTGGTCGCCATGAGCGCGCTGCGCAAGGAGGGCGAGGACCACATGCTCCAGTGGAACGACGTGCTGGCCCAAGGCGCCGAGCACTTCGCCGAGCACGAGGCCGAGATCATGGCGATGGCCGAGGCCACAAAGCCCGATGACATCTCGGCGCTGATCTACACCAGCGGCACCACGGGCACGCCTAAAGGCGTTATGCTGACGCACCACAACTTCTCGCGCAACGTGCTGTCGTCGCTGGAGCGGCTGCCGCTCTACGACACCGACCACCACCTGTCGTTCTTGCCGCTGTGCCACTCGTTCGAGCGCGTGGGCGGCTACATCGCCATGCTGGCGGCGGGCGTCACCATCTCGTACGCCGAGAGCGTGGACGCCGTGAGCAAGAACCTGCCCGAAGTGCGCCCGACCGTCATGGTCTCGGTGCCTCGGTTGTTCGAGCGCGTGTACAACGTCATCGCCAAGTCGGTGGAGGAAGGCTCGCCGATGAAGAAGCGCATCTTCGACTGGTCGGTGGCGACCGGGTCGAAGTACGCCAAGGCCGAGCTGAACGGCGGCGCAGGCTTCTTCCTATCGCAGAAGAAGGCGATTGCGCACAAGCTGGTCTTCTCGAAGCTCCACGAGAAGCTGGGCGGGCGCGTGCAGTACGCTGTCTCGGGCGGCGCGGCGTTGCCCAAGGCCATCGGCGAGTTCTTCTTGGCCGCGGGCATCAAGATCATCGAAGGCTACGGCCTCACCGAGACGTCGCCCGTGCTCTCGTTCAACCCGATGGATGCACCGCGCTACGGCACGGTGGGCCACGTGCTCCCAGAGGTCACCATCGGCATCCAGAGCCTCACCGATGGCACCATCATCGCGCAGCAGACCGGCGAAGATTACCCGAGCACCCTCACCTCAGAGGCTGGCGAGATCGTAGCCAAAGGCCCCAACATCATGAAGGGGTACTGGAACAACGAGGAGGCCACCGCCGAGGCCATCGACGCGGACGGGTGGTACCACTCGGGCGACGTGGGCCGCTTCGAGGACGGCTACCTGCGCATCACCGACCGCATCAAGCACATGATGGTGTCGAAGGGCGGCAAGAACATCTACCCCGGTCCCATCGAAGAGACGTTCAAGACGTTCCCGTTCATTGACCAGATCACAGTCATCGGCGAGGGGCGCGAGTACCTGACGGCGCTGGTGGTGCCCAGCCACGACGCCGTGCGGCAGTACGCCAAGGACAACAACGTGCCCCACAGCGGGATCAAAGACCTGCTCGCGCACGACGACATCCGGGCGATCTACAAGAAGGAGTTCCGCCGCTACTCGCGCCAGGCCGCCTCGCACGAGAAGATCCGCGACTTCGCGCTCATCGAGGAGCCGTTCACCGTGGACAACGGCATGATGACGCCCACCATGAAGCTCAAGCGCCGCTCCATCGAAGCCCACTACGCCGACGTGATCGACGAGATGTACGCGGGCGTGATCTGAGCCGCATGCCTGATCGTCCCGCGCAGGTGCTCTTCGTGTGCAGCCGCAACCAGTGGCGCAGCCCCACGGCCGAGCAGGTCTGGCGGCGACACCCGAAAGTCATCTGCCGCTCGGCAGGCACCAGCCCGCGCGCCCGCCGGACCGTCACTGCAAGCGATGTGCAGTGGGCCGACGTCATTTACGTCATGGAGCCCAAACACCGCGACCGCATCAAGGCGCGTTTCGGACGGCTGGTCGCGCACACGCGCATCGTCGTGCTGGACATCCCCGATGAGTACGGCTATATGGACCCAGATCTAGTGGCGATGTTTGAAGCGGAGTTGGATGCCTTCTTGGCGGGGTGACCAACCATCGGCCGATGTACTGATCCTATCGCGGGGCTCGGCATACAAGCGGTGCGATACCTCACTTGCTCACCGCCTGCGTGTCAGTCTCTCCTCCTGTACTCGCCCCCTCCATCCTCTCCGCCGACTTCGGCACCCTCGCGGCCGACTGCCGCACGGCCCTTGAAGCGGGTGCCGACTGGCTGCACATCGACGTGATGGACGGCCACTTTGTGCCGAACATCTCCTTCGGGATGCCGATCATCAGTGCGCTCCGCGACACGCGGGATGCCTTCGGTGCCGTGATGGACGTTCACCTGATGATCGACGAGCCGGACCGCTACGTGGACGCCTTCGCGGAGTCGGGTGCGGACAGGATCACCGTGCATGTGGAGGCCGCAACGCACCTGCACCGCACGCTGGAGCACATTCGGGCGACGGGCTGCACGGCGGGCGTGGCGCTCAACCCGGCGACGCCGCTGGTGCTGGTGGAGGAGGTGCTGGAGATGGTCGATCTCGTGCTCATCATGACGGTGAACCCCGGCTTCGGCGGGCAAGCATACATCCCCAGCAGCACGGACAAGGTGCGGCGATTGCGGGCGCTCTTGGTTGCGCATGGCCTGAGCCCGTACATCCAGGTGGACGGCGGCATCACGCCTGCCAACGCTCGCGCGGTGCTTAATGCGGGCGCCAACAGCTTGGTCGCGGGCAGCGCCGTCTTCCGGGGCGACATCGCTGAGAACGTCGCCGCGTTTCGCCACGTGTTTCAGCAAACCCGCCTCGTCTGATGGCCGATACCACCGATTCCGCCACGCTCGCCGTCGACCACTTCGACCGCACCGCCGAGACCTACGACGAGCGCATCCCGAACGGCATCCCCGGCTACGCGACAATGCACGACGTCGCCGAGATGCTGCTCGCCGCTGATGTCGGCCGTTCAGGGCACGTGCTCATTGTGGGCGCAGGGACGGGCTACGAGACGCGGCGTTATGCACACCGCCACGGCGGCTGGCGGCTGACGGCCATCGAGCCTAGCGCCGAGATGAGCGCCATCGCGCTGGAGCACGCCGAGCATGTGCCGGGCCGCATCGCGTGGCACACGGGCACGCTCGACACACTGCCCCTGGGCACTTTGCACGACGGTGCCGTGCTGCTGCTCGTGCTGCACTTCCTGCCCGACGACGGCACGAAGCTAAACCTGCTACGCGACATCGCCCAGCGGCTGAAGCCGGGCGCTCCGCTCCTCATTGCCGACCTGTTTGACACCCACGCCGACGATTGGAAGCGATGGGCCGCCTACCTGCGCATGAACGGTGCGCCCGACGAGGCCATTGCACGCGGCATGCGGCTGTCGCAGTCGCTGCTACACCGGATCACGGAGAACCGCTTGGCCGTGCTACTGCATGAGGCGGGGTTCAGCACGCCCGAGCGCTTTTACCACGCGCTGCACGTGGGCGGCTGGGTGTGCCACCGTCTGTCTTCCGACTGACCCTCGATCAATTATGCCTTCCTCCAACCGCATCACCCTCATCACTGGCGCCAACTCAGGCATCGGCAAAGCAACAGCCGAAGCACTGGCGCGCGCAGGCCACACCGTACTCATGGTCTGCCGCAGTGCCGAGCGTGGCGAAGCCGCCCGCACCGGCATCGTGTCCGCCACGGGCAGCGACCGCGTTGAGCTGCTGCTCGCCGACCTCGCCTCGCAGGCCGACATCCGCCGCCTAGCTGGCGAGGTGACGTCGCGCTACGACCGGCTGGATGTGCTCATCAACAACGCGGGCATCTTCAAGGACAACTACGCCGAGACGCCCGACGGCTTCGAGATGACATGGGGCGTAAATCACCTCGCGCCGTTCCTGCTGACCAACCTGCTGCTGGACCACCTCAAGGCCAGCGCGCAAGGGCGCATCGTCAACGTAAGCTCGGCGGGGCACAAGCAAGGGCGCATGCACTTCGGCGACCCTAATCTGAAGGCGAAGTACAACGGCTTGAAGGCGTATGCGCAGTCCAAGCTCGCCAACATTCTACACGTCGTGGAACTGACGCGTCGGCTCGATGGCACGGCCGTCACGGCAAACGCGCTGCACCCGGGCGTGGTGGGCACGAACATCGGCAGCGGCACGTGGGCATCGTTCTTCTTTCAGACGCTCGGCTTTCTCTTGCTTTCTCCCGAGAAAGGCGCTCGCACCTCCATCTACCTCGCCACCTCGCCCGACGTGGCAACAGTCAGCGGCCTCTACTTCGAGAAGGAAAGGCGCTCCACGCCAGCCAAGCAAGCGCGCGATGTAGAGGCGGCGCGTAGACTGTGGTCACTTAGCGAGCAGATGACGACGGCGTAAGATCGCGCTGCCGAATCGCATTCTGAGTGCTGTATTTTCGCCGTATGTTGCCGTCCATCTACCGAAGGACACGCCGATGGCCCGCCCCAAAGCTTTCGACCCCGATGCTACGCTGACCCGTGCTGCCGAGCTGTTTCGGTGCCACGGCTACGAGGCCACGTCCATGCAGGACCTGGTCGACACGCTGGGCCTGAGCCGCAGCAGTATCTACGACACGTTCGGCAACAAGCGCGAGCTGTACCTCCAGGCGCTCCAACGCTACCGCGACGCCGCTGCCAAACAGCACACGCTCGTCCTCGCCAACGACGCGCCCGCGATGCATCGCCTCGAACAGATGCTCCACGCCATCGCTGCTGACGCTGTCGCCGACGCGCACGGCTGCCTCGTGGCCAACGCCGCGATGGAAGTGGGCGCCCTCGATGCCGATGTGGAGCGCAGCGTGCGGGCCGGGCTGGAGGGCGTCACGCGCCTCTTCGCCGAACTGCTCCGCACCGCCCAATCCGAAGGCGACCTCGCCGCCGACCGCGACCCGCAGGCGCTGGCGCACTTTCTCACTGCCGCGATGCAGGGCATACGCGTCATGGCCAAGGCGAACGCTGGGCGCGACGCCCTCCAGGCCACCGTTGATGGCGCCCTGGCTGCGCTGCGCTAATTTTTTTGCGGCGAGAGGTAAGAACATTCTGGAACGTTCGTTCTGAGCAGTGTGTCGCCGATCTCGTATCGGCTTTTCCTTGCTCCATTTTTGGAATGATCGTTCCTTAATCTTCTCAACTACCTCACTATCATGCTTCTTCAAGACAAAGTCGCCGTCATCACGGGTGGAAACAGCGGCATCGGCCTCGCCACCGCCAAACGCTTCGCTGCCGAAGGCGCCAAAGTCGCCATCTTCGGCCGTAACCAAGATCGCCTCACCGCCGCCGCTGCTGAAATCGGCGACGGTACCCTCACCGTGCAGGGCGACGTGAGCAACATCGCCCACCTAGACCGTCTCTACCAAACTGTAGAAGCGGAACTGGGCAAGGTCGATGTGCTTGTGGCCAATGCAGGATTGGGCCGCCCTGCACCCGTCGGGCAGATGGACGAGGCGACCTTTGACTTGGTCTCGGATGTCAACTTCAAGGGCGCGTTCTTCACGGTGAACCAAGCCGTGAACGCACTCAACGATGGCGCTGCCGTGGTGCTCATCGGCTCGGTGGCGAGCGTCAAGGGTATGCCCGGCTTCGCCGTCTACGGCGCCACGAAAGCTGCCGTACGCGCCCTCGTACGTGGCTTGGCAGGCGAGCTGGCACCGCGCGGCATCCGCGTCAACTCACTCAGCCCAGGCCCTATCGCCACGCCGTTCTTCCAGAATAACGGATTCTCAGAAGAAGCGATCGACGCATTTGGTTCGCAGATCGTGCAGCAGGTCCCGCTCAACCGCTTCGGTCAGCCCGAGGAGATGGCCAACGTCGCCCTCTTCCTCGCCTCCGACCAGTCGTCCTACCTCACCGGCACGGAAATAGAAGCCGACGGCGGCATGGTGCAAGTCTAGGCAAAGCAGACCGTACAGGTATTACAAGAGCTGGACTCCGGCGGTTGGCGATTGTGCCGGCTGGTGGAGTCCAGCTTCTGCCGTGTTGCACCTTATGACAACGACCAGTACCTTCAGGGTGTTAGCACTAACATCTTGTACATACCGTGTCCGCATTGAAGATGATTGGCGTGCTGTCCGTGGCCGTATTCCTCCTGGCGTCTTGTGACAGCGGAGGCACCAGCCCCAACGTGTCTGACGTCATAGATACGCCCGACCTTCCCTCGTTCGTCGCCGTCAACGACGTCACGCCGGACGGGATGGCATGGCGTAAGGTGGAAACGCTCTCCGACGAGTTCGACCGCTGGGATGCGAGCAAGTGGTTCAAGCCGCTGTGGAACTACGGCGAACCCGTCCAGATGATGGAGGCCAACTCGGGCGTGGCGGATGGGATGCTATGGATCAAAGCCTCCCTCGGCAACGACCCCAGCCGATGGTTCGAGACCTCGCGGGTGCAGTCGCGCGCGCACATCTCCTACCCGATGTACACCGAGAGTCGCATCAAGACGGCCCACCTCTCAGCCTACAACACGTTCTGGCTGAACAACGGCGACATCGATAACCGCGACGAGATCGACGTCATGGAAAACAACTCGAAGCCGTCGTGCGGCTGCCAGCCCAACTTCCCGTGGCAGATGAACTCGCAGTACTTCCACGTGGTCAACGGC
>JBCDJT010000112.1:0-16417 GCA_038747545.1 Bacteroidota bacterium
CGTCATGCTGGACACTGCGTTTCGGAGGTGGTATCGAAGGGAACGGATGCAAGGGCTACACGAAGGCGCTGAAGCCGGTGACGGCGCGGCCGACGACGAGCGAGTTGATCTCGTTCGTGCCCTCGTAGGAGTAGATAGCCTCGGTGTCGCAGAAGAAGCGCGCCACGTCGTGCTCCAGCAGGATGCCGTTGCCGCCGTGGAGGTCGCGGGCGAGCGCCACGGTGTCGCGGCAGCGGGCGGCCGTGAAGACCTTGGCGAGCGAGGCGTGCTCGTCGCGCATGGAGCCGTCCTCCTGCATCTGCGCGAGGCGCCAGCACAGCGTGAACATGGCCGTGGCGTTGCCCAGCATGTGGACGAGCTTGTCCTGGATCAGCTGGAAGGTGCCGATGGGCTTGCCAAACTGCTTGCGCTCCTGGCTGTAGGCGAGCGAGCGCTCGTAGGCGCCCATCGCACAGCCGACGCCCTGCCACGCCACGCCCGCTCGCGTGGCCCGGAGCACATCGGCGGTGACGCGCCACGAGGTGGCTTGCTGTAGGCGGTCGGCCTCGGGGATGCGGCAGTCGGTGAGTGTGATGAGGCCGTTCTCGACGGCGCGCAGGGCGATCTTGCCCTGGATCTTCTCGACCACGTAGCCGGGGTTCTCGGTGCGGACGATGAAGCCCTTCACCTGCCCGTCGTCCAGGTCGCGCGCCCAGATAATGACGATGTCGGCGAAGGTAGCGTTGCCGATCCACTTCTTCTGGCCGTTGAGCACCCAGGTGTCGCCCTCGCGACGGCAAGTGGTGGTGAGGCCGCCCGCAGCGCCCGAGCCCACCTTCGGCTCCGTCAAGCCAAACGCCCCGACAGCGTCCAACGACAACAACTTCGGCACCCATTCCTTGCGTTGCGCCTCCGAGCCACCCATCACGATCGACCATAGCGCCAGGCCGTACTGCACGCCGTAGAACGTGGCCGTGGATACGTCCACCTTCGCCATCTCGACCGTGGCGATGCCTTCGAGCAGCGCGGCGCCATCCTTGCGCGTGCCGTCGTTAGCAAAGAGCGCTTCGCCCAAGCCCATCGCCGCCATCGGCTTCATGATCTGCTTGGGGAACGTGTCGCGGCTCCAGTAGTCGTTGATGATGGGCTGCACCTCGTCGTGCATGAACGCCCGCACCCGCTGCTGCATGTCGCGCTGCGCCTCGGTCATGAGCGACGTCATGTTGTAGAAATCCGAGTCGATGGGCGTGGCGGCTTTGCTCAGGCTCTTGCGCTCCTGGCTCTGCAGGAAGGCGAGGAGGCGCTGCGCTTGCTTGTCGCTCATGCCGTCTACGACGTGGCGAAGCGTATCGTGTGCCGAAAGGGCAGTCAGGGTGCTCATGGTTCGATCAGATGGGGAGTTGTCAGAAAAATTAGGCGGCGGCAACGAGAGCGCCGTTCTCTTCGCGATCAGAATTCGTGCAACATGCAGCCTTGAACGCCTCCCTTGAGGGAGGTGGGCCGCCGCTAGGCGGGTCGGAGGGTGTATGCCTGCTCATGCCCGGTACACCCCCAGCCCTGCGGGCAGCCCCCTGGAGGGGGCGGTTTGGGTTGTTGCCTCTGGTGGATTGCATGGTTCTCTGGAAAGTGTGTCACGCCGCAGTGGCGAGGGCTTCGCTGGGCTGCTGCTGGGCTTCGGCGTAGAGCACGTCGATGGCGTCTTGGTAGGCCTCGCGCACCTTCTTGCGCTTCACCTTCATCGTGGGCGTGAGCATGCCGTTCTCGACGGAGAGCGTGCCCGTCATCAAGCGAAACGCCTTGATCGTGGACCAGTGCTCCATGCCATGGTTGGCGTCGTTGACGAGCTGCTGGACCTTGGCGCGCACGGTCGGGTGCTTGAGCAGCTGGTCCAGCGGCATCTCGCCGTCGAGGCCCCAGCTCGCCGCCTGCACGCGCAGCGCGTCCACGTTCGGGAAGAGCAGCGCCATTGTGAACTTGTAGCCCGGTCCCACGACCACGGCCTGCTCGACGATCGGGTGGGCCACCAGCTCCATCTCCAGCGGTTGCGGCATCACGTACTTCCCCGTCGAGAGCTTGAACAGGTCTTTCTTGCGGTCGGTGATGCGCAGGAAGCCATCTGACGTGAACTCGCCGATATCGCCCGTGCAGAACCAGTCGCCATCGACCATCACCTCGTCGGTCTTGTCGGGGGCGGCGTAGTAGCCAGGCATCACATGCGGGCCGCGCGTCTGGATCTCGCCGTCGTCGCCCAGGCGCACCTCGACGCCCGGCAGCGGTTCGCCGACGGTCCCGGCGCGGTTGCGGGTGGGGCGGTTGAACGTGATGACGGGGCTGGTCTCGGTGAGGCCGTAGCCTTGCAAGATGTTGATGTCGGCGGCAGCGTAGAGGTTCATCAGATCGGCGTTGAGCGCGGCACCGCCACAGATGATATACTTGACGCGCCCGCCCAGCGCGTCGCGCCACTTGGTAAACACGAGCTTGTCGGCCACCTTGCCCTGCATCCGCCAGCCGCGCGACGGCTGCTCGCCCGCCTCATACTTGCCCGCGAGATCCAGCGCCCAGTTCAGCAGCCGCTTCTTGACGCCCTTCGAGGTCGTCGCCGTCTCGATGATGCGGTCGTACACCTTCTCCAAGAGGCGCGGCACCGTCGCGAACACCGTGGGCTGCACGGCTTTGAGCGACGGCAGCAGGTTCTCGGGCGCGGTGAAGTAGACCGAGGTGCCGTGCGCCACAAAGCCGTAGTGCAGCGCCCGGGCAAAGATGTGCGTCAGCGGCAGGAACGACAGCCCTACCTCCCCGTCGGCGCCGGGCGTGTAGTTGCCCAGGCCCGAGAACGACGTCATCGCGTTGAACGAGATGTTCTCGTGCGTCAGCATCACGCCCTTGGGCAGGCCCGTGGTGCCGCTCGTGTAGATGAGCGTGGCCAAGTCATGCGGCTTCACGCGCCGCAGCATCAGCGCAATCGAGCCGGGGTCGTCGGACGCCCGCTCGCGCCCGCGCTTCTCCATCGCCTGCATCGACGTGAACGCGACGCCCTCGGGCAAAGGGATCTGCTGACACGCGGCCTCGTCGCCTGTGGTGATGACGGCCTTGATGTTCGGCAGGTTGTGCAGCAGCGGCGCCACGCGGCCCAGCAGCTCGGCGTTGGAGACAAACAGCACGCGGGAGTCGGACTGCTTGACGATGTGCTCGATGTGCTCCGACCCGTGCGTGAGGTAGATCGGTACATCGACGAGGCCCGAGAGCAGGCACGCCATGTCGGCCATGCAGAAGTAGACGTCGCTCTCCATGAACAGCGCCACGCGGTCGCCGCGCTCCAGGCCGTAGTCGAGCAAGCCCAGCGCGATCCACTCCGAGTAGATGCGGAATTGGTCGAGCGAGTAGGCCTTCCACGTGCCGTCGGGCAGCGGCTGGTTGAAGGCCGTGTCGTTCGGGTACTGGTCGACGGCCTCGTACAGCAAATCGGTGAGCGACTTGCCCAGCACAGGTGTCCCGGAGTTCGGTGGAGCGGTGTGGATCGGACCAGGCATGACGGGGACCTCAGAGGCTAAAGAAGCGCTTCCAGACGGTGTTACGATAGCGGCGCATTCGGTTCCAGATGGCTTGTGGTACGCAGGCCGCTGACGGCAAGTGTCACCACCGATGCGAACAGGGCGTCGCGGTCGATCCGCGCATCGATACGGCCCGCGAGGTGCAGCGCGACGGTGCCGTGCAAGAACGACCAGATGGAGGTGGCCTGCACGAAGGGCACACCCGGCTGAAACGCGCCGCTGCCCTGTCCTTCTGCTATGGTGTCGCGGAAGAGCTCAAGGTTACGCCGCGCCTTGCGGTACTTCTCGGTGGGAAACCGCGCCAGCTCATCCGAGCGCTGCATGAACATGATCTCGTAATACTCGGCGTTCGCCACCGCGAAGTCGAGGTACGCCCGGCATAGCGCCGCCAGCTGATCGGGTGCCCCTGTCGCCTGGGCACGCGCCGCCGACAGCTGCTCGAACAACCGCTCCATCCCCTCCTCTACCAGCGTGTGGATGAGGTCGTCCTTGTTGGCGAAGTGCAGGTAGAGGCTCGTGGCGCTGTACCCGGCCTCCGACGCGATCTTGCGCATCGACAGGCGGCTGTAGCCCTCCCGCACCAACAGGCGGCGAGCAGTGTCAAGAAGAACGCGGCGTAGATCGGCTTCCATAGCGTGTTGCATCTTTGTAACGCACAACTTAACACTGTTAATCAACTTTCGCAAGCGCTTTTCCTGACATTTTGAGGAGATTGCCAATGTTGCTGTGGGTGGGATCGCGCACGGGCGGCATCCGTTGCAGCGCTCCACCGCTCCCATCGTAATCCTGACCCAGCTCGGGATACCACGGAAGGCCCATGTCTGGTCGCATGTCATCACCCACCCCGCCAGGGACTCGGCTGCTGCTCGCATGGCAGCGTGAGGGGGCATCCGATGCGCTCGACCAACTCTTTGCGCTGCTCTACGATGAGTTGCTGGGCATGGCTGAGCGGCAGCAGGGCGCAGCCGTCACGCTGGACGCCCAAGCCTTGGTCCACGAAGCCTACCTCCGCCTCGTCAACGCCGACGAGGTGCAGGTCTCGGACCGGGCGCACTTCCTAGCGCTGGCGGCGCGGGTCATGCGGCAGGTGACCATCAACTACGCCAAGCACAAGGCGCGGCAGAAGCGCGGCGGCGGCTGGCTACCCGTCACGCTGCAGCACTTCCACAGCGCCACGCAGTCGCCCGTTGATACGCTGCTCACCCTGGACGCTGGCTTGGCCGAACTCTCTGCCAAGAGTGCCCGGCTGGCGCAGGTAGCCGAGTACAAGCTGTTCGGCGGCCTCGAAACCAAAGAGATTGCCTGCGTGCTAGAGACGTCGGGGCGGACCGTCGAGCGCGAGTGGACGCGTGCCAAAGCCTACCTCGTCGTGTGGATGCAGCGCTGAGCGTTAGGGCTGCTGTGCGCGAAGCTGAGCCAAGGTCTCATCATACTGGGCTTCCCATGTTGGATGCCCACTCGCGAGGATCTGCCCTTCTTTCAGGTGGGCGCCCGCCGAAGCATAGTCGGCGACGGCCATCTCCGTTTGGGCATAGGCGTGGGCGTAGTCACGGATGCGTTCCTCGTGCCAAGGCGAAGGGTTTGCACGTTCGTATGCCCAAGCGGCCTCGTGATACGCCAGTGACTCGGCATAGCGGCCTTGGCCGTGCAACGCCTCGGCTAACTCGTGCTGAAACCGTGAGCGGTACCAGTGTAGATGCCCATCACCTGCATGACTGAGCGCGTCGCGGTACACCACCTCAGCCTCGGCGTAGCGCTGCTGGGCGAGGAGGAATACGCCGAGACTGCTGTACTGGTTGACAACGCGTACGTGGGTGGGCGGAAAGTGAGAGCTTAAAATCCGCAGGGCCTCGCGGAACGCGGCTTCGGCTTGTGCCGGTCGTTTTAGGTCCACGTAGGCCATACCGAGCAGCCGCTGCACGCTACCGAGGTTGGGGTGGTCAGCCTGATACTGCGAGCGGAAGTACTGCTGTGCTTCCAGGTGGAGCTTGAGCGCCGCCTCCGCATCCCCACTCAGTCGGCGCATTGTGCCGATGCTGTTCAACAAGGCGGCGTACAACGGACGATCCTCCATCTGGGCTCGCACCATCACGTCGCGTCCTGCTTCGTAGTACACTAGCGCATCCTCGTGGCGTCCTTGGTCCAACAGCGCCGTGCCTAACGTTCGGTACGTACGGGCCATGCCCTCTGGATCGGCAGCCCCCAACTGGTGCTGCCCGTCGAGGGCATGGTGTAATTCAGCCTCAGCGCCGTCGAGATCGCCCAATTCAATCAGCGAACGTCCGACGCCAAACGCAGCCATTGCCGACCAGCGCGCCGCACCTTCTCCTTGGAGCAGGGCCGACACGGAATCCACTTGCTCAAAGTGCCGGATGGCAGCGGGGTAGAGGTCATGTGCGTGGAGGATGGTGCCCACATCGTGTAAGAGCGGCGCTTGCAGATGCGGCTGCCCAGCAAGATCGGACAGGATGCGCGCGTGGAGGCTGCTCAGGATGGGCACCACGAGCGATATATCCAAGATGGTCCCTTCAAGCGCATTGGGATTGAAGTCGTACAGCATGCCGTCCAGCACCTGCGTCACCTGCTCGGCTTCCTGCGCTCGCTGCTCGGCCAGGGCACGCGCATGGTTGACGCTGACGATGTGGTAACCGCCGAAGCTCAGCGCTACGACGAACAGCAGCAACGCCGCTCCAAGCGGACGCGCATGCCGCCGCAGCAGCTTGCCTGTGACGTACCACGCAGAGTCGGCCTGCACGCTGACGGGCTCCCCGGCGAGGTAGCGCTTCAGGTCGTCGGCGAGGGCGTTTACCGTGGGGTAGCGGCGCTCGGGCGCTTTGGCGAGGGCGCAGAGGATGATGCTGTCCAGGTCGCCCTTGAGCAGTTGCGTGGGGAAGGGGTGGATCTCCCGCGCATCGGCGTTCTCTGTGGACGAGGTGCGCGTATCGCCCTTGGCGATGGCCAACGACGGACGCGTAGGCGGAGCCTCCACGATGAGGCGCGCCCACTCGTGTACGTTCTCGGTCGGCACGTCGAACGGGCGGATGCCGACGAGCAGTTCGTACAGCACCACGCCCAAGGCATACACGTCGCTGGCTGTCGTCAGCGGTTCGCCCTTGACCTGCTCGGGCGAGGCGTAGGCGGGCGTGAGCATGGGCAAGCCCGTGAGGGTAAGCGGCACCGAGGACGGGAACGCCGAGGCGCCAGTAGGCTGGAGCAGCTTGGCGATGCCGAAGTCGAGCAGCTTGACCGTGCCGTCGGGCGTGACGAGGATATTGCTCGGCTTGAGGTCGCGGTGGATGACGAGGTTCTGGTGGGCGTGCTGGACGGCGTCGCACACCTTGCCGAAGAGGCGCAGGCGGTCGGCCAAGCCCAACTGGTTCTCGGTGCAGTACGTCGTCAGCGAGACGCCGTCCACGTACTCCATCACGAGGTACGGGATGCCGTCTTCGCTGAGGCCGCCGTCGAGCAGCTGGGCGATGTTGGGATGTTGCAGCTGCGCCAGGATGTAGCGCTCGCGCTCGAACCGCGCGTGCAGCTGCGCCCGCTGCCGACTCGCCTGCACCAGCTTGATGGCTACGTGGCGGTCGAAGAGCCCGTCGGCGCGCTCGGCGAGGTAGACCGTGCCCATGCCTCCGGCGCCTAGCACGCGCTCCAGTCGGTACGGGCCGATCCGTTCGCCCAGGCGGCGCTCGGCATCGGTGACGCCATCGGACAGCGCTTGGCCTTCGACAAACACGGCGCCTGCGGCCTGCTGGGCATCGGCAAAGGCGCCGGTGGAGGCTTCGCTGGCAGCCAGGAGGCGGGCGACGGGTTCGCGGACGTCCTCAGCCAGGGTGGCCAGCCACGCAGAACGCGCATCGGGGGTGAGGTCGAGGCCCTGCTGGAACAGCGCGTCGATGTGATCCCAGTTGGTGAGCATGGGAGAGATGTAGAAAAATGACGGCCAGGTGGCGGGCGTCCCGGCGGTTTGTTGTTACCAAAGATATAACGGAAACTATGTACTGTCGAGACCCTCGACCTCCCACCCGGATCCATGCTTCAGCGATCTAGATTCATCCGCTCCGTATCCATCCTGAAAGATGCCTGTGCGTTTCAGGTTGTCGCCGAGAGCGGGCGGACTGCTGCACGCTCAGTGTCCAGGAATGCGGCTTTTTGCTGCACGCTGGCAGCCCTCGCCTTCATCCTACTGGCACCAAGCGCCCGTGCCCAAACCTTGGACGGAGACCTCCGCGTGCTTCAGCGCACCGACGGCGTCGCGTACGTCTACCACACGGCGCTCTTCCCGTTGGGCTACAGCTACACGGTGTATCGCGGGCCCGATGCCGACAACCTGCAAGCCCTGACAGCGTCGCCGCAGGTGCCCGTGCAGGATGGCTTGGGGTTTGTGCAAGCCGTCTCGCCCGAGGCGTATGCCAGCGCGCAGGACGCCGTCCGCGCCGACGAAGGCACTACGCCTGATCCGTTCGAGGTGCTGATCTCGCTGCGGAGCGACCCCATCGCCCGCGCCTTCCTCGGCTTCCAGCATGCGGAACTGGCCACTGCGCTCGGCCAGCTCTATATCGACAGCACGGCTACGCCTGGGGTCACGGTGACGTACCGGTTTGCCGAGGTCGATCCGTTCGGCAAGGAGACGGGGCGCTTTGTGGAGGACGCCATCACCCTCTCTCCTACCGAGCCCGCCGCGCCAACCGCGTTCGAGGCGGCGGTGCGTGCCTCCGATGGCATCCCGGAAGTGCGCTGGCGCTACCCGGCGACAGATGCCGACGACGGCGTGCTCTACTTCGACCTCGTCAGCCTGCCCACGCCCGCATCGGACGCGCAAGCCGAGGAGGCCATCCGGCTCAACCGCAAGCCGATCCTGCGCAACGCCGCTGCGGAGGCGTACCAATACCTGCTGCCCGCCGTGGCCGAGGGCGACACGCTGTACCTGGCGCTAGAGGCCGTCGATGTGGCGCAGCAGCGCGCTCGCACGCCTGTAGTGACGTTCGTCGTGCCTGATGAGACCGCGCCGGAGCCGCCTACGAACGTCTTTGCCGAGGCCATCGGTGTGGGCGCCGAGGTGCTGTGGTTTCCGTCGGTCTCGCTCGATGTGGTGGGCTACCACGTCTACCGCGCCACGCAGCTCGGCCCCGACGCCGAGCCGCAGCGCCTCACCGACAGCCTGCTCGTGGCCGACCAGTTCAGCTACTTCGGGCTGAATGACGAGGCCGCGCCCGATGGGCCGCAGGTGTATTTCTACACCGTCAGGGCGGTGGATGCGGCAGGCAATGAGAGCGTGCCCAGCCCGTCGGCCACGGTGCGTATCGAGGACCTGCTGCCACCGCCTGCGCCCACGCAGCTAGAAGCCGCCATTGACACCAGTGCCGCCGCGACCGTCGTGCGTCTCACGTGGGCCATTGGCGTGGAGCAGGCATCCGACTTCCAGACCTTCATCCTGCGGCGGCAAGCGATAGGCCAATCGTCCGGGCCGCGCCTGCATCAGGACGACCTAACGGCGCTCGCCTATGCCGATGCGGGGCCGTTTGTGGAGGGCGAGACGTACCGCTACCTGATCGCGAGCATGGACGCGACGCGCAATGTGAGCGCGGAGGCGGTGATCGCCGTCACCATACCCGACCGCACGCCGCCGTCGCCCCCGGAAACCCTCACCGCCGAGGCCGAGCAAGACGGCCGCATCCGTCTGCGCTGGCAGCCCTCGACGGCGCTCGACGCGGCGGGGCAGGAGGTCTACCGCACCGACGCCGACACCACGCTGCTGCTCGCCACGCTGCCCAGCACGCGCACCGTCTACGAGGACCCCACAGCGGCTACAGGCATCGCGTACACCTACGCCGTCCGCGCCGTGGACGAGCGGCAGAACCGGAGCACCGCGGCCACCATCGCCATCACGCGCCCCGACCGCCAAGCCCCGCGCTACGTCCGCAACGTGCGGGCGCAAGCCCAGGTGGGCGGCGGCGTCCGCGTCGCGTGGGAGCCTGTGCCCGACGCCGACGTGGCGGGCTACCGCGTCTACCGCTCCGCCGTGCGCAACGGCACCTTCGCCCTCGTCACCGATGCGCTGCTGACCGACCTCACCTTCGACGACGCAGGTGGGTCGGCGCGGGTGTTTTACCAAGTACGCGCCGTAGATGCCTCAGGCAACGAGAGCCGCCCGAGCGACACCGCCCAAGCCCGCGAGGTGCGCCCATGAGAACCTTGCCGCTCCTGCTTACTGTGTTTTTGGCTGTGCTGGTCGCTACGCTGAGCGCCGTAGACGCCTCGGCACAGCGGCGGCTGCCGACGAAGGTGGGGCCGTTCTCTGTCTCGGGGAGCGTCGGCTTATCGTCCGAGGCGTACGCCACGAGCAACGCCAATGCGCGGCGCGATCCGTTCTCGGCGCAGGTGCAGACCAACTTCTCGGTGCAGGCCTCGCGGTACTTCTCGTACGGGCTGAACCTGCTGCTCTCGACGCAGGAGACGTCCCTCAACCACTCGTTCAACCGCGCCGGGCTCAACTTTAGCTATGCGTGGGCGCGCGTGGAGGGCGGCAACATCGCGCCGAGCCTGTCGAAGTACACGATGCAGGGCGTCACCGTGCGTGGCGGCTGGCTCGAACTGAAGCCGGGCCGCTTCCTGTTCTCCGCGACGGCGGGACAGGTGGAGGACGAGGTGGATCCGCTCAGCGACCTCGCCCAGCTGGCGCCGCGCTACCAGCGCTGGATCTACGCCGGGACCGTCGGTGTCGGCCAGACCTCCGGGCGGCATGTTCACCTGACGGCGCTGCTCGGCCGCGACGATGCCGACCCCATCGACGAGGCGCAGCCACGTCCGCCCGCCGAGAACCTGACGATCTCGCCCGACGTGGGCTTCAGCGCGTTCGGCGGACGGTTTAAGCTGCGGGCCATCGGCGCCTTGTCGGCGTTCACGCGCGACAGCCAGGGCGAAGCGCTCGACCTCTCCGACACGCCCGTGCCCGGCTGGTTCACCGACCTCTTTGCGCTCACCACCAGCACGCAGGTCGACTTCGCGGGCGAGGTGATCTCGTCGCTGAAGCTGCCCGGCGCCACACTGAACGGCGGCTACGAGCGCGTGCAGCCGGGCTACGAGAGCATGGGCCTGCCGCGGTCGCGCAACGACTTCGAGCGCATCCGTGGGCGCGGCCAGTTCACGCTGCTGAACCGCCGCCTGCGCCTCAGCACGCAGTTCAACCAGCAGCGCAACAACCTGCTCGGGCTGCTCTCGTCCACCCGCACCCGCCGACGCGTGCAGCTGGGCACGTCGGCGCAGCTGAGCGAGCGCCTGGGCCTCTCCGTGCAGTACGGCCTCACGCAAAACCTCACGGAAGTGGAGGCCTCGGCCACGCGGGGCACGCCGCGCGACATCCAGATGCACAGCGTGACGCTGGCGCCCACCTACACGCTCCAGCGCGGCGGCACCACGCACACGCTCGGCCTCACTACCGCTTACCAGACCAGCGCCGACCGTGACGCAGGTGCCACCGACGAGAGCGCGGTCGATGTGCTCAACGTGGGCACCACCTACGCGCTCGTGCTGCCCTCGGCGTGGCGCTTCAACTGGACGGCCGCCTACGCCTCGGTGCAGTCCGCGACCAGCGAGACGCTGACGCTCACCAGCAATGCCGCCGCCAACAAGGGCTGGCTCGACAACGCCCTCACCAGCGGCCTCTCCGTGCAGTACGCCCTGACCGACACCGAACTCTCCGTCCCCGATGGGACGGTGCTGCCCAGCACCCGCATCAGCCGCGTGGGCCTGGGCCTCAACCTCCGCTACCGCGTGCCCTTCGGCGGAACGGCGGCCTTCTCGCTGCGCACCCTCCGCGCCGCACCCGCGCAAGGATCGTCCTACCAAGACCTGCGCGCCACCCTCAGCTACAAACGCCGACTCTGACCTACCATGCTGCGTCTGTCTCGCCTCTTCGCCCTCCTCTTCGCCATCGCATTGTGTCCCGCGCTTGCCCACGCCCAGGGCGACGTCTCGGTCGCGCTCGTCGGCTTTCCGGCCAACGGGCAGGCCTTCGACTCGCCGTTCGTGCTCGACGACCTCGAGCCGCGCATCGACGACGGCACCTACAGCGTCCAAGTCACCGTCAACGCGGCCACGCCGTTTCGGCTGCGCTTTGAGCCCGACCTCGACGGCGAGACGTTGCCCGTGGCTGAGACCCGCGTGCTCGCGCTGGAGCCCGGCGTCTACCTGTTCACCTTCGACGAGCTGGGCTTCACCACCTCGCGCGACGACTACCTCAACGACGCCTCCACGCTCATCCGCCAGCTCGTGACGACGGGGCGGCTGCCCAACGGCACGTTTGGCCTGACCGTGACCGTGCTGGAGGCCGAGACCGACTTCGTCATCAGCGACACGTTCGCCTTCTGGGAGTTCCGCTCGCCCGCCCCACCGCTGCTCGTCAGCCCCGGCGATGCCGACCTGCTCGACCCCGCCCAGCCCGTCATCCTGCAGTGGGACGCGATCTCCAACGCCGACCTGCCCTTCGGCGCCACCGTCGCGTACGAGGTGATCCTGGCCGCCGTAGATCCGGCCCTGCACCGCACGCCCGAGGAGGCCATCGTCTACGCCGACCCCACCAGCGTGGCCTCGTATGATGACACCGAGTTTATTTGCGCCACCACCACCTGCACGCTCACGCACACGAAGATCGACCCCGTGGTGGGCGTGCCGATTGAGCCGGGGCGGCAGTATGCGTGGCAGGTGCGCGCCCGCGTGACGCTCGCCAGCGGTCAGCCGCTAGAGCCGCTGGAAGACAACGGCGTGAGCGAGGTGTGGCAGTTCGAGATCACGAGCGACGAGGAAGAGGAGCTGGCCGATTTCGGCGAGGAGGACACGTCCGAGTGGACCTACCCGGCCTTCGGCGCCGTGGCCGCGTCCTTCACGTTCACGCCCGCCGACCTGGAGGACGACGCCTTCACGCGCTTCGTGGCCGACGGCACGTACGAGGGCGAGGTGTTCGGCTTCGTCCAGACCGCCACGTTCAGCGGCGTACAGCTCGACCCGAAAACCCAAGCCATCGTGAGCGGCGAGGTGGTAGCCGAGCAGCCGACGGTGTACCGCGTCCAGGTCACGCCCGCGGGGCAGGTGACGAGCGCCGAGGTGAGCCAAGACAGCAGCCTCCCCGAGGGCGAGGCGCAGGTCGCCTTCCTGGCCGATGGCGTCATGCTCACGCCGCAGGGCATCCAGTTCACGGGCGCCGCCGATGCCGCCGGATCGTGGAATGGCATCGCCGTGGACCGAGCCACACTATCGGCCGACTTCGCACTCAACCCTAGCACGCAGCGCGTGGCCACGGGCGAGGCAACATTCGCGCTCGGCAACGGGGCAGCCCTGCTTCGCTTGACGGCGGCGGGGCTCACGGAGATCCCGCAAGGCGTGCTGCCCGAGGAGCCCATCATCGCCGAGGTGGGCCAAGAGGAGGAGATGCCCGGACCGCTCATGGAAGAAGAAGAAGGCCTGCCTGACCCCGGCGCCAGCGCCTTCCCGAGCGGCACGCTGCGCCTCACGCCCGACCTCGCCCTCAACGTCGGCACGGCCGACGAGCCGCGCACGACCGTCGTGTTCAACCCCGATGGCACCACCACCTACACGCCGCTCGCCGGAGCGCCCTCAGTCGTGCTGGTCAACGGCGAGGGCACCGAGGTGGCGGTCAACTTGGCGCAGTTTACGTGGGACCCGCAGCAGCAAGCCGTGCGCGCCTGCTCGTTCGCCACCGACGCGCTGGCGGGCGACGAAGCGCTCCTACCCTACAACCTGCCCATCCAACTGCTCGGCGTGGCGTGCCAAGTGAACGACGGCGATGTGTTCGCGCTGCAGCTGACGGGCGCGCCGTACGGGCCAAACCAAACGCCGCTCACCGCCGATGCGCAAAACCGCCTCACGCTGACGGTGGACGCGCTGGGTAATTTCAGCGCCGAGGTCCAGACCGTCGCCGTGTCGGGCGAAGTGGCGATCATGCCAGCGAAGGCGCGTGCCAGCAGCGCCGTGCTGCGTGTGCAAGACGTCACGCTCGAGTCGCTGTGGGGCGGACCGGGCTCCGGCGCGTCGTTCAGGATGCAGGCCGAGGCGCAGTTCGTGCTGAACGACGGCGAGAAGGACGCGCTCACGCTCTCCGCCACGGTTGGTGTGACCGAGAGCGGCTTCCAGCTCGTCGAATGGACCGCAGACGAAGACGCCGACCTGGGCACGTTCACGCTCGGCCCGGCAGCGCTCGCCATCCAAGAAATCACCGCGCTCTCCTTTGGTGCCCACTTTGGGGCACCATCGTTCAACCTCCAGATGGCTGCCGACTTGGCTGTGACCGATGGGCTCGCCCTCGACCTCGGCACCGTCAGCCTCACGGACCGCAGCCTGATCCTCGACCAGCTCTCCGCCACGTTCGACGACGAGGTGGCGCGGCTCGACTTGCCCAGCGTCACGCTCACGCCGCTGGCCGCTCGCATCAATCGGCTGTCTCTCGACTGGTTTGGCGGCGCGACCATCGATGTGTGGGCGCCGCGCTTTGACTTCGAGGTGGCCATGAAGGGCTTCGAGGGCGGTTCGCTGGCCGAGGTGGGTCTGACGGTGCAGGACGCCGCGTTCCGCAACGGCCTCGTCGAGGGCACCGTGATTCCGTACGTCGTGGGCTCGCCCGACCCGGCGCTCACGCTCGCCATGCTCGACATCGGCATCACCGACGTCGCGGGCAGCCTGGGCATCACCGATGGGCAGCAAGGCGTGGATATCACACTCGACGGGCGGCTCACGCGCAACGACAACCCCGAGACGCCATGCGCCATCGACTTCACGGCCTCGCTCGGCACGACGGGTGGCCTCGCGGGCACCGTGCCGGATGCAGGCAGCTGCGGTGCGTTTCGCGTGGGACCCGCCTCCATAGCGCTTTCCGATGCTTCATTGATGTTCGAGACCAGCCCGGACCCGATTGTGGTCTTCGACGGGCAAGCCACCGCCACGCTCAACCGCGCAGGCTTCCAGAACGCCACCGCTACTGGCGCGCTCGCATTGGGCATCGACGCCAACGGGCCGTTTCTGGCGGGCGACGGCGCCTCGATCACGTTCAGCGACGCCGCGTGGCAATACCCCGCGCAGGCGCCGCTCTTCCGCTTCGACATCGCCACGGCCACGCTCACCGCTGCTGGCTTGACGGCCACGGGCACTAGCACGCTCGCCACCTCTGACTCGACGCAGATCGCTGTCGCCTTCGACCAGGTCGGCATTGCGACGGATGGGCAGGTGAGCGCGGGCACGATCAGCCTCAGCGATAGCTTTGCGCTGCGTGCCGACCTCGACCAGTTCGACTGGCAGATCGCACCGTTTGGGAGCGCCGCCCCCGCCGACCAAGCGCACCTCCGCCTCGACGTAGCCGCGGGCGCCGTCCTGACGGGCAACGCACTCACGCTCGACGGCGCCGCCACGGCCGCGCTGCGCTTTGCCGACTTCGAAAACAGCGTCTCCGCCGCGTTCGACCAGTTCACGCTGAGCCTGCCCGCGCAGGGCACGCCGTCCGTGAGCGGGGGCCGCGTTGGGCTGATCTATGACGACGCCGAGGTCGCCTACTACAACACCGACGGCTTCCACTTCGGCGATGTGCTGGCCGTGCTGCCCATCCCCGAGCAGCTGCCGCTGCCCACCGTCGCCACCGCCTTCCTCGACCTCGCACCCGACGCCGACGGCAACCGGGCCGTCGAAGTGAGTCAGCCGGATGGTGAGAACACCCTGCGCCGCCTCGGCACCGCCGAAGGCCAGCAGGTCGACTTGGTGCTGGCCAGCCTCGCCACGGGCAGCACGGCCGCGCCGCGCATCCCGCTCACCTTCGCGCTCGACGTGGACGACAGCTTCGCCGTGCAGGGCGGCGCCTTCACCGCCGACCTCTCCAGCGCGCCGCTCAGCCTGCAACGCTTCGGCTTGCCGCTCGAACTGCTCGGCGTGAGCTACGCGCAAGCAGGCGAGAGCTACACGCTCACGGCCACCGCGCAGCTTGACCTCCAGGGCCAGCTCGGCCACATCGCGCTGCCCACAACGGTGACGTTCGACGAGGACGGGCTGGCCAACGTGGTCATCAACGCCGGGACGCTGTCCGCGCAGTTTGCCGCAGTGCCCCAAGCCGATGCCGTGGCGTCGTTCACCATCGGCGCGGCGGATGCGGCGACGGAGCTGCGCATCGGTGGGCTGCAGATCGACGTATCGGCGGGCACGTACGCCTTCTCGGGCGCGCTGTACTCGGGCGTGTTTGGGCAGGTGACATCGGATGGGGCGTCGCAGAACGCGGGGCTGCATCTGGTGGGGCAGTACGACGTCAGCAGCCAGTCGTGGAGCCTCACGGCTAGCGATGCGCACCTGGGCGGCGGGTTGCCCATTGGCAGCGCCGCCACGCTCGACCTCAACGACGAGGGCGGCCTGATGATTGAGCACACGCCCGAGCGGTTCCGCCTCACGATGGGCGGGCTGCTGGACTTCCCGAACGTGGGCGACGGCTTCGGCATCGCGCTCGACAGCCTCCGCATCGGCACCGAAGGCATCGCGGGCAAGGCCAGCCTCGCCGAGCCGCAGCAGATCCCGCTCTTCAAGCCTGGCGGCGCCACGCAGGGCACGCTCACGCTCACGGTGGACGTCGTGGCGGTCACCATCGACAACACCGACCTCACGCTGACGATGTCGGGCGATATGCACACCAGCTTTGCGATGCGCGGCGGCAGCGGCTCCTCCACGACGGCGAGCGCCGGAGGCACGGGCACCGCCACGACGTGCGCAGCTGGGCAGACGCGGCCGCCCAACACCGAGGCGCTGGCCTTCAGCGACCTGCGCGTGGGCACCGACGGCAGCTTCTCGCTCGGCAGCGGCAACGTCAACCTGCTCGCAGGCCAAGCGCCGATGCAGATCATCCC
>JBCDJT010000113.1:0-16395 GCA_038747545.1 Bacteroidota bacterium
CATCGACGCGATGAAGTAGGCCGCACGACCTGTTGTTCACGTCGTGGCGGCATGCGCGATGCGGCGGCCCCAGTAGCGCAGGTCGTCGAGCCAGATGTAGATGGTGGGCAGCAGCACCAGCGTCACCACGGTCGAGAACGCCAGGCCGCCCACGATGGCGCGGGCCATAGGGAAGTAGGGCGGGCCGTCGCCGCCGATGAGCGTGTTGCTGAGGCAGAGCGGGATGAGGCCGAGGATGGTCGTCAGCGCCGTCATCACGATGGGCCGCAGTCGCTCGCGCCCGGCGCGCACGATGGCATCCGTGCGCGGCATACCCTCGGCGCGCAGGTTGTTGATGTGGTCGATGAGCACGATGCCGTTGTTGACCACTACCCCCACCAGGATCAGCACGCCGATCCACGCCGTGACCGAGAACGTGGTGCCGGTGATCAGGAAGAACCAGAACACGCCCACCACGGCGAAGACGATGGACGACCAGATGGCGGCCGGGTGGATCAGCGACTCGAACAGCCCGGCCATGACGAGGTAGATTAGGATGAGCGCCAGCAGCAGGTTCATCAGCATGATGTTCTCCGAGTTCTGCTCGTCCGAGAAGCTGCTGCCGAAGCCCCACGCGTAGCCGTCGGGCAGCTCGAACTGTGCCATCACGGTGCGGATCTGGTCGCGCGCTTCGTTGGTCGTGAGGCCGTCCAGGTTGGCGCGGATGCGCATCATCGTCGTGCGGTTCTCGCGGTAGATGCCGCGCGGTCCGGCCTTCGAGGTGAAGTTAGCGACGGCCGCCAGCCGCACCGGCGCATCGGCGCCCGGGGCGATGGTGAGGTTCTGCAAGTCCTCCAGCGACTGCTGGTCGGCGCCCTGGAACTCCATGCGGAAGCTGACTTCGCCGTCGGGCGTGCGGAAGCGCCGCAGGTTCTGCCCGCGCATGGCTGAGGATACCGTGCTCGCCACCTGCTGCGTGCTCAGGCCGTACTGCGCGGCGCGGTCGCGGTCTACAGCGATGCGCACCTCCTCGCGGCCTGCCTCGGCATCGGAGCGCACGTCGGTGAAGCCGGGTAGGGTATCCAGCACGCGCGCGATCTCGACGGTGAGTTCGGCCAGCACCTCGCTCGACTCACCTTGCACCACAAAGCTGGTGCGCTCCGCGTTCCGCCCGGACCGCCAGCTGAACGTCGGGTTACCCACGGCCAGCTTGGGCATGTTCTCACGGATGAGCGCTTGGATCTCCTCCGTACCCTTGTCGATGGCATCGCCGTCGGTCAACGTGAGGGTCGAGACCGCATAGCCAGACTCGAAGTACGAGTAGACCGACGTAATTTCGAACGCCTCTTCGTTCTCGAACAGGTAGGCCTCCACCTCGTCGACAGCGGCCTCCACGCGTTCGATCTGGTAGTTGCCATTGATGTGGTAGTGCAGCTGGATGGACCGCCCGGCCTCGCCGCCCGCGAAGAAGTCCATGTCTACGAGCGAAGCGGGGATGGCTACGCTGCCCAGCGTGCCGACTACCAGCAGCACGCTCCAGCGCTTGTTGCCGATCAGCCAGCGCAGCCGCTGCGCGTACCACCCCTCCAGCCTATCCACGTAGTTGGCCTCGGCCTTCGGCTTGAGGGTGATGCGCGACGTCAGAATGGGCACCACCGTGAGCGAGATCACCAGCGAGACGACCAGCGCCACGCAGATGGCGATGGAGACGTGCTTCATGTAGAGCGTCACTTCATCGGCGGGGCTGATGATGGCGGGGAGGAAGACGATCGCCGTGGTGAGCGTGCCCGCGATGACGGCCATCGACACCTCCTTGACGCCCCGAACGGTCGCCTCACGCGGCGCGTCGGGCATCTGCTGCTGCACGCGTTGGATGCTCTCCGTGACGACCACGGCGTTGTCCACCAGCATGCCGATGGCCAGCATCAGCCCCATCATGCTCAGGATGTTGAGCGAGATGCCCGCGAAGTAGAGCGCGCCCACGCTGATGACGATGGAGATGGGCACGGCCAGCGATACGATCAGCGTCGGCGCCCACTGCCGCAGGAAGAAGAACAGCACGATGAGCGCGAGCACACCGCCTAGCGCGCCCGACTTCAGCAGCTCGTTGAGCGACTGCACGATACCCTCGGCCTGGTTCTCCATGAAGTAGAGCGAGACGCCGTCCAGCTCAGGGTCGGCCTGGATGGCTTCGAACTCCGCCATGACGCGGTCGGCCACCTCCACCGTGTTGGCGCTGCCTTCCTTGCTGATGTTCATGCCGATGGCGTAGGTGCCGTCGAGGTGGCGCCCCTCTTCGAGGCGTGGGTCGTCGTACACCACGTTGGCGACGTCGCGCACGCGCAGGCCGCCCTGGCCTATGGGCAGGCTGCCGACTTGCTCCACCGTCGTGAGCTCGCCCATCGCGCGCACCACGTAGCGCTTGCCCGCATCGCTGATGCGACCGCCCGTGGCGCTGAAGTTGCTGCGCTGCAGCGTCTGCGAGAGCAGCCCGAGGTCTACACGGTGCGCCGCGATGCGTCCGGCGTCGAGCTCGATGCGGATTTCTTTCGGGTTGACGCCGTAGAGTTCCACCTGCGAGACGCCGTCCAGCCGCTCGATGCGGTTCTTGATGCGGCGGTTGAGCAATTCGTAGGCGCCCGAGAGGTCGCGCTCCGACGAGATGCGCATCGTCAGCACGGGCACGTCGCTGATGGAGAACTGCCGCACGTAGATGCGCTCCACGTCGCTGGGCAGCTGATCGCGCACGCCGTCGATCTTCTCGCGCACCTCCAGTGCCCGCAGGCTCATGTCCTCGCCCATCGGGAATTCGAGGACGATGTTGGCGTTGTTCTCGTTGGCGTTAGCACGGATGCGGCTCACGCCGGAGATGGTAGCGAGGGCTTCTTCCATCGGCCGCACGATCTCGCGCTCCACCTCCTGCGGCGTCCCGCCGGGGTAGGGGATGTCGATGTCCACCTGCGGGTTGGTGATGTCCGGGAAGAACTCCAGCGGGATGCGCTGCGTGGCGATGGCGCCCACGAGCATCAGACACACGAACACCATCATCGTGGTGACGGGGCGTTTGAGGGCGGCTAGGGTCATCAGGTTGACGTGGGTTGGGTTGCTGCCCTTGGCGGAGTGCTAGTGCGGACTTGTGGGGCTTCGTTCATATTGACGTTCATTTTGATGGCACCAAAACGAACCAAAAGTGCTTGTCGATCTCGCAAACGCACAGCGGACTTCCCGGCGCGCACATCCGCACCTAGCGAGCTTGCAGGTTGACCGTATTTCAGAGCGTGATGCTGTAGCTCGCTAGCTGAACGCTGCCCGTCCGCTCTTCCCGGCGCGCTCCTGGCCACGAGATCGACGTTGGCGGTTCGCGTGCGCTCGGTTGTGCTCTCAGAAATGCTAGGATGCCTCAGCTTGTCATCCCGAGCGGCGGCCGCAGGCCAGAGCCGAGGGATCTCCCCCGTTATCGTTTTGCACAACTCCAAAGTGGGAGATCCCTCGGCTTCGCTCGGGATGACAACGGGAAAGTGTGTGCGAGTCGTGCTCATGCCGATGCCACCCTCTGCTTGCGGGCGACGAGCGAGTACATCACCGGAATCACGACGAGTGTGAGCACGGTGGAGACGACGAGGCCGCCGATCACAGTGATAGCCATCGGAGCGCGGATCTCGGCGCCTTCGCCGCCACCTAGCGCGAGCGGCAGTAGGCCGAGCGTGGTCGTCAGCGTGGTCATCAGGATGGGGCGGAGGCGCAGGCGTCCGGCTTCCATCAGCGCTGTCACCGTGTCTTTGCCGTCCGCCACGAGCTGGTTGACGAGGTCGATGAGCACGATGGCGTTGTTGACCACGATGCCCGCCAGCAAGATCAGCCCGATGAAGACGACGACGCTGACCGTCGCCCCCGTGAGCCACAGCGCCCAGATCGCGCCGATGAGCGCCAGCGGGATCGAGAAGAAGATGACGAACGGGTGCAGGAACGACTCGAACTGCGAGGCCATCACCAGATAGACGAGAAAGACGGCGAGGGCGAGCGCGAACAGCAGCGACCGGAAGCTGGCGTTCATCTCCTCGCTCTGCCCCGCCTGCCGCACGACCACGCCGCTGGGCAACGCGATGCCCGCGATCAGACGGTCGATCTCCTCCGTGGCCGAGCCGAGGTCGCCGTACGCGAGGTTGGCGGTGACGACGGCCACGCGCTGCTGCCCGGCCCGCCGGATCTCGCCTGGCCCCACGTTGATGCGCACGTCGGCCACGGCTTCGAGCGGGACGGGCCGGTCGCTCTCGGGGTTGACAATGAGCCGCCGGATGCCTTCCACCGATAGCCGATCCTCTTCGCGGGCGCGCACCAGCACGTCGATCTTGCGGTCGCGCCACGAGTAGCGCGTGGCCACGTCGCCGCGCACCTTGCTCACCACGCGATCTGCGATGGTGTGGACAGGGACGCCCAGCGCCGCCGCCCGCTCGCGGTCGAAGAGGATCTGCACCTCGGGCGCGCCGCCTTCCATCGTCGAGCGCACGTCGTCGAAGCGGCCCGTTTCTTCCATGCGCTGCGCCAGTGCCAGTGACGTGCGCCGCAGGTCGCCCAGGTCGAAGCCGCCGACCTCGACCTCGATGGGTGTGCTGAACGAGAACAGCGTGGGCCGCTCAAACTTGTACTGCACGCCCGGGACGCTCGCCAGCGCGGTCCGCAGCTGTGCGGAGGCCGCCGCCTCGCCCGCGTCGCCGCTGCCGGGCTGGAGCGCGACTTGCAGCTCGCCCCAGTTCTCGCCGCCCTCGTCCGGGTTGGCATCCATGCGGTTGCCTGAGCCCGAGGCGGCGAACGTCATGCGGATCTGCTCCACGCTCTGCGCCGTGGTCTGCATGTCGGCCAGGAGCGCGTCGGTCTGCTCGATGGGTGTGCCAGGCGGCAGCTTGAACTGCACCGTGAACTCGTCCTGCGCCATCTGCGGGATCAACTCGATGCCCAGCGACGGCACCAGCGTCAGCGACGCCGCCAGCATACCGAACGCGCTGAGCACGACCACGGCGCGGTGCCGCAATGCCCACCGCAGCGACGGCGTGTACACCGCCAGCACACCGTCGTAGCCTTTGTTGAACGCCCACACGAACGGGCTGAATACTTTCGCCACCAGCCAGCCGAGACCTCTCACTGCATTCACTAACACGAAGCCGACAAACGCTGGTATCTCAACGGTGAGTCCGAGTCTAATCTTCCGCAACCCGCGACCGAACGCCGTGCGTGGCGGTGTGAGCTCGGGGGCCACGAGGTCGGCGGCCTTGCGCTTGTCGCCGAGGGAGGCGAGCATGGGGATGAGCGTGAGCGCGACCACGAGCGAAGCCAGCAGCGAGAACGTCACCGTGAGCGCTTGATCGCGGAAGAGCTGGCCGCCGATGCCCGTCACGAAGACGAGCGGGAAGAACACCGCCACCGTCGTCAGCGTGGAGGCGATGATGGCGGTGCCCACCTCGCTGGTGCCGCGCCGCGCCGACTCCAGCCTGCTCAACCCCGCCTCGCGGTGCCGTGCCACGTTCTCCAGCACCACAATCGCGTTGTCCACCAGCAGCCCGATGCCCAGCGCCAGCCCGCCCAGCGACATCAGGTTGAGCGACAGATCAGCGCCGTACATCAGGTTAAACGCCGCCACCACCGAGACCGGAATCGACAGCGAGATGATGAACGTGGTGGCGAAGTCGCGCAGGAAGAAGTAGAGGATCAGGATCGCCAGCAGCCCGCCGATGAGCCCGGCGTTGACCACGTCGCTGATGGCCTGGTCGATGAACGTCGACTGGTCGTACACCTTGCGCAGCACCATGCCCTCGGGCAAGAGGCGGTTGACGTAGTCCATGCGCCCTTCCAGCGCCCGCGCCACCGCCACCGTGTTCGCATCGCCCTCCTTGTAGATGGCGACCTCCACCGCCTCCACGCCGTCGATGCGGGTGATCGACTCGCGTTCCTTGAAGCCCATCTCCACCGTCGCCACGTCGCGCAGGTAGACCGGCGCGCCACTCCGCGAGGCGACCACCACGCCCTCCATCTCCTCGACGGTGCGGAACTGGTTGACGGTGCGGACGAGGAACTGCTGCGCGCCCTGCTCCAGCCGCCCGCCCGACAGATTCACGTTCTCCGACCGTAAGACACTTGTGATCGATTCAATCGGTAGCTTCAGCTGTGCCAGCCGTTGCTGGTCGATGTAGACCTGCACCTCGTCCTCGAGTCCGCCGCTGATCTTGACGGCCGCCACGCCCTCGGTAGACTCCAGGGCCTTCTTCAACTCCTCGTCGGCGAAGCGGCGCAGGCTTTTGAGGTCGTCATACGCATCACTATCTGTACTGGTGAGGCTCGCGGTGCGGATGGTACCATTGGCATCTGGTGGATCGTTAGTGATGAACAGGCCGTACCGCTGGATGGGGTCGAGCGAGGGGTCGAAGCGGAGCAGGACGGGCCGGTCGGCTTCCAGGGGCAGCTGGATGGCGTCCAGCTTCTCGCGCACATCCAGGCTGGCGTAGTCCATGTTGGTGCCCCACGCAAACTCCAGCACCACATCGGCCTGGCCCGTCCGTGACACCGAGCGCAGCTTCTGCACGTTCTTGACGACGCCCAGCGCCTCCTCGATGGGCTTGGCGATCAGGTTCTCCACCTCCTGCGGCGCCGCGCCCGCGTACTCCGTGCGGATGGTCAGCGTCGGGTAGGCGAGGTCGGGCAGCAGGTTCACCTTCAGCCGCGACAACGACACCGAGCCGAAGAGCAGGATAGCCACAGTAAACATGGCGATGGTCACGCGGCGGCGCGTAGCCACTTCAACGAGTTTCATAGCGAACGAAGAGGCATGTCATTGAAGTGAAACGCAACGATTAAAACTGTCATCCCGAGCGAAGTCGAGGGATCTCCCCCGTTAACGCTCTGCACGACCTCAAAGTGGGGGATTTACGTGCCGTAACCTTCGGTTTCTCGACCCTGGCCCGCGGCAGCCGCTCGGGAGGACACCCCTGGTCGTATGGCCAATGCTAGCGGATGACTTCGACGACGGTGCTGTCGCGGAGGGTGCTTTGGCCAGTCGTGACGACCTGATCCGTATCCGAGAGGCCCGACACGATCTCGACGTAGGCATCGTCCACGTAGCCGACTTGCACCATCTGCCGCATCGCAATACCGTCGGGCGAAACCGTGAAGACGCTGGACTCGCTGTCTTCGGTGATGACCGCGTCGCGGGGGACGAGCAGCGCGTTTTCGTGCGTGTCGTAGACGATCTGCACGCGCCCAAACATGCCGGGCTTGAGGCGCCGCGTCCGGTCCCGCACCTCGATAGTCACTTTGAACGTACCCGTGGCCGCATCCACGATGGGGCTGATGCGCTTGATGCGGCCGGTGAAGGCCTCGCCCAGGAGCGCGTCCACCTGCACCCGCGTGGCCTGCCCCACGCGCAGCTTCGTCAGCTCCTTCTCGGGCACATTCATAACGGCGAGCAGCGGGTCGAAGTCGGTGATCGTGTAGACGGGCGTCTGCATCTGGATCATGTTACCGGTCTTCACCATCCGCGCCGAGATGATGCCGCTGATGGGTGCGACCACGTTGGCGTACTCGACGTCCAGCTTGGCGAGGTTGTAGGCAGCCTGCTGCTGCTCGTAGCTCGACCGCGACAGCTCGTACGCCTCGGCGCTCACAAACTGCTTCTTGAACAGCTCCTCGTTGCGCTCAAACTCGCGCTTCAGCTTCTGCAAGGTCGCCTCCTGGCGCGCCAGCTCCAGCGTTTGGCGTTCCGAGTCCAGACGCACCAGCACATCGCCCTTGTTCACGTAGTCGCCTTCCTCCACCAGCACTTCCTCGGCAATCCCGCCCACCTTGGCCACCACATTGGCCTCTTCCTCGGCCTCTAGCGACGCCGTGCCGATGTAGTGCGCCGAAATGTCACCTCGGGTGACGACAGCGGCCTCAACGGGGATGGCGGGGATGACCTCGGGTTCGTCGGGCTCTTTGGATTGGGCCTCGCCGCAGCCTGAGAGGGCAGTAGCGCCAAACAGAATCAGACAGCATAGCGTGAGGAGGCGTTGGGCGTTCGGCATCGGGGAGGTGATGGGTCAGCAAAAACAACTCGCGCTCTTGACGAGAGCATTCCGCCCAGAGTTACAGCAGCGTTGAGATTGACACCACGGCAGCACGGGCGCATCTTCAAGACCCGCGACCACCAGCTTCGTTTCCGCCGTGCCCACCCACACAGACCAGCTTCCCATTCCCGCCGGCTACGACGGCCCCATCCTGCTCGTCCATGGCGGAGCCTGGGATATCCCCGACAAAGCGCTGGACGATCACCGTGACGGCCTGCGGCAGGCCCTCAGCCGAGGGCGAACCCTGCTCGAAGCCGGGGCGCCCGCCGTGGAGGTGGTGCGCGAGGTCGTAGCCACGATGGAGGCCCATGGCGCGTTTGATGCCGGGCGCGGCGCCGTCCTCACCGATCAAGGCACGGTAGAGCTCGACGCCGGGCTGATGGACGGCCGCACCCATACCTTCGGCGCGGTAGCTGGGCTCACGCGCTTCCCGCACCCCATCCGCATTGCCGACACGGTGCGCACCGAAGGTCAAGGTAAGGTCCGGCTGATGATGGGCTCCGGCGCCGAAGTCTTTGCCGAACGCCACGGCCACACGCCCGTCGATCCGGCCATGCTGATCCATCCGCGTGAGCAGGCGCGGTTCGAGGCCCTACGCGAGGCCGCCCGCTACCACACCAGCGACAGCTTCCGGGCGCCGCGTGGCACCGTCGGCTGCGTCGTGCGCGACGGGCAGGGGAGCCTAGCTGCCGCTACGTCCACAGGTGGCACGCCGTACCGTCCGGCAGGCCGCGTCGGCGACTCGCCGCTACCGGGCGGAGGCTTCTACGCCACGTCGCATGCGGCAGCGAGTGCAACGGGCTGGGGCGAGGCTATTGCGACAGTGTTGTTGTGTGGTCGTGCTGTGTGGGAAGCGGGAGCCGCCAATTCGGCCGAGGAACTGGTCCGCGTACGGCTCCAGCATATGGCTCAGACGGTGCAGAGTCCGTCGGGCGCGCCTGCGACAGGTGGCATTATCCTCGTCACGAAAGATGGACAAGCTACGTGGGGCTACTCCACGCCACGCATGGCGCGGGGCTGCTGGCTTGCTGGGCAAGCGTGCAACGTTGCCATCTAGCCCAATGCGCGCTTTAGGCACAGCCAACGGCGCGCGCGGAAATCCCTGCTGCTTTTGCGGTGTTGCAGCGACCATGAATATCCCGGCATGCAGCAGATCCGGCGCTCGCCAATTGAAACGCCACATACGCAAGACCGTTACATACGGCCCAAAACCAAACAGCGCAGCTGGAACGTCCATCCCACGGATAGGCGGTGTACGGGAAGGTAAGATCCTGTACGTGCGGAGCCTCGATACCAATGCGCGTCACACCTTAACGAGGACCACAACAGTGAGACTGTGGCACTATGATTGTCCTCCAAACGGCAGACTTAGCTGATAGCTGACAACCCTGCTCCAGCTTTTGTACCTTTGCCAACCTCTTGACATACTTGATTATCGACGGAATTCATGGGTCTCTACGCCGACTACCTGAAGGAAATAGAAGAGCGCAAGAAGCAATCATTGCATCCAAAGCCTATTGACGATGCTGCACTGATCGCAGAAATCATTGCTCAGATCAAGGATGTCGATTGTCCCTTCCGCGAGGACTCGCTCCATTTCTTCATCTACAACGTCCTACCAGGAACTACAAGTGCGGCGAGGGTAAAGGCTGCGTTCCTAAAGGACATTGTCACGGGGCAGGTCAAGGTGAAAGAAATATCGCCCGCCTTTGCCTTGGAACAACTTTCCCATATGAAAGGCGGTCCTTCGGTACGGGTCCTTCTGGATCTGGCGTTGGGCGACGATCAGGCGATTGCGGAAGACGCAGCAGCAGTACTGAAAACGCAGGTCTTCCTCTACGACGCGGATACAGACCGCCTGGCTGAAGCCTACAAGCGTGGCAGTGAGATTGCCAAAGATATCCTGGAGAGCTATGCCCAAGCTGAGTTCTTCACCAAGCTGCCCGACTTGCCGGAAGAGATCAAGCTGGTCACCTTCGTAGCCGGCGTGGGCGACATTTCCACGGACTTGCTTTCGCCGGGAAGCGACGCGCACTCCCGCTCCGACCGGGAGTTGCACGGCCAGTGCATGTTCGAGCACAACAAAGCACAGCAGCAAGCCCTCCTCGACCTCCAGGCGGAGCACCCGGACAAGCGCGTTATGCTCATCGCCGAGAAGGGCACCATGGGCGTCGGCTCGTCCAGAATGTCGGGCGTGAACAACGTGGCGCTGTGGATTGGCAAGCCTGCGAGCCCCTACGTGCCCTTCATCAACATTGCGCCAGTGGTCGCGGGGACGAACGGCATTTCCCCCATCTTCCTGACCACCGTCGGTGTGACCGGAGGGATCGGGATTGACCTGAAGAACTGGGTCAAGCAGACCGACGAGAACGGCGAGCTCATCGTCGATGAAGAGGGGGAGCCCGTTCTGAAGCAGACGTACTCCGTGGATACGGGTACCGTGCTCGTGGTCAACACCAAGACCAAAAAGCTGTACGACGAAAACGGCAACGAACTGAAAGATATTTCCTCCGCCTTCACACCCCAGAAGATGGAGTTCATGAAAGCCGGTGGCTCCTACGCCGTCGTATTCGGCAAGAAGCTACAAGCGTTTGCGGCCGAGGCGCTGGGCATCGATGTGCCTCCAGTATTTGCACCGTCCAAAGAGGTCTCGCACGAGGGGCAAGGCCTCACCGCCGTGGAGAAGATCTTCAACAAGAACGCCGTGGGTACCTCGGGCGCGACCTTGCATGCCGGATCGTACGTCCGCGTTAAAGTGAACATCGTCGGCTCTCAGGACACCACGGGGCTCATGACCTCGCAGGAGCTGGAAATGATGGCCGCCACGGTCATCTCACCGGGTGTAGACGGCGGCTATCAGTCGGGGTGCCACACGGCCTCGGTGTGGGATCGGAAGTCAAAGGCCAACATCCCGCGGCTGATGAAATTCATGCACGACTTTGGGCTGATTACGGCGCGTCACCCCGAGCACAAATACCACCCGATGACCGATGTCATCCACAAGGTGCTCAACGATATCACCATCGACGACTGGGCGATCATCATCGGCGGCGACTCGCACACCCGCATGTCCAAGGGCGTCGCGTTTGGTGCTGACTCGGGCACCGTGGCGCTGGCGTTGGCCACCGGAGAAGCGTCAATGCCGATTCCAGAATCGGTGAAGGTGACGTTCAAAGGGAAGATGCAGGACCACATGGACTTCAGAGATGTGGTCCATGCCACCCAATCCCAGATGCTGAAGCACTTCAAGGGCGAGAACGTGTTTCAGGGACGCATCATCGAAGTCCACATCGGCACGCTGCCCTCTGACCAGGCCTTCACGTTCACGGACTGGACGGCTGAGATGAAGGCCAAGGCATCCATCTGTATCTCGCAAGACGATACGCTTATCGAATCGCTTGAAATCGCCAAGGGGCGGATTCAGATCATGATCGATAAGGGGATGGACAATGAAAAGCAGGTGCTCCAAGGCCTCATCGACAAGGCGAACAAGCGCATCGAAGAGATTCGGACCGGGGTGAAGCCTCCCCTCGCGCCTGACGAGAATGCAAAATACTACGCCGAGTTTGTGGTTGATCTCGACATCATCGATCAGCCCATGATTGCCGACCCCGACGTTCATAATGAGGATGTGTCCAAGCGGTACACCCACGATACGATCAGAGAGTTGTCGTATTACGGCGGGACCAAGCACGTGGATTTGGGCTTTGTAGGCTCCTGTATGGTCCACAAGGGGGACATTAAGATTGTCGCCAAAATGCTCAAGAACCTTGAAGAGCACTACGGCAACGTCAAGTTCAAGGCACCGCTCGTGGTCGCCGCGCCCACCTACAACATCATCGACGAACTCAAGGAAGAGGGCGACTGGGAGATCCTGCAAAAGTATTCTGGGTTTGAGTTCGACGACGCGGCGCCGAAGAGTGTAGCACGCACCGAGTACGACAACATCCTGTACCTCGAACGCCCGGGCTGTAACCTGTGCATGGGCAACCAGGAAAAGGCCGAGAAAGGCGATACGGTGCTGGCCACGTCCACCCGCCTGTTCCAAGGGCGCGTGGTGAAGGATTCAGATCGCAAGAAAGGCGAGTCATTGCTCGCCTCTACGCCTGTTGTCGTGCTTTCTGCCATCCTGGGGCGTACGCCCACGCTGGAGGAGTACAAGGTAGCTGTTAAGGGGATGAAGCTGACGCAGTTTGCTCCGCCGCTGAAGAAGCTGACGTCGAAACCAGCCCATCTGCACGCCTACTAGAGGTGCGCCGGTACGTAGGAGGGCATACACAAGCCAACCTGATGCGCCGACCAGGCATGGACAGGTGGCGGCGAGCGGTAGCAGCGGGAAGCGATGACCAGTGTGGAGGCGCAGGGTTACCGTCTGCAGAGCTAGCCAGGGCAGCAGGTGAAAAGTGCTCCCCCCACTTTTTATTTCCTGCTTTCGTGTGTATTGAGGTGGCCTCACGTTATATAGCAGTAGACGTCTACCATCTCCCAACCCTATGCGCCTCCACCGATCGGTGCTCGGTTGGCTCGCGTGCGCCGCAGTATGGAGCATAGCGAGCGTAGTTGTATCGGCACAAACACGTACGTTTGATCACCTGGGCACCGCTGACGGCCTGCCGAGCGCTGCCGTCTACGACGCCCTGCAAGACCGTGAGGGCTTCCTCTGGTTTGCGACGGGCGCGGGCGTGGTCCGCTACGATGGCTATGCGTTCACCACATTCCAGCACAACCCACGCGACGCGACGTCACTGCCCAGCAACTGGGCGTGGACGCTGTTCGAAGACCGGGATGGCACGATCTGGGTGGGGACGTACGGCGGCGGGCTCAGCCGGTTCAACCGCCGCACCGAGACGTTTACAACGTTCTTCCACGACCCCAACGACCCCACCAGCCTCAGCGCGGACGTTGTCACCGCGATTGCACAAGATCAGGAAGGGGACATCTGGATAGGGACCGAGAGCAATGGCGTCAATCGGCTCGGGAGCACAACAGGCCGGTTTACGCGCTATCGTCACACCGCCTCAGATACGACGAGCCTCAGCAGCGATCACATCCATGCCATCACCGTTGACCAACGGGGCACCGTGTGGATAGGGACGCAGGGGGGCGGCATCAGCCGATACGTTTCTGCCAGTCGCACGTTTGAGCGGTACACGCAGCAGGCACATCAGGCGAGCCGGCGGCTGAACTGGAATGGCGCGACCGTGCTCACCGAAGACCACGACGGCACCCTGTGGGCGGGCATGTGGGATGGGCGCATGCAAAGCATCAGTACAAGTACCCAAGCGTTGCTCCGCGAGTACACGTGGATAGCTCCTGATGCCATTGTCAAGGTCATCCACGAAGATGGACGCGGCCGCTTGTGGATAGGAACGTGGGCGCACGGCGTCTACGTCGTGGACCGCCAGACCGAAGCGGTCACGCACTACGCGCACGACTCCGCAGATGCGGGCAGCCTGAGTAACAACAACGTCACGGCCATCATCGAGGACCACACCGGGGTCGTGTGGGTGACCACGCGGGACGGGGTCAACCGGCTGGCCCCGCAAAGCACACGGTTCGCGCACCATAGCCAACGGTCTCGGAGCCGCGGCACGCTCGCAGGGCAACAGGTCTATTCCATGCTGCCCAGTCGCACCGGGGGACTGTGGGTCGGGTCTGATCGAGGCGTAGACCACTATGACCCGGTCCGAGACGCCTACGCCCCAGTCTATGCCAGCCAAGGCCACGTCCGGTCGTTGGCTGAGACGGGGGACGGAACACTCTGGGTAGGTACGGACAGCCGAGGGCTTCATGCCGTAGACCTAGCGACGGGGGCGACGCAGACGTTCGTGAGCAATCGGCAACGGCCTGAGGGGTTGACGAACGATGGCATCATGGCGATTCACATTGCACCAGGTGCGCCCGAAACGCTGTGGTTGGGGACGTGGGTAGGGCTGAACCAACAAAACGGTGTCGGTGGTGCTACCCGCAACTTCAGGGTCCATGCTGCACGGTCGGCGGCGTGGGCGCAGGTGGCTCACGAGCCCATCTTGACGGTCTACGAGCGCCCGTCGATGCCTGCCGTGCTGTGGTTGGGCACCAACGAGGGCGGATTGATCCGCCTAGATCCCGAGCGAGAAGCCATACGACGCTACCACGCGGATCGTCAGCAGCCGCGCAGTCTGAGTGGCAACCAGGTGCGTGCGCTCTACGAGGATGCCGATGGCGCACTCTGGGTGGGGACAGGCAGCGGCCTCAACGTGCTGGATGACGCCGATGCGGGTTGGTTCACGGTGTACACCGTAGACGATGGGCTGCCCAGTAATGACGTGCGCTGCATCGTCCCTGATGCCAATGGGATACTCTGGCTCGGCACGAATGCCGGACTCGCTAAGTTTGACCCACGCACCCGTACGGCCACCGCTTTCGACGCGGGCGATGGGTTGCGCATCGGCGAAGTGGTGGGCAATGCCTGCGCGCGCCTCGCCGATGGACGGCTGGCCTTTGGCGGGGCCTCGGGCTTCCAGGTCTTCCATCCAGATAGCCTGCGGCAACAGACGATAGCTCCTCGCATCGCCCTCACAGATGTGCATGTGCTGGGGCAAGCTGCCCAGGTCCAAGAGGACGGTTCGGTACTACTGGGCGAAGGCCTCAGCGGAGGACTTGCCGAAAGGGCGAACCTCCGGCTGACGCATGAGCAGCACGTCTTCTCGGTTGCGTACACCGGGCTGCACTTCGCCAACCCCGACCGCAACCGCTACCGCTATCAACTCGAGGGCGTGCAGGACGCGTGGGTCGAGGTCGGGGCCGAGCGGCGTGTGGCCTTTGCGGGGCTGTCGCCGGGGACGTACACCTTCCGCGTGCAGGCGGCCAACAGTGCAAGCGCGTGGAGCCCGCCCGCCGAACTGGTGGTGTCGATTCTGCCGCCGTGGTGGCAGACGGCCTGGGCGTATGGCTTGTATGCTGGGCTGGTTGTGGCGCTCATGCTGTGGTATGGCCGATGGCGCTCCTACCGCGTACGGCGGCAGAACCGCGTGCTGGCTCAGCAGGTGCGCGCGCGCTCAGCCGAGGTCATCGCGCAGAATGAACAGCTCACCGCCCAGGCTGCCCAACTCCGGCAGCTCGACGAAGCCAAGACGCGCTTCTTTGCCAATCTGAGCCACGAGTTCCGCACACCGCTGACGCTTATCCAAGACCCTATCCGCCATGCGCTCAACGGTGGGTATGGGCGCCTTGACCCCCTGCTCCGTGACCACCTCGCTATCACCCAGCGCAACGCGGGTCGGCTGCATCGCCTGATCGAGCAACTGCTTAAGCTGACGCGGCTGGATGCGGGCCACCTACGCTTGGAAGCAAGCCGCCAGGACCTGGTTGTGTTTACGCGGCGCGTGGTGGGGCACTTCGCTTCGGTGAGTGAGCGCCGCCTCATTGCGTTGGTCGTCAAGGCTGAGCGCGAAGTGCTACCGGTCTACGTTGACGCCGAGAAGCTGGAGCATGTGCTCACCAACCTCTTGAGCAACGCGTTCAAGTTTACCCCCGAAGGCGGCCAGGTGATAGTGTCTGTCACGGCTGATGCTACCCACGCTAGGGTAACCGTCAGCGACACAGGATGTGGGGTTACCCAGGAGGCCTTGCCGCATCTGTTCGATCGGTTCTATCAGGTCGCTGATGGGCAGGCGCAGCCGTACGAGGGCACGGGCATCGGGCTGGCGCTGGTCAAGGAACTCGTAGAAGCCCATCACGGCACGGTGGCTGTGGCGAGCGAGGTAGGGAAAGGCAGCACCTTCAGCATCGCCCTGCCGCTTGGGCGGGCGCACCTGCGTCCCGAGGAGGTCGTAACGCTTCCGGCTGTGTCGCTCGGCGACGGGGTGCCGGTGCCTGCGCAAGAACTTGCTATACATGTCGCCCCGCCGCCCCAGCCCACGGGCGAAGGCGAGCGCCCGACGGTGCTCGTGGTGGAGGACAATGAGGACTTGCGCACATACCTCCGCGAGCGCTTGTCGGGGCGGTACCATGTGGTAGACGCGGCGAACGGCGCAGAGGGCTTCCGCAAGGCCTGCGAAGTCGACCCCGCGCTCATTATTTCCGACGTGATGATGCCCGAGATGAACGGGCTAGATCTGCTCGGCAGGCTGAAAGCGCACGAGACGCTGCAAACCGTACCGGTGCTCATGCTGACGGCGCGCAACGAGGAGCGGGATCGGCTGGCGGGGTTTGAGGCGAAGGCTGACGCATATGTAGCGAAGCCGTTTCATCTGCCCGAGCTGCAAGCGCAGATGGCCGCGTTGCTAGATACGCGCCGTCGGCTTCAGCAGGTTTACGGCCAGCAGGTGGTGCGGCTCGC
>JBCDJT010000114.1:0-16308 GCA_038747545.1 Bacteroidota bacterium
AGATCAGGCGTGCCCGTGATGGCCGTCGCCGTTGTAGCGTATTTCGATATGGCCTGGATCATCTGCGGCGTCTGCTGCTCAACCCTACAGGGCAGCAACGAGCCTTCCGACGGACGCTACGGTTTTTGTCGTGTACCTAGGAGCAAGACTCAAAAACCATAAGAGGTATTCAGCTAGCTGACCTTGCCGCACACAGTTGTGCAATGATGTTCAAGGAAATTCTAGGTTTGACTGAAAAGTACGTCAAGGCTGGTGAAGGATCTGGATATGACGCCGATTCAGATGTCGAATTGGGGTTTGCACTGTGGGCCTCTCTCCGGTACAATTTTCTCTGTACAAATCCTCCTCACCCAGATGACTGGAAGCCGAACGAGACCCAGCCTGTTGGCGACTCAATGCCATACAGCCTGTTTATTCATCCATCGGTGAATGAGGAGCTTTCTCGCTTCGCCGAGCAATCCTTCGGATCAGTGTATCTAGGGTGCATTCACTGAGCTCTCATTCACCCCATCCGGCGGGCTTCCTCGTCCAGGATACGCAGCGCGATGGTTTGGGCCAGATGGGGCGCGTTGCCCCAGGCGCGGTTGTTGGCGATCAGGTTAAGCACCTGCCCGGCGAGGTCAGCCTTGTAGGTGAGCGCTACGGCGTCGAGGACCATGTTGCGCGCCCACGCCGAGGACGTGATGCTTTCGAGCGGCTTGTCGAACGGATAGGCTTGGGCGTACGCCTTCTCGTACGGTAGCCGCAGCGGCGTCAGTAGACGAGCGACGATGTTGCCATCGGCGGCGGTGAGGCGCTGGCCGCTCATGGCCCACTGCTCGCGGATGGGCGGCAGCCACGTCCAGTGGCTGAATACATGGCCGATGCCAGCAGCCTCCAGCCAGTCGAAGTAGACGGGTTCGAGCAGGTGTGGCGAGCGCAGCTCGATGTGCGGCTGCACAGCGTTGGGGATGGCGCGGAAGAAGGCGTCGAGGTGCGCCACGTTCTGATCGGGCGCTGGGCTGTCCTGCACGCGCATGTACGCCTGCTCGAAGATGACGCCGATGAGCTGCTCGCCCAGCACCTCCAGCGCAGGCTCCAGGAAGCGCCGTGCATAGCCCTCAGCGTCCAGGAAGTCGGGGTTGGGCTCGTACGTGACGTTCGGCTTGCGGCCTCGGCGTAGCGTGCGCGCAAAGAACGTGCTGGGCGCCTTGAGCAGGAAGAGCGCATCGGGCGGCGCATGCTGGGCATACTGCCGCAGCACGTGCAGCGTGTTGGCGTCCTCCCCGTCGGCTTCGCGGAGCGGGCGGTAGAAGGTGAAGTCGAGTTCGAGCACGCCGAAATGCTGGAAGTAGTCGGCTACGGAGGCGACGGGCACCGTGCGCTCCTCGAACGACTGGCTGCCCAGCCGTTTCTTCCGCGGCTTGACGGCGTCCGTGTAGGACTCGGGATAGATCTGCCCAATCCATCCAGCATAGCGATCGCTGGCGGTACCGAAGCGGACGCTCGGCTGCACCTCGCGAAAATCGTACGTCATGACGGCAGCGCGTAGCTCGGCAAAGGGATCGAGGGCGTCGTCGGTCATCGCGGCTGATCGTTGGGGGCAGGTTTGGGGTGGCTGAGCGTCTCGGCATCGACCACGCCAGCGTGGACGGTGGCCCCATCGCCAGTGCTGGGCGCAGCCGGGGCCGAGCGGCGGCGGCTGATGGCGCGCTGCACCTGCCGCGTGGTCACAAACACGCCCAGGCCGATGAAGAGGTAGTACCCCAGCACGCGCCACACGAAGAGGGTCGGGGCTACGAGTGCCATGGGCATGAGGTCGTTCAGGAAGCCGTAATAGAGTGCCTCCACGCCGCCTGCCCCGCCGGGCGTAGGCATGATCATGCTGGCGAAGAGCATGGCCAGTGTGCGCATGAACGCCAGGATGGCGTCCACCGAAGGAAAGACGCTGAGGATGATGAGCACCACGAGCGCCGGGCGGGCAATCCACGACGCGGCCGTCAAGAGGGCGCCTTTCAGGTAGAACCCGGCGGACTCACTGCGCAGCACGCGGGCGTTGGCCTTCAGCTGATCCACCTCGCGCTGCACACGCCCTTCGTACCGACGCAGCCACTTGAACCGCACGAACCACTGCGCAATGCGCTCGATGAGCTCGGGCTTGACGAGTGTGACGTAGGCGAAGAACACGGTGTAGATCATCAATCCGCCGAAGAAAAACCACATGGCGGCTCCGCCCAGCGCGCCAAAGTCGGGTGGCACCACCGCCATGTAAAACGCCGCAATGACCACGGCGAGGATGGAGGCGATGACAAAGAACTGGTCGAGCAGCATCGCGAAGAGCAGGATCGACGTGGCCTCGCCCACCGTGATGCCGCGGTCTTTGGCCATGAAGTACGCTGCAAACGGGCCGCCACCGATGGCTGAGGGGGTGACGTTCGAGAAGAAGTCCCATGCCAGCTGCACCCGTAGGCCGTGCCAGAGCGTGAGACGGCCGCGCGAGATGAAGCTCATGCGCCACGCGCCGAACCCAATACGGATCACTAGCGAGAGCACCACCAGCCCAATCATCCAGGCGTTTACGGCCTGGGCCATCTGCCGGTACGCCTCGGCATCGTAGGTAAAGTAACCCAGTACAGCCAGTACGGTGAGGCTGAACAGAATAGGCCAGATGATGCTCGCCTTCGAGATCGACTGCGGCGGCGCGGCATCGCCGTTCGGCGCGCTCAGCGTCGCTTCAGATGTGTCGTTGGGCGCGGCCATGACGGGTAGAACGTTGGTCTGAACTGCAACTTTCCCCCCAGGCTATTGATCCTCTGGTTGCGCGGCGGCAATGGCGGCCTTGATCTTGCGGTAGGTGGCATCAAGCGCCTCGGGAATCACTTTCGTCCCGCCCGTCACAGGCATGAAATTCGTGTCGCCGCTCCAACGGGGCACGATGTGCAGGTGGAGATGATCGGGCACGCCCGCGCCTCCGGCTGAGCCCTGATTCAGCCCTACGTTGAAGCCATCGGGGTGGAACGCGGCCGTCAGCCAGGTCATGCATCGCCCAATGAGACCAGCGATTTCGATCTGCTCATCCGCCGAAAGAGCCTGGTAGGTGGTCACGGGGCGGTAGGGCACGATCATCACGTGGCCGTTGGTATACGGGTACTTGTTGAGGATGACGAACACCTGCGCGCCGCGCCACACGATCAGGTTGGCTTCGTCGTCATGGGCATTGGCGAGGCGCTCGAACAGCGTCCCCTCCCCAGCAGTTGTAGTGCGTTGGCCTTCGGCTTCGAGGTGGGCGCGGCGCCACGGGCTCCAGAGACGTTCCATGCTGCAGGTGATTTCACAGAGATGCTGATCCAACGGCGCGTGTAGGCGTTCCTGTTTCACCTACCCACACCTTCTTGCCCGCTATGGCTGCCGCCGTCACCGTTCGCGTCGTCGATGTATACCTGTATCGCGAGGTAGACGGTCACATCGAGTTCTTGCTGCTGCGCCGCGCCTCGGATGTCAAATACGCCGGGCAGTGGCGGATGGTCGGCGGAAAGATTCAGCCCGGCGAAGCGGCATGGCAGACCGCCCTACGCGAAGTAGAAGAGGAAACTGGCCACCCGCTCGCTGCACTCTGGACGGTGCCTTCGGTCAATATGTTCTACGAGGCCAGGGCCGACCGCGTCAACGTCATCCCTGCGTTTGCCGCGCCGCTCCCCGCCGACCCGGTGCTGAACCACGAGCACGACGCCTTCGCCTGGCTCCCGCCTGATGCCGCCACCCAGCACCTACGCTGGCCCGAGCAACGCCGCCTCCTCCGCCTGACCGCCGAGTTGCTGCGCGAAGGCATCCTGCCGGAGTGGCACGTTACCGTCGATGCCTGACCGCTTAGCTATTTCGCAACCACCACGTGTACACCCAGCCACACGCCCTCACACATGTAGCCACCATGCCCCGCCTCGCTGCCCTGCTCTTGTGCATTGCCGCTTTCGTCGGTTGCGAGTTGATCGGTCCGAGCGAAGGTGCTTCGGAGACCGACCGCGACCGCTTTACTGAAACGGCGTGGCGCCTCGACGCCATCAACGATGCGCACGATGGCGTCTGGCACGTGCTCGATCAAGCGGATAGGGTGGAGGTGCTGACGTTCATCCCCAACGGCGCATTCGTCCAGCAGCGGATAGGCGGATGCTGCAACGAGTCGGGCCGATGGTCGCTGGATGCCAACGACTCTCGCCTCACGCTCGACTACGCCGGGGGCTGGACGAGCGAAGCTGTATACACCTTCTACCAACTTGAGACCGTGGGCGCTCCCCTCACGCTCTTGCTTGCGCTCCCCGGTCGGCACGGCCACGTGACGTACCGCTACGTCGCTGAGGCTCATCCGTGATCGGCGAATCCTTTCCGAACGCACAGGTACCTCCTCAGGGACTGTGTATCTTAGCGTCATGTATGATAAGTCTTGACGCTCGGGCGGCATGCTACAACTGCACAACGTCTCGCTCGCATTCGGCGGGCAGGTCATTCTCGACAACGTCTCGTGGGCCGTCACGCCGGGCACGCGCGTGGGCCTGATTGGGCCGAACGGCGCCGGCAAGACGACGCTGCTGCGCGTGATGGCAGGACGACAGGACACGGACGCGGGCCACGTCGCCATCCCCGCTTCGACCACGCTCGGCTATCTGGAGCAAGACGTACAAGAGATCGCCCAGGACACGACGGTGCTGGAAGAGGCGATGACGGCGTTTGCCGAGGTGCAGGCGCTGGAGGCCGAGGAGCTGCGCATCACGGAGGAACTGGGCAGCATCGACCACACAAGCGACGGCTATACGCGCCTGCTCAACCGCCTGGAGCACATCCACACCCGCATGGCGACGCTAGAAGCGCACCGCGCGCAGGCGCAAGCCGAAGCCATCTTGATGGGCCTCGGCTTCGCGGTGGAGGACCTGGAGCGGCCGCTGCACACCTTCTCCGGCGGCTGGCGCATGCGCGTCGCCCTGGCCAAGATGCTGCTGCAACGCCCCGACCTGCTGCTGCTCGACGAGCCCACCAACCACCTCGACATCGACAGCATCGACTGGCTGGAACAGTACCTCGTCACGTACCAAGGCACGGTCATCATCGTCAGTCACGACCGCTACTTCCTCGACCGCATGATCAACCGCACGGTAGAGCTGCAGCGCGGGCAGGTGACAGAGTACGCGGGCAACTACGGCTTCTACCTGACCGAGCGCGAGGAGCGACGCACCCTGCAGCGGTCCGCGTACGAGAACCAGCAGCGGATGATCGCTGAGACCGAGCGGTTCATCGAGCGCTTCCGGGCCAAGGCCACTAAGGCACGGCAGGTGCAGAGCCGCGTGAAGCAGCTGGAACGCCTCGAACGGCTGCTGCCCCCGCTGGAGGAGATGTCGACGGTCAACTTTCGGTTTCCCGAGCCGCGGCCATCGGGCAAGGTGGTGCTGGAGCTGTCGCCGTTCAGCAAGACGTACCGCACGAGCGAGGGCGCCGTCGAGGTGTTCGACGAAGCTGGGCCCGTAGCCATCGAGCGCGGTGATAAGATTGCGTTGCTCGGCCCCAACGGCGCAGGCAAGTCAACGCTGGCGCGCATCCTACGCGGCAGCGAGCCCTTCGACGGGGCGCGCAAGGAAGGGTACCACGTGGAAACCGGCTTCTTTGCGCAGCACCAAGCCGAATCGCTCGACCCGAAGCAAACCATCCTCGAAGCCTTGCAGGAAGAGGCGCAGGGCCAGACCGAGACCGAACTACGCAGCCTGGCGGGCGCGTTCCTGTTCACCGGCGATGACGTCTTCAAGCCCATCCGTGTGCTCTCGGGTGGCGAGCGGAGCCGCGTGGCCTTGGCGCGCACGATGCTCCGCCCCGCCAACTTCCTCATCCTGGATGAGCCCACCAACCACCTCGACATCGCCTCGATCAACGTCCTCATCGAAGCACTGAAGCAGTACAGCGGCGCCTTCGTCGTCGTCAGCCACGACCGCCACTTCCTCGACCAGATCGCAACGCAGGTGTGGCGCGTGCAGGACCAGGGCGTGCGCGCCTTCCTGGGCAACTACACCGAGTACCAGTGGCAGGTAGAGCACGGTACCGCCAGCCGCTACGAGACGGCTACAGCAACGCCCGTCAAAGCAGCGACTAAACCGAAGGCGAAACGCTCCGGCGGGCCCAAGACGAAAGAACAGAAGCGACGCGAAGCGGAGGCGCGGCGGGCGCACCAGAAGGCCGCCCCCCGTACTGCAGCTCCCGATCAGCTCTCGCCCGGTCAGCTCAAGCAGCTCGTGAGCCACGTGGAATCCATGATTGAGCAGCAGGAGCACACCAAGGCCGACCTGGAGGCACAGCTGGCGGACCCAGCGCTGTACGACGATGCCGAGCGCATGCGGAGTACCACAGCGGCGTACGAGGCGGCACAGCGCGAGCTACAGGATCTCTACAGCCAGTGGGAAACGCTTGCCGAACAGCTTGCCGCGACCTAACGCGGCAGCCGTGCGGGCGCAGATGCAGCGGACGCCACGCGGCGCGGCAGGTGAATGGTGAACGTGGTGCCCTTGCCCAATTCACTCTCCACCTCGATGGTGCCGTCCAGCAGGTCGACGAGCCGCTTGGAGATGGCGAGCCCCAAGCCACTCCCCTCGTAGTCGCGTGTCATCCCGTCTGACTCTTGCGCAAACTCGTCGAATATGTGGGGCAGGAAGTCCACGCTGATGCCGATGCCAGAGTCTTCGACCTCAATCACCGCCATGTCTTGGGCCTCGCGCACTCGCACCTGCACGTTGCCCTCAGCTGTGAACTTCACCGCGTTGCCAATCAGGTTGTTTAGTAAGCGGGTCACGAGCGCCGGGTCGGACTCCACCTCCAGCGCAGGCACGTCAGCGGCGAACACGAGATGGATGCCTTTCTTGATGGCCAGGGCCTGCAAGGCTTCTACGACGTCGGCGGTGACGGTGATGAGGTTGAAGGCGTGCACATGCGTACGCAGCTGCCCGGAGTCGAGCTTGGAGAGGTCCAGCACGGAGTTGAGGGTTTCGAGCAACCGCTCGCCGCTCGTCTGGATGATGCTGGCGAACTCGCGCGGATCGCCTTCCAGCTCTTGCGTCAGGATCTCGGCAAACCCGATGATCCCCGTGAGGGGCGTGCGGATTTCATGGCTCATGTTGGCGAGAAACTGCGACTTCAGCTGGGTCAGGCGTTCGGCTTCGCGCCGTGCAGCAATGAGGCCGTCCTCATAGGCCTTGCGCTCCGTGATGTCTTGCGCCACAGACAGCATCAGCTGCCGCCCGCCCTCGTCGAACGTTACCGACCGCACCTCAAACAGGTGCAAGCTGCCATCGGCCACACGCATCTCGAAGGCAGCGACCCCGCGCTGCTCACGCTCTACCTCGCGAAAGTGAAGGGCGGCGAGCCGTCTGCCGGGTATGCTCAAGAGATCAAACCATGATCGTCCGTGCAGCATGTCCTCCCTGTACCCGAAGACCTGCTCGGCTATCTCATTGAATTCAACAAGTATAGGCTTCTTGTCCTCGATGGCATGGATGGCGATGGGCACCGTGACGTGATCGAACAGCCGCATGTACCTCGCCTCACTGAGCTCCAGTTCATTCATGCGCTGCTGCACACGACGGCGCAATAGGTAGATCCACAGGCCTGAGAGCAGGGCCGTCACACAGACGCCGATGACTAGCATGAGGAAGAAGCGGGGCGGCAGCAGCGACACGCTGAGGTCATCCTGGCTGCGCGGGTATAGCTGATAGGCCGCGTTGAAGGGCGCCTCCCGGTCAAACTGACCCACGATACCCGTGATGGTCATGTGCGAGCCGAGCGAAAGGTCCTCGAAGGAGAGGCCCGTCGTGCCCGACTCGAAGGCGAACACCACAATGGTGCTGCGCTCGTTGCCCAGCGTGACATAGCGCCCATTGGGTACGTCGCCCATGCCCACCAGCGAGCCGCTTACCTTCACCAGCTGCCCCTCGTAGGCCTCAAGTTGCTCGCGCTCTAGCGCGACCGTGGTCGCCGGATACAGCGTGCCCCTCTGCCCGGTCGCCTCTATCTGGAGCGCTTGCAGAAACGTGTTTCCCTGGCTCTGCTTCACGAACCCCGTCACGGCTACGAGGTCGCCCTCGCGCAGCGTGAGCCCTGCCGGCACGCCTAACACCATGACGCCCGCCGTGCCATCGTGGAGGACCGTGATGCGGGGCTCGGCTCTGATCACATCTACGGCCACCTGTACCGTGGCCACCACGTAGACGGTGTCGCCCCGTGCGTCGGGCATGGTATCGCCGTCGCGGTCCGCACGAATGTCAGCAATGGTCCACTGTCGGTCTTGTGCAAGCGCTGCCGGGGCGATGCCTCCGAGAGCCATCACGACCAGCAGCCACAGATGCTTGACGATACTCATGCGCACTTCTTCGAACAGACTGGACTCATGCGTTCCGGGCGATAATCGGGCCAGCTTGGGCACTATCCTGTGGTGGAATCCCTGAATGCCTTGCCCGCCTCTCACGGGTCGCGGAACCGAGCGCCGCTGGCTTGGCCGATGAGGGGTACGAAGGCAAAAGCGCCAAACGGCTCTTCGCTGAACGATGCGGGGCCGATGCGGGTGAGCCGGAGCATCTGCTGCCCACGCGCATCGCCCACGGGAATCACGAGCCGTCCGCCCGGCCTATCCGCCGTGGGCAGGCGCAACTGGCGCCGCAGCGCATCGGGTACGCCGACAGCAGCCGCGGTGACCACAATGGCATCGAATGGAGCTTGGTTAGCCCAGCCCAGCGTACCGTCGCCCAGCCGGGCCCACACCTTGCCAGCGCCTTCGCCCAAGTAGTCCAGTGTACGAAGGCGCTCTGTCGTTTGCGCCAGGAGCGGTGCCACGCGCTCGATGGAATACACGGCTACGCCCATCTCGCACAACACCGCGGCTTGGTAGCCGCTCCCTGTTCCTACTTCGAGCACACGGGCGCCGGGCTGTACCTGCAACAGCGCCGACTGGGTAGCTACGGTGAACGGCTGCGAGATGGTCTGCCTGTCGCCGAGCGGCAGCGCCTCGTCGTGGTAGGCACGTTGGTGCCAGCCCGACTCAACCAGCCGATGCCGCTTCACGCGACCGATGGCGGCCAGGACGGCCTCGTCGGCGATGCCCTTCTCGCGCAGTAGCTTCACCAGCCGTGCGCGGCGCCCGCGAAACTTGCGGTCTTCCGATAGCGGCAGGAGTCCACTCATGCTTCTGCGGGAGCAGGCGGCACGGTGTTGGCCGTGAGCCCGCGTTTGAGTTCAGCTTCTATGTTCTGGGGCGCCACGTGCGTCAGGTTGCCCTCCTCGGCAATTGAGATTCGGCCTGTCTCCTCAGAGACCACCACGACAAAGGCGTCGGTTTGCTCCGAGAGCCCCACGGCCGCACGGTGGCGCAGGCCGAGCAGCGTACTGAGCTTGGAGGTGCTCGACACAGGCAAGATGCAGCGCGCCGCCTCAATGATGCCGTTGCTGATGATGACGGCGCCGTCGTGCAACGGGTTCTGGGCGAAGAAAATGGTGACGAGCAGATCGCAGGTCAGCGTAGCGTTTACTGGCGACCCCGTTTCGATGTAACTGCGCAGGCCGCTCGTCCGCTCAAACACAATCAGCGCGCCGATGCGCTGCATGCTCATGGTCTGCACGGCCTCGGCAATCTCTGCCACCAGCTCGTCTTGTACAGGCTTACGTACGAGCCGCCGGACGAGTGGGTTCTGCCCAATCAAGAGCAGCACACGGCGGATCTCCGGCTGGAAAAGCACAATCACGGCCAGCAAAAACACGTCGCTGAAGGCGCCAAAGATGACCGGAAACATGGTCATGTCGAGCGCTTCAGACCCCACCCGTACCAGGTAGAGCGCCCCCAGCCCCAGGAAGATCTGCACCGCGATCGTGCCGCGCATCAGCTGGTACAGCCGGTAGAGCACGTACGCCCCCAGTGCGATCTCAAGCAGATCGATCAGCCGGACCGGAATAAAGCCAAACAGGGTCATGAGCAGCGCACGCGGGGACATTGCAGGCCGCATCAAAGTACAGCCCTGGCCTGCGCCACACAAGCTCTGCGCGGCTTGCTCCCCCGTCCATCGTAACTCCCAAATTCAGAAGAAGCGCCCAAACGTGAGGGCGATGTTGGGGACATCGTCGAGGGCGGAGCCGCTGAGGATAAATTCCGCTGGCCCAATGGGTGTTGCCACCCCCACACTCAGGCCCACGCCGCCGCGGAAGGCATCGGGATCGAGCGTCCAGCCCTCACCAGCACGCCCAGCGTTCGCAATCGCGCGGAAGAACACGTTGGGGCGCGCCTCCCACTGCAACGACACCGCGGCCAGTTGGCCCACGGGTCCAGCCAGTTCCAGGGTCTCGGCCCCGTGGAGGGGAAAGAGCTGCCCTGGCAGGAGCACAGGCACCAGGGCACCCCCAATGAAGGTGAGCTTGGTGAGTGGCACGTCGTCGCCCCAGACTCGCGTGACGACAGCGCGGGCGCCGAGCGTGACTCTGTCGCGGATGGGCACCCACCCCTCGGCATCAGCGGCGAGGTGTTCGAACGACGCCCCCAGCCCCGGCGAGGCCTCGGCGAGTGCGAGGAGGCGGAAGCCACGCGACGGAAACGCGGTGCGGTCGCGCGTGTCGGCGGTGGCAAAGCCGGAGAGCGAAGCGTACGTCCACGTCGTGGCCTCAATGCTATCGGGGGCGACCACGGGCTGGGCGCGGACGTGCGCAGCTGTGGGACCGATCCCCGTCAGCAGCGCATCGAAGAGCACGGGACCCGCGAAGGTGCGCGCGGCGAACTCCTTGAGGGTGCCGCGAGATGTGGCGCGGCCAAACCCTTCGAAGACAGGAATGGGCACGCCTGAATAGCCCACCTGCCCAGCCACCGAAAGCGGGTCGTCACGGCCCACCCGCGTGTAGTAGCCTGCCTGGATCTGCATTTGCTCACCGAGGCGCACGTCCAGCTGCGTCGTGCTTCCGAAACGGACGAGGTCGCTGAGCGTGAGGGAGAAGAGCAGCGCTGCGTTGTAATTGGTGTCATACCGAAAGCCAAACCCAGCGCGGTCGCCCACCGATGGCTCTACGTCGAGCACAAGCGTGGAGACGGGCTGCCCGTTCCTGACGGCTGCGCCGTCGGCCTCGGCCTCTACAACCTGGTACGTGATCAGGTCGAACTGGCCTGTGGCGTACACGCGCCCCACTGCCTCTTCCACCTCCGCTGCACTCAGCGAGCGCGGAAAAGCCAAGTCGAGGCGCTGACGGATGAGCCGCGTAGCCTGCGGACTCACCCCGCGGACGACAAGGGCCTCTGCATAGTGGGTGGCGGTGGCTGGCCTGCCGGGTTGATCGAGCGATGGGCGCCCGAGGCGCGCCGCCAGGGCATTGAGGGCAGGGCGTACGGCCTCCGCAGCAGCCGTCCCTCGCTCAACCCAGGCAGGTCCCTGATCAAAGGCGAATGCCGAAAGGCCCGTCACGTCGGGTTTGATGAGCACGTCGCACAGCGCCTGCTGCTCCGCAAGGCCGCGGTCGCTCTGGTAAAAGGCGGCGTTGACCACGATGTCGAAGAACGAGTCCTCGCCTTCGCCCTGTTTTGAGTCAGACACGTCGACGCACACCAGCACATCGGCGCCGAGCGCGAGGGCATCTTCGGCCGGGAGGTTACGCGCCAACCCTCCGTCGAGGTAGCGCCGCCCGTCGATCTCGATGGGGGCGAAGACGCCGGGGAGTGACATGCTCGCCCGGATGACCAGCGGCAGGTGACCGCCATCGAGGCGGACGGGCGCGCCCGTCTCAGCGTCTACCACGACGGCGGCGAACGCGCGCGGCAACTGTGCAAAGTCGCGGACATCATGCACGGACCATGTTAGCCCAGCCAGGAGATCAAAAATCCCCTGCCCCGAGATCAACCCGGAAGGCAGCCCGACGGTGCCGTCCTCGATGGGCAGCGAGAGGAGAGCTGCCCCCTCGCTGAAACGCATCTCGGGCGCCACCTGCCGCCGGTCAACGGCGTCCGAAAAGAGCGCGGTCCAGTCCTGACTGCTGACCATGGCGTCGAGTTGGTCAACGCTGTAGCCCGCTGCGTAAAGCCCCCCAACGATGCTGCCCATACTCGTCCCCGTCACCACGTCAACGGGGAGACCCACCGCTTCGAGCACCCGGATGGCGCCGATGTGCGCCAGCCCCTTCGCCGACCCACCCGAGAGCACAAGCCCGACCGTTGGGCGATCCTTAGAGGCACCGGGTGTATTCTGCGCAGCAACGGGCGCGGTGAGCGCGAGCGCCAGCACCACGAGCTGACCAAGGGCACGACAGCGGGAATGCGCAGTGCCGAGGGCAGACGGCGTCAGCCGAGCGGGCGATGTGGCAGAGCAGAGCAGCAACGTGATGGCCCTTGTGCAGAAACAGACAGCCCCCGCAAACTACGGCACAGCGCCCAGGATCGCTTCGGCAAACGCGTCTCCGCTGTACTGCGCCGTTGGTAGCACAGCACACCCCTGAGCTGATCACCAGCCTTAGTCTCGGGGGTACGCGCTGTCGTCGTAGCATCTGCTGCAGCACGGCTGAACCTCAGCCTACTGGCAGGACTCGCACTCTTCGCCATTGATCAAGGCGTCTATGCTGCACGCCGACGCCGGTGCAGGCACAGGCGCAGGGGCCGCCACCTGCTTTGGGGTGGCCGGCACAGTGGCTTTTTCGATGTGCGAGGCCCCCAGCGTGCGCAGATAATAGGTCGTCTTGAGCCCGGTGCGCCACGCGTGCCGGTACATATGGCTGAGCGACTTCATGTTGGGCGCGGACAAGAACAGATTGAGGGACTGGCTCTGATCAATCCACTTCTGACGCCGCGCCGCGGCATCGATGAGCGCGGGCGCGCCTAGCTGAAACGCCGTCTGGTATCGCTGCCGAAGCTCGTCTGGGATGCCCTCAATCTGCTGCACATCGCCGTCGAAGTACTTGAGCTGCGCCGCCATCTCCTGCGACCACAACCCGGCCTTCTTGAGGTCACGTACCAAGTACGGATTGAGCACCACGAAGTCGCCCGAGAGGTTGCTCTTCACGTAGAGGTTCTTGTAGAGCGGCTCGATGCACGGCGAGGTGCCCGTGATGTTGGAGATGGTAGCCGTCGGGGCGATAGCCAGCACATTGGAGTTGCGCATGCCCTGGGCCGCGATCTTCTGGCGCACTAGCGTCCAGTCAAGCTTACCTCCCATCGGCACATCGATGGCTTCACCCCGCGCCTCGGCCAGGAGGGCGAGCGTGTCCTGTGGGAGCAGCCCACGGTCCCACTTGGAGCCGCTGTAGCTCTGATAGGTGCCGCGCTCGGCGGCCAAGTCGCTGGAGGCCTCGTAGGCATAGCAGGCGATAGCCTCCATCATCTCGTCGGAGAACTGCGCGGCCTCTTCCGAGCCGAAGGCGGTGCCGCGCTCGTAGAGTGCGTACTGCAAGCCCATCACGCCGAGCCCGATGGGGCGGTGCCGCGTGTTGGCGTTGCGCGCCGCATCGGTGGGATAGAAGTTGATGTCGATGACGTTGTCGAGCGCACGGATGGCGGTGCGGACCGTACGGCGCAGCTTCTCGTGGTCGAGCGAGCCGTTGGGCAGCAAGTGGCGGTTGAGCACCACCGAGCCCAGGTTACACACCGCCGTCTCGTCGGCGCTGGTGTTGAGCGTGATCTCGGTACACAGGTTCGACGAGTGGACGACGCCCGCGTGGTCCTGGGGGCTGCGCACGTTGCACGGGTCCTTGAAGGTCATCCACGGGTGGCCGGTCTCGAACAGCTTACGCAGCATCTCCTTCCACAACGCGATGGCCTCGATCCGCTGGCCCCACATCTCGCCCCGCTCGGCGAGGGCTTCGTATTCCTCGTAGCGCGCCTTAAAGGCTTTGCCGTACAGGTCGTGCAGATCCGGCACGTCGCTGGAGCGGAAAAGCGTCCAGTGCTGGCGGGCTTCCATGCGCTGCATGAACAGGTCGGGGATCCAGCAGGCCGTGTTCAGGTCGTGGGTGCGCCGCCGCTCGTCGCCCGTGTTGCGGCGCAGGTCCAGGAAGTCGAAGATGTCGTTGTGCCACACTTCGAGGTAGGCACAGCCCGAGCCGGCGCGCTTGCCGCCCTGGTTGACGGCCACCAGCTGGTCGTTGTGGAGCTTGAGGAACGGGATGACGCCCTGGCTCTCGCCGTTGGTGCCACGAATGAAGCTGCCCGTGCCCCGCACCGACGTCCACGAGCCGCCCAGGCCGCCGGCCCACTTGGACAGGAAGGCGTTCTCGGCGATGCCGCGGTACATGATCGACTCGATGGAGTCGTCCACTTTGTAGAGGTAGCATGACGACAGTTGCGAGCGGAGCGTGCCGCTGTTGAACAGCGTGGGCGTGGACGAGCAGAAGAGGCGGTCTTTGTAGAGCTGGTACAGCTCGATGACGCGCGCCTCGCGGTCGCCGGGCTCCTCCAGAAACAGCCCCATCGCCACGCGCATCCAGAAGAACTGCGGGCACTCCAGGCGGCGGTCCGTGTCGCCCGTCTTGTCGATCATGAGGTACCGGTCGTACATCGTCTGGAGGCCGAGGTAGTCAAAGTCGAGATCGGCCAGCGGGTCGAGCGCTTCGGCCAGACGGTCCAGGTCAAAGTCGAGCAGCGCGGGCGACAGCCGCTCGATGGCGATGGCGCGCTTGAGGTAGTCAGCGAAGCGGCGCGTGTGGCACGCTTTGAGTCCGGCCAGCCCGTCTTCGGTGAGGTGCCACCCCAGCGTCTCTTCGTAGATGTAGCCCAGCAAGATGCGCCCGGCAAAGCGCGCGAAGTCAGCATCGCGCTCTAGCAGCGACTTGGCGTTGAGGATGACCGTGGTGTTGAGGTCCTTGCGGGTGATGCCGTGCCCGATGCTGCGCCGCAGCTGCTGCTCGATCTCTTGCTCGGTCATGCACAGATCGAGGCCTACGGCAGCCATACGCATGCGCACGCGCAGCTCCTCGCCGTCCCACAGCGTGGGCGTCCCGTCTTCCTCAATCACCTCCACCAGCTGCTCTTGTACCTGGGGCACCGCCGTTTCGCTCTGCGCCCGCAAGAGCGCTCGCTCGGCACGGTAGGTGATGTAGGCCTCCGCCACCGACGTGTGTCCGCCGAGCACGAGCTCTTCCTGTACCAAGTCCTGGACCGTCTCGATCGGGATGTAGCTCAGCCCTAAGTTGGTGGCCCGCTCGCTCACGCGTGCGGCGAGCTCCTCGGCGGGCAACGAGTCGAGCCCACACGACAGAAACGCCTTGCGCACCGCCACCTCGATCTTCGAGGCGTTCCAGCGGACCACCTGGCCATTGCGCCGAATGAGCTGCAAGGTGCCATCGGTGAGGTGCCGCGGGGGCGCGGGGCGGTCACCCAAGGCGCCTTGGGCTTGGTGCATCACCAACGCCTTGGCCACCGACAGCGCCCCGGCCTTGAGCAGCGTGGCCTCGGCCAGCGACACCACCTCGGGGTACGTGAGGCGGCTCTCGCTAGGCAAGGCGTCCACATGCTGCACCACCGTGGCAACCAGCTCCTGGGTGAACTGCGCGCACGCGAGGATCTGGACGGGTTCTTCGAGGGCGACCCGCACCGTCATCCAGGCGGTGCCCACGGCAGAAGCCAGCGTGTAGGGGTCGAAGCGTACTTCGCCGTCGCCTTCCCGGAGAAAGATCAAGCGGTCGGTGTCGAGGGCTGGCGCTAGCGTGGCGCCGTCGAAGGTGGGCCGGTCGGCTTGGAGGGCGGCACGCTTGAGTTCGAGGTCACGCACCACGTTGAGGGCAGTGGAGGTCATAAGGAGCTACACAAGTTAGGCTTGGGGGTCGGAGGGAAAAGGGGCAGCGCCCGCCCTGGCCAAGGCCAGCCAGGGGACGGGCACTGCAAGCACAGAGCAGGGGGATCACAGTTCGTCGTCGTCTACCATCACCAGGGCTGAGGCCTTCTGGTATTCGGTGACGCGACCCTCGAAGAAGTTCTGCTCCTTCTGGATGTCCATGAGCTCGGCCAGCCACGGCAGTGGGTTGGTGAGCCCCGGGAAGAGCGATTCGAGGCCCAGCCCTTCCAAGCGGCGGTTGGAGATGTAGCGGATGTAGGCGATGAACTCGTCCGCGCTGAGGCCTACACCGGCTACGGGCAGGCAGTCGCGGATGAACGCCTCTTCCAGCTCCACGGCCTCCGCCATGAGCTGCCGCAGCTCTTCGCGGAAGGCGAACGTCCAGATGGCCGGGTTCTCTTGCACCAGCTCCAGCAGCAGGCGCCGGAACACCTCGATGTGGTTCGACTCGTCGCGCAGCGTGTAGCGAAACATCTGCCCGATGCCGGGGAACTTGCCCTGGCGGTACAGGCTCAGCACCATG
>JBCDJT010000115.1:0-15972 GCA_038747545.1 Bacteroidota bacterium
CGAAGGTCGAAGGTCGAAGATCGAAGGTCGAAGGTCGAAGGTCGAAGGTCGAAGGTCGAAGGTCGAAGGTCGAAGGTCGAAGGTCGAAGGTCGAAGGTCGAAGGTCGAAGGTCGAAGAAGATGTGGCGCCCCAGCTCCGAGTCAAGTGAATTCAGCCTGTTGACGCGCTTTTCTCAGGCACCGATCTCTTAGTCTGTCACCCCCAAAACCCACAGCGAGCGAACGCGAGCGTCCCAAAACCCAAAGAGAGCGCAGCGAACGTCCCAAAACCGAGCCCCGTAAGACAGGGGGCTGTCACCGCGTCGGTGTATACTTACACTCCCCGCACTTACCGCCGCCCATAGGATGTCGAAAAAAGGTCTGTCGTACGAGCAACTGCGGACCGCGCTGCAGCACCGCAACTACCAGCCGTTGTACTTCTTGTACGGCACGGAGCGGTTTCTGATTGACGAGTTGCAGACGCTCCTCTTGGAGACCGCGCTGGAACCACACGAACGCGACTTCAACCAAGACATCTTATACGGCGCCGAGGTGACAGCGCAGGCCGCCCTGGCATTGTGCGCTCAATACCCGATGATGGCGGAACGCCGCGTGGTGGTCATCCGCGACTTCGAGAAGATGAAGGACAACCGCCTCTTCACCGAGTTCGCGAAGCGGCCCAACCCGTCCGCAGTGGTGCTGGCGATCTGCAACGGCAAGCCCAACTTATCCTCGCACCCGTACCGCGCACTCAAGCAGCACGGCGCGTGGGGCGAGTTCAAACCGCTCTACGACAACCAGATGCCGAGCTGGATTCAGAACCGCGCCAAGCAGATGGGCTATCGGCTGGAGCCCCAAGGCGTGCAGATGCTCGCCGACTTCGTGGGCACCGACCTGCGCGCCGCCGTGGCCGAGCTGGACAAGCTGATCACGTTCGCAGGTGGCCGCACCCAGCTCACCGCTGACGACGTCGTAGCCGCCAGTGGACAGACGCGTGACTTCAACGTCTTCGAATTGCAACGCGCCATCGGGCAACATCGCTATGCCGACGCGGTCTTCATCACGGAACGGTTGTTGCAAAATGCTTCAGCATCACGTGGAGAGGCTCTTATGATCGTTTCTGTCCTGACAAGTTATTTCACCAAGCTCTGGAAGCTGACGGTTTGTCAGCAAAAGCGCATGAAGGATAACGAGATGGCACGACGCATCGGGGTCTCACCGTTCTTTGTCAAAGAGTATGTACAGAGCGTGCGCCGCTTCCCCCCTGCCAGCCTGGAACGTGCCTTCAACGCACTCCTGGCGGCCGACTATGAGTTGAAAGGCGGCTCCCCGCGTGATGAACGTTTGATCCTGACCTTGCTGATGCGGCGACTCATGCCTGCTCCAGCACTCGCGTAACCCCCATGCGTGGCCGTGCATCTCACACGATGCCGCTTCGCTTCAATCGCCCCTTGACTGGCCACGCTACGGCCGACCAGTTTCATACAAGAGGTTGCTTCTATGACGACTAAGCCCACCCTCCGCCAGCGCATTCTCAAGCGCCGCACCGAAACCGCCGACGCCACTACCGTGCGCGCCATGCGGAAGCGCGCCCTGACGGAGATGAATGACGAGGACCTGATGGAGTATTTCCAGCAGGGCGTCCTCGAGGCCTACGATATCCTGGTGAGCAGGTACAAGGACCCGCTCTCCAACTACATCTACCGCTTCCTTGGCGACATCAAGGAGGTAGAAGACCTGCTACAGGAAACCTTCCTGCGCGTCTACCGCAACCGGCACTCGTACCGCCGCATTGCCAAGTTCTCGACGTGGCTCTACACCATCGCGGGCAACCTAGCGCGGTCCGAGTACCGCAAGCGCAAGCGCCGCCGCATCTACTCGCTCAACGCCACCAACCGCGACGACGAGGACTACGAGGTGGAGATCCCGGATGAGTCGTTCTCGCCAGATGTGCATACCGAGAGCACTATCCAAGATCACTTCGTGCAAGAGGCGCTGGGACAAATCTCGCCCGAGTTCCGCGAGGTGGTTGTACTACGCGATGTACAGCAGCTTGCCTACGAGGAAATCGCCGACATCACAGGTCTGCCCATGGGCACCGTGAAGAGCCGCATCAACCGCGGACGCACCAAGCTTCAGGCCTTGCTCAAGGACGTCTACGTACCCAGCGGCGAGTAACCAACTCGTTTAGCAGAATGATTTAGGGCCGCCGGTGGATCGCTGGCGGCCCTTTTACGTATAGGCCTGGAAGCTCCTCTTTACGCTCTCATTCGCGCCGCCCATGCACGACCGTTACGACGAATCGGACGACCCTCTGTTGGATGGCCTCGACGAGTACTTGTGTGAGTATGTAGACGGCACCATGGACCCCGCCGTACGTGCCTCGTTCGAGGACTACATGGCGCAGCACCCCGAGGTAGCCGCCCACGTGCAGGAACTGCAGTCCTTGCGGCAGGCCCTCTGCAGATATGGTTGTCGCATCCAGGCACCGGCGGGTATGCACTACCGCCTCCGCTGCCGCCTGCAGAACGAGGACTTAGACTGTGCAGTACCTCCATTTGCGGAACGCTTGACGACCCTGGCCGCTTGGACCTCACTCCTCGTCTGTGTTGTGGCGCTCGGCATCACGTTGAGCGCTGCGCTGCCTGAGTCTGCTGCCCTGCCTGAAGCGCAGACGGTTGCTACAATGCCGCAGCCGCTCATTGTGGCGCCAGCCGCGCCCATCCGCAGCGCTCCAGCCATGCGGCCCGCTATCGCGCCGCGTACACGCTACCAGCATACGCACCCTGTTTTCGCCTCACGCGACACAGTAGCCCAATTCGGCTTCGCTTCGCAAAGATCCCATGTAGCCCCTTGACCCGCATAGTGGCGTAGCGTACCATGCGCACCCTTCACGATGGGCCTGTAGTCTCAGTGGTTTAGAGCGCTCGCCTCACACGCGAGAGGTCGCTGGTTCGAATCCAGCCAGGCCCACATTTTTATTCAGCGCCTCAGAAGCTAAAGTCAGCCTTCTGAGGCGTTTTGTTTTGTGTGATCTGAGTAGTACTCTGCATATGACACGATGGTGTCACCCGTGCTAGCCTAGTTTGTTGGCACCCAGAACCCAACGTCGTACTGCTATGACATCCATCGATTTTGAGGCCCTACAGGGCTACTTCCCTCCTCGCGATCTTGAGTGGAAACCCATTGCCACGTCCAAACGCACAGGCAAGGCACTGGCTGCGGCGTACTTGGACACGCGAGCCATCATGGCACGACTTGACGCCGTGTGCGGGCCGCAGAACTGGCGCAACGAGTTTGCACCCGGTCCGAACGGCGGATTGCTCTGTGGGCTGTCCATTCGGGTGGTGCGCGATGACGGGCAGGCAGAGTGGGTGACCAAGTGGGACGGCGCAGAGAACACAGACGTAGAGTCGGTAAAGGGAGGACTTTCGAGCGCAATGAAGCGCGCAGCCTCGCAATGGGGCATTGGGCGGTACCTGTATCAGCTGCCGAACCAGTGGGTGCCGCTTAACGAGCATGGCCGCTTCGCCGAGACGCCCCGCATCCCGCGCGAGTTTTTGCCACAGGATCCGGCCAACCGTCACCGCCGGCAGCAGGCGATGGTGCCCGGTTCGGGAGCGGATAAACCGGCGGCGCAGCCGTCGCAGCGGGTCGCCCCGCACCAACGGCAAGGCCAACAAGCCACGCAGCGCTTGGGCCAGAACGGGCGTTCGCCCTCAGGCCAGCAGCGGCAGCACCGAAACGGCTAGCCCATAGCCAATGAACGTGCCGACGCCGTTCCCTAGGGTGCCGATGAGCACAGCGGGCAGGATCAGATCTGGGCGTCCGATGCTCTTGGCGAGGGCCAGTGCGGAGGCACTGCCTCCCACGTTGGCTTGCGAGGCAACGGCGGCTAGGTCGAGATCGTAGCGCAGCAACCACGCCGCTGCAAAAGTAACGAGGCCATGGATGAGGATCGTGATCAACACGAAGATGGTCATGGGCACAGCGAGATGCCCCATCGTTTGGAGCGCTGCCAAGTCGCAGTAGGCGCCAATCACGGTCAGAAACACGAGCACAGCGAACAGGCCGAAGACGTGGGCGCCACGGACGCGCTGTGCCGCAGGGAGCTGCGCGATGATGAGCGCTAGCGCCGTCAGGATGATAATGGACGGGAGCGTGATGCCCAGCCCGGCCAGCCAGGCCGACGTCACATCCGAGAACCACAAGCCTACTCCCCCCAGCGTGAGCAAGACGCCGACATCGACGGCACCCATGGGCTCCTCATCGGGTGGCGGCGCCATGGCTGTTGCTGCTGCGTTCGCTGCGGCCGCACGCTGGCGGCGGCGCCACCACGGCGCCAGCACTTTCGGCGCAATCAGCGTTGCGCCAATCCATAAGGCGGTGGCAATGTTGTCCACCACGACCGAGCCGCCGTAGAGCGCACCATCGCGGACGACATCGAACGCCAGTGCAACGGCGTTGAAGTTGACGCTGCCGCCGATGTACGTCCCGATAAACATACCGCCCAATGCGGGCATGTCGCCTCCGAACACGGTGCCACCGCCAACGACAATCAGCCCCACAATTACGCCGAGGACCGTGCCGACGGCGCCCATCCCAAAGAGCACCAGAATGGGTGTGCCTGCCCGGAGGAGGTCGCGCAGGTTCACTTGTAGCAAGAGCCAGAAGATACCGAGCGAGGCGACGTAGCTGAACACGCCGTCGTAGACCGGTACAGCTGGGCCTCCGCCCGTGGGGATGACGCCGAGGTTGGCGAGCAATGCGCCAAAGACAATGACGAGGAGCCCCGAGCCGATGTGCTTGAGCCGGGTGTAGAGCGAGAGCCACTCGGATGCGGCAACGATAAGCGCAAGCACTGCGATGATCCACATCGGATGTGTCATGGGCTCCCCGTTGGCTGGTGCCCGTCGGCATACCACGTGCCGCTCCCCTCGTCCACGCGCTCTACGATGCCCACGATGGTAGCATCGGTGGGGGTGAGGCCGGGCTTGAACGGGATGGCGGCTTCGCTGGAGGAGGCATAGAGGACCACGTCGCCAGGGCCCGCATCGGCGGTATCGAGGGCAACGAGGTAGTCGCCAGCGGGCGTGCCGTCAAAGCGCAAGGGGGTCAGCACGAGCATGCGGCGCCCTTTCAGGCGCGCGTCTTTCCGTGTAGCCCACACCGCTCCGATCACGCGCCCGAGGTTCATGCGGCCGCCTCGGCGAGGATGGCTTCTGCCGCTTCCACAGCAGGCGCCTTCGGCACATCAAGCGTATCCACAATAGCCACAATGACGGCATCGACGGGCTTGTTGCGCGTGAGGTCGGTCTGACGCGCACTGGATCCTTGCGCGAGCAGCACGATCTCGCCCACGCCGGCCCCCACGCTGTCGACTGCGACGGTAAACTTCGCTTTCTCGACGAAATCCAGCGTGACCTCACGCACGATCTGGAGCTTCATGCCTGTCAGCTGTTCGTCCTTGCGCGTGGCCCATACGGTGCCGATGACTTTGCCTAAAACCATGTCGAGGCGAGGTTGGTGAAGCTCCAATATACACGATTCTGTTCGCTCCCATAGCGGCGGCGAACCAATCTCCGGGATCAGCGTGCAGGCGCCGAATTGTTGGTATCGCAAGCGCATCAATCTTTCTGTGGACAACCTCATCATTGTAGGCGACCGCGTCCTTATTGCACCGGACGACGGCGAACAGCAAACGAAAGCGGGGCTGTACCTCCCGGCGAGCGTGGCCGAGAGCGAGCGGGTACAGCATGGTCGCGTCGTGAAGGCAGGTCCAGGCTACGTAGTGCCCAACCCAGAGTACTCGGAGGGCGAGACGTGGAAGCAGACGACCAGCGTCACGCGCTACCTCCCGCTACAAGCCGAACCCGGCGACCTCGCGTACTTCATGCGCAAGGAAGCCATCACGGTCACCTACCGGGAGGCGAAGTACCTCATCATCCCGCACAGCGCCATCCTGTTTCTTGTGCGCCCCAGCGCCGAGGATATTCTAGGTACGATCCTTCCCCAAGAGGAATAAGAGGTAGGCCCGCAGCGACGGTGCGCGCAGCTCGGCCACGCGCTGCTCCAAGCGTTGGTGCTCGTCGGCTTGCAGGCGGCGGCGCTGCTGTAGCCGTTCGCGCTCGGCGCGTAGTGTGGAGGCGCGGTGATCCAGATGCCTGCGCAACCGCCGTTCTTCGGAAGCTGGCAGATCGCTCGGGACGTGGTGTTGGTATTGCGCCTCTAACCTGCTGCGCCAATCGAGAAGCGCCGCACGTGTCTCGGGCGAGAAGCTTAGGATGGTAGCGAGGCGATCAGGGGTGACGTGGATGGCCGTGCGGATGCCCGTGTTCTTGAGGCGGACGATGGCCTTGTGGGTGATGCCGTCAATCATGCCCGCCTCGTGGATGAAGTGGTGCTTGAGGTAGTCGGTCACCACTTCAGCCTGCAGCTCGGCGAGACGTTGCGCCAGGCGCTCGTCAAGGCGGTCGTGCAGGCGGTGGAGTTCGGCGTCGAGGTAGGCTTCTTCCGCATCCACCTGCTGCAGGACCTTGGCGACGTAATCCAGTTCGGACCGGATACGCCGTGTGCGGCGCACGGTGGGGTGACGGCGATGCTGAATGCTTGCACTCCCCACAAACGCAGCCCCACCCGCTACCAGCACCCCCACACCGACGACGCTCCAGCCAGCCGCGAGCATCACCGCTCCGGCCACCACGGCTAGGGCTAGGATGGGGGCAGCCCCGCGCTCGTAGGCCGTACGCTGAGGCTGGCGCTCCGCCTCGGTAGGCACGCGCCGTTGGCTAGCCTTACCACGCAATTCGCCCGCTCCGCTCACAACGAGCGCCAGCGGCGGCAGCGCATCGGGCGGATAGTAGCAGGCTGCTTTCAGCAGTTTGACAGCATGCGCGACCTCATCGACGTGGGCCAGCGTGTCGAACAACACCGAGGCCGCAGGATCGTAGAAGTCGTCGGAGCGGAAAAGCATGTTTTCGCCCGTGTCGTAGCGCGCCCACAGCGATGGGTCCTGGGCGAGGGCGCGCAGGGCGATGTACACCACCAGCGCCGAGAATCGATCGAGAAAGGGGCCCCACGTCTCGGCGTCGCGGTCGGGGTGCTGGTAGTTGCGATGCCCTACTTCGGCACTGTGGCGTCCAGCCAGCGCGGGCACAAACGTGGCGTCGTAATCGACAAGGACGAGTTCGATGTCGTGGTCACGCTCACGCACTAAGACGTTACCGTGCTGCAGGTCGCCATGGGCGATCTGGGCGGCGCCGAGGCTGTCCATCAGGGTCAGCCACTTTTCGGCAAGCCGTCGCAGCGTTTCGGGGGCGTCGAGGTGGGCCTCTACGAAGCGGTTCAGGGCCATGCCTTCTACCCACGGCATCACCAGCAGCGGATGCGTCTGGCCTTCCACGCGCATGCCGTGGGGCTGGTAGGTGAACGGCTGAAAGCCCAGCGGGCGATGGGTGGCGATGTGCTTGGCGAGAGCGGCGTACCGCGCAGCTTGACCCGGCACTTCGGACAGGAAGCACTTGACGGCCTGCCACTCCCTGCCCACTTGCATTGGGAAGACGACGGCGAAGGCGCCCGTGAGTGCGCGTGGCAGCCCCAGCACGGTCTCGTCGGGGACGGCCTGCTGAAGGTCGCGGTCGACGAACGCGGACGGCGGATCTTGCACCGCCTCCTGGTACTGGCTGGGGGTGGGCAAGCTCATGCGTCGCCGCCACGCGGATGCTCACTAAGGCGGATGACGACCAGCGTGGCGTCGTCATTGCGCAGCGCGCCTGTCGTGCGGGCCGCCTCGATCACGGCAGAGAAGGTATCCGCATCCCACGAGAGCGCACGGGCAGGACCGCACGTCATCAACCAGGCGGCAAGGGCGTCGGTAGCGACGAGGAGGACGTCGCCGGACTGCCAGCTGGCACCGTGGCGCAGGACGGCGGGCTCGGCAGCTTGCGGGCGGCTGTGCAGCAGCACGGGATGGGTGCCAAACGCCTCTGGCTCTGCCAAGGGCCACCGGAGCTGTTCCTGTAACTCGCCATCCTCCGCCGGACGCAGATGGAACAGTATGGTGTCGCCCGCGGCTTCCGCCGTCCACTGCCCCTCCGGCGTAATCGCGACGCGCAGCAGCGTGGCATCTGCACCTTCATCAGCCTTGGCTTGGGCGTACCACGACTGCGCGGGCTGCTGCTGCACCCCTTCGCTCCAGCGCTGCCGAGCTTCGGCGATGGCCTGATCCAGCGGCATATCCTGGACGGCGGCCTTGGTCAAGCACGACGCCCACAGGCGAGCGTATCCCGTCTCGGTGGCACCGTCGGCGACGGCGACCTGCAGCGGCCACGCGACGTCGATGGCCAACGCGTCTTCGTTCTGCTCGCGGGTGTGGCCTGCCTTGGGCAGGGTAAAGGTTTCGATGTGCATGCGGCGAGGTCGAACGGGTGCGCGTTTCTCTTCTCACTCCCCGACGCGGGCGTTCGTTTCCGCAGCCTGCCCATACCATCGCGCCAGAACGGCCTCGGCGGGCTTACCTTGCGGCGTGAACCCGATGCTTGCCCGCCCCGCCTGGCGTTGACTGAGGCCGCCATGCCACTTCCAAATGATGGTGCCTGCCACCCACGGTTCGTTCCACAAGGTGCTGAACGCAGCCTCGTACAAGCGCGACTGGAGCGCCGCCGCCGCCGCGTCGGTGGTCTCGCCACGCTCCGGCCAGCGCCACGGCTCGGCAGCCGCATAGGAGATGTTGCGATACCCCAGCTCGGTCACCAGAACGGGCAGGCCAACGGTGTTGCTGAGCGCAGCCAGCGAGTCGCGATGGACAGCCCATGCCGCCTGCAGCGCCTCGACGCTAGGGTCAGGATCAGTGCTGAGGGGGAAGTAGGCCTGGACGCCAATGTAGTCGAGGGCGTCCCAGAACGTCACCTGATCGTAGTCGTCGTACCAGTTGCCTGCGTACGTGACCGGGCCGCCGTAGACCGTGCGCACCTCGGCAATGAGGCTGCGCCAGAAGCCGGGGCGGGCTTGCGTGAAGGCGCCCAGCTCGGTGCCGACGACCAGCATCGCCGCGTCCAAGCGGGTGGCGAGGTTGGCGTAGTGCAGCATCCACGCGCGGTATTGCGTCTCCCAGCGCTGCCACCCCGCTTCGGTATCGAAGGCGAGTTCGCCCGTCCATCCGCCACGCCCGAGCCAGAGCTGCGGCTTGATGATGAGGTGCATGCCGAGGCTGTCGAGGCGGGCGTCGATAGTGGTGATACCCGCATCGCTCTCGGTGAACCAACGCGCATCGGTGTTGAAGCGCAGCTCGTTCGGCTGGTTGCGCGGCGTGAAGCCGTACGGAATGACGGTGACGTGCGTCACGCCGAGCGCTTGTAGCTCCACGAAGGCGTCCATGCCTGGATCGGAGACGGAGTCCAGCGTGATGCCTTGGATGCGCTGCCTGTCATCGTCTGTAGCCCCCGGCCATGCCATGCCTGTCCCTACAATCAGCACAAGGGCGGTGAGGCTTCCCAGAGCAAGCCAGAGGGCGCGAGGCATGGGGACGGTAGGTCAAGTGAGCAGGCGATGGCTTCCCAGGATGGGGAGCGGTAGATTGCAATATCGCACTGATTTGCGCAGGGTTTACGCCGCAAGCGCACAAATGGTTAAGCCGAGACGTCCGATGCGCGCCACCCGTCGCCAGTTTTTTGCCCACCTCGCGGTGCCTACCGTTGCTGCCACGCTGAACCCGGCAGGCTTAGAGGCCTTCGCCGAAGCCCTCACAGCCCCGATGGACCCGGTGGCGGCCGCGCGCGACGAGGCGCTGTGGCACCAGGTGCAGCATGCGTTCACCGTGGACCGCTCGCTGGTGAACCTCAACAACGGCGGCGTCTCCCCCGCCCCGGCGATGGTGCAGGAGGCGATGAAGCGCCACCTCGACTACTCCAACAAGGCGCCTGTCTACACCATGTGGCGTGTCCTGGAGCCGCAGCGCGAGACGGTGCGCCAGCGCCTGGCCCGCGCCTTTGCCTGCGAGGCCGAGGAGGTTGCGCTCACCCGCAACGCGTCCGAGGGGCTACAGATCTGCCAGTTTGGCTTCGACCTCCAGCCCGGCGACGAGGTGCTGACGACCACGCAGGACTACCCGCGCATGATCAACACGTTCAAGCAGCGGGAGCGGCGCGAAGGCATCAAGCTGGTGCAGTTTTCCATTCCCACGCCGTGCGAGGACCCCGACGAGATCGTCCGGCGCTTCGAGCAGCACATCACGCCGCGCACCCGGCTCATCTTGATGAGCCACATCATCAACATCACCGGGCAGATCCTCCCCGTGAGCGCAGTGGTGCAGATGGCACGCGCCAAGGGCATACCCGTCATTGTGGACGGGGCGCACTCGTTTGCGCACTTCGCGTTCGACCAACCTGCGCTCGACTGCGACTACTTTGCCACGAGCCTGCACAAGTGGCTCCTGGCGCCCCACGGCACCGGTATGCTCTACGTCAAGCGCGACAAAATCCGCGACTTGTGGCCACTCACGGCTGCGGATGAGCAGCAGGACGACGACATCCGCAAATTCGAGGAGATCGGCACCCACCCCGCCGCCAACTACCTCGCCATCGCCGAGGCGCTGACGTTTCATCAGACCATTGGGGCCGAGCGCAAAGAGGCGCGGCTGCGCTACCTGCGCGACTACTGGGCCAAGCGCCTGCTCCAGCACGACCGCGTGCGGCTCCACACCAGCCTGGACCCCGCCTACTCGTGCTGTATCGCCACCGTCCAGGTCGACGGGGTGGACACGGCAGCGCTTCGGGCACACCTGTGGCGCAGGCACCGCATCATCACCACGGGCATCATCCATCCCGAGTTTGAAGGGCTTCGCGTGACGCCGAACCTCTACACGACGCTGGAAGAGTTGGACCGCTTCGCCGATGCGATGGAGACGGTCATACGCGACGGGTTGCCGGGTTGAGGGATCATAGCCGCTCTGAGAAATGACGGTGCATTCCAGGTTGTCATCCCGAACGGAGGCCGCAGGCCAGAGTCGAGAGCGCGAAGCACACCGCAGGTAAACCTCCCCCGTTCAACAACTGCACGACGATAACGTGGGAGATTTACGTTCCGTGAACCTTCGGTTTACTACGTGAAGCTACGCTTTCTCGGCTGCGCTCGGGATGACAACGGAAAGCGCAGTGCTGCCTTCTGAATAATCAGACCCGGTTCACGCTTTCCGGGCGATGAGGGTGTAGGTGTGCGGGAGGCGCTGCATCTCGGCGGCGGGGATGTTGGGGAAGTGGTCCCAGAAGTGGACGGGGTGCTCTTCGAGGTGCTCTACACGCAGGCCCGCTTGCGCCGTAGCCGTAACCACCTGCCCAAGCGTCCACGGCCATTCCCAGGCGGTAGGCGGCGCCTCGCTACTGGGGGTGTACCGCTCCACGGCCGCCGCTGGAAACCCCGTGTTCGCCTGGGCTTCGGCGTCGAAGTAGCTGCGCCCGTCGCGCAGCCGGTGCCGTGATGCGTCCTCGTCCCATACCCATGTGAGCGGATGACCTTCGTAGACGAACAGGCGGCCGCCCGGCTTGAGCAGCCGCGCCACAACGTGCGCCCATGCGGTCAGGTCGTCCATCCACGGCAGCGCGCCTTTGCCCGTGTAGACCAGATCGGCGGTGCCGTTGAGCGACCGTGGCGTAGAGAGCACCGCGCTATGCACCCACTCGGCGTTGGCCCCAAGTGCTTCGGTCTTCTGGCGGGCTTGGGTGAGCATGGCGGCGCTGATGTCGACACCCACCACGCGCTGTACGCCGAGGTGAAGCAGCGAGAGCGCATCCAGCCCGTGCGAGCACTGCAGGTGAATTGCCAGCTCTACGTCGGATAGGTCGCCGAGCAACCGCACTTCCTCGGGGAGGAGGCTGATCGCTCCTGACTGGAGCGCAGTAATGTCGCGCTCCACCTCATCGGCATAGGTCTGGGCAGCGCGGTCCCACGCGGCTTCGTTGGAGGCAACGCGGTCGTTGGTGTGGTTCATGTTGATGACGTGTGTGGTGTAAGGGCGTAATCCTATGCGCCGCACGGCTTCAAAGGTTGCAACAGCGCACGTGCTCGTGACATCGTGTGACGCCAGGCTGTCTGTACCTTTCCCGTTCTTCCCCTCCGGTAGCATCATCCCTTCTCTACTATGCCCCTTCCCGACTTCAGCGTATTTCTCGGCCTCAGCCTGGACGGCTTCATCGCCCGTGAGGACGGCAGCCTTGACTGGCTCATGGCGTTCGACCGTGAGGACACCGACTACGGCTTCGCTGCGTTCTTTGCCACGGTAGACACGGTGGTGCTGGGGCGGCATACGTTCGAAACCGTGGTGGGCTTCGGGCTGGAGGCATGGCCCTACGCGGAGAAGCGCGTGGTGGTGTTGAGCAGCGGGTCGCCCGCGGTGCCCGGCGCGTTGGCGTCCTCCGTCGACGTGCTGTCGATGGCACCGCTCGCCCTCGCCCAGCACCTGGGCGCCACGGGTTCGAAGCATGTCTACCTCGACGGCGGGCAAACCGTACAACGCGTCCTGCGCACAGCCCTGCCCGTCACCCTTATCCTGACGTACCTGCCCATCTTGATCGGGCAAGGGCGCCCGCTCTTCGGCCCGCTCCCTGCCGATCGGCAGCTGGTATGTTTGGACTCGACCCAATTTGCGGGTGGAGCCGTGCAGGTCCGCTACCGCACGGCCTGAGAGCCTCCTCCCAAGTCGAGGCACTTCACAAAGCAATAACCAAATGATAATCGTTCTTCGATTGCTTCTCACCATAGGCCAGGGTTAGCTAGCAACCCTGCTGTGGCCATCGCGTTGGCTAGGAGGTCATGCGCCATCACCACGCTCTGCGCAGGGCCATGCGTACCTACACCACACGCCGTACAACTTCTTGCGATCTACGCTCCTCGCGCTGGCGCTCCTCACCACAGGAGCGGCCACGCTGCATGCCCAGCAACCCGGCGACATCGCCATTGTGGGCTTCAACGCCGACAATCCCGACGCCTTCGCCTTCGTTGCGTTAGCCCCGGTGTCTGCGGGAACCACTATCCACTTCACGGACAACGGATGGCGGGCAGCAGGCGGCTTCCGAGCCAACGAGGGGACGTTCAGCTACACGGTGCCCGGTGGCGGTCTTGCAGCAGGCACCGTCGTGGCCATCAATGCCCCAGCAGGGCCAAACTTTTCCACCTCGGGCGATCAGCTCTTGGCCTACACGGGCAGCGAGGACAACCCGTCGTTCGTCTACGCCCTCAATGTGGAAGGGAGCGGCTGGCAGGCCGATGCTACGAGCTCAAACACCTCAGCCCTGCCTGCCGGGTTGACCAACGGCGTGACGGCCGTCGCCGTGGGGGAGATCGACAACGTCGCCTACGTGGGCACGACCACAGGCTCCCGCACCGAGCTGCTGGCCGCCATCGGCAACCCGGCCAACTGGAGCGGCAGCAACAGCGCTGCGCAATCGTTTCCCACCAGCTTCAGCGTGGATGGCAACACGGGGGGCGGCAACCAAGCCCCCAGCTTCTCGGTCGCCCTCACCAACCGCTCGCTCGTAGCGGGAACGCCGCTGACCTTCACGTACGAGGCCATAGATCCCGAAAATGACCCACTCACCTACACGCTGACGAACGGGCCGGGCACCCTCAGCGCGGCCAGTGGCCTCTACACCTGGACGCCTGCGACCACCGACGCCGGACAGGCCTTCACTGTTACCGTCACCGTCTCTGATGGCGAGCTGACGGCGCAGACCACGGCCACGCTCACCATCGTCGATGAAGCGCCTACAGGGACGCTCTTCCCAGGCCTCTCTGGCGACGCCCTGCGCGATGCCGTCGCCTCGGCCTACTCGCCAGATCAGACGCTGGGCTACAACCGAGGCCGCGACACGCTCTACGCGGTCGTGGAGCCCGATGCCAATGGCGTCGTCTACGGCATCTACACGGGCTTCTCCGTTCAGCTTGACCCGTCCGCCGACCCGTCGAGCCACCTGTTCACCAATGGCATCAACGCCGAGCACACATGGCCGCAGTCGCTAGGGGCCAGCAGCGAGCCGCAGCGCTCCGACATGCACATCCTGTACCCGTCCAAGTCGAACGTCAACAGCGCACGCGGCAACAACCCCTACGGCGAGCTGACCACTGCCGAGGCGGTACGGTGGTACCGCGGCGCCCAAAGCCAGACGTCGCCGCCGTCTGATCCCAGCAGCTGGTCCACCAGCGGCGACAACGCGTTTGAGCCGCGCGATGCCGTCAAGGGTGATGTGGCACGCGCCATCTTCTACTACGCCACCATCTACGGCGGCCTGAGCAGTTCCTTCTTCCAGGGGCAAGCCGAGACGCTGCTCGCCTGGAACGCCGCCGACCCGCCCTCCAGCCAAGAGGTGGAGCGCTCCTCCCGGATCGCGGTCTACCAAGGCAACGTCAATCCGTTTGCGCTCGACCCCACGCTGATGCCCCGCATCCGCGGGCTCGTAGCCAACCAGCCGCCCGCCTTCACCGCCGTCCTCGCCAGCCAGACGCTCTCTACCGCCGTCCCCTTTGCGTTCCAGTACGCCGCCAGCGATCCCAACGGCGATGCCCTCAGCTACACCCTGACCAGCGGCCCCGGCACGATCAACGCCACCAGCGGCCAGTATAGCTGGACACCAGCCTCCAGTGACGCGGGCCAATCGTTTGTCGTCACCGTCGCCGTCAGCGATGGGCAAACCTCGGCCACCACCAGCGCTACACTCACGGTGGAAGCACCGAACACAGCGCCCGTCTTCACCACGGCTGCCACGGACCAGTCGATTCTGGCGCAGCAGCCCTTCGCGTTTGCGTACACCGCGACGGATGCCGACGGCGACGCGATCACGTACAGCTTGACGGCCGGGCCGGGTACGCTCGACGCCATCAGCGGCCAGTACAGTTGGACGCCGCCCGCCAGCAACGCGGGCCAGTCGTTTGTCGTCACCGTCTCCGCTAGCGATGGCCAAGCCTCCGCTACCACCAGCGCTACACTCACGGTGGACGCGGCAGCCAATACCGCCCCAGCCTTTGCTGCTGTACTCGCAGATCAGACCGTGACAGCGGGTCAGGCCTTTGCGTTTACCTACACCGCAGAAGATGCCGATGGCGACGCGCTCACCTACACGCTGACCGAAGGACCGGGCACGCTCGATGGCACCAGCGGCCAGTACAGTTGGACGCCCGCTGCCAACGACACTGGGCAAGCCCTCACCGTCAGCGTCAGCGTCAGCGATGGGCAGGCCTCTGCTACCACCAGCGCTACGCTTACCGTGCAAGCCGCCGCCAACACCGCTCCGGCTTTCGTCACCGTGCTCGCGGATCAAGCCCTCACCGTGGGCCAGCCGTTCGCCTTCCAGTACGAGGCCGCAGATGCCGATGGCGACGCGCTCACCTACACGCTGACCGAAGGGCCGGGCACGCTCGACGCTACCGGACGCTTCACGTGGACGCCGGGCCTCAGCGCAGGCGATGCCAGCTTTACGATCGCAGTCTCTGCCAGCGATGGGCAGGCTTCGGCGACAACCCGCGCTACGCTTAGCGTGACCCGGGGCGCGGTAGCCTATGGCGATGTCTCAGGCAACGGGCAAGTGGGCGCGGACGATGCCGCGCTGATCTTGCTCGCCGTTACCACGAACACAACGCCCGACATTGCCACGGCCTTGCGGGCCGATGTCTCAGGCAACGGCCAGGTCACTGCCTACGATGCGGCTTTGGTCTTGCAATACCTCGTTGGCTTGATCGACTGCTTTCCTGCAGCCGAAGGGTGCGCCATCGCAGCACCCAGTCGCTAGCTCCAGCCTATCACGGCGCTGCCAAGCCCCGCCCGTCGGGTAGCGTGTCGCCGAGGTGGAAAACCGAAGGGTGGCGGACGTGAAAGCAAGCGGCGACGGCCTCCACGAGGCCTGCGCGCACCACGAGGAGCACGTCGCCACCTCCTTCGGCGTAGGCGAGCAGCGCCTTCACCGCGGACGCCAGCCCCTGGCCTGCCAGTTCCAGTGGCCCCACCTCATC
>JBCDJT010000116.1:0-15833 GCA_038747545.1 Bacteroidota bacterium
AGCGCCGTCTCGATCGCCGGACCGCTCTCCGCCGTCGGCGCCAACATCCCCTCACCCGTCATCTCAAACGTCGGCGCGTCCGTGTAGAACATGCCCACGTCAAACACAAAACCCACCACCTTGCCCGCACGCAGCGGGTTGCCAAAGCCGATGCCCACGTACGGCTGCAGCTTCGAATCGTAGTCCAGATTGGCCGTCAGCGAGCCCAGCTGGTCGGCCGAGAAGGTGCGGTTGCCCGCCGTGTAGCTCTCGTTGGCGCGCGCGGTGGCGTCGATCTCAGTGGCGTTGTAGGTAACGCCTGCCGAGAGGCGGAAGAGCTTGCCGGTGGGGTAGAAGTCGACGATGCCGGATGCGGTGAAGACGTTGATGTCGGCCTCGTAGTCGAGTCCGACTTCTTCTTCGTCGTAGGATCCGGTGCCGGAGTAGGGAAGGACGCCGATGTTGGCGCGCAGGTGGAGCTTGTCGTTGAGTCCGAAGGTGAGGTCTCCGCCCGCGCCGTTGGTGCCCGCGCGGAGCGCGATGCCGACTTGGGCGAGCGCGGATGCGGGTAGGGCGAGGAGGACGAGGAGTAGGGCCAGTCGTTTCATATCGAGGAAAAGGGCTGAGATGATGGTCAACACGAACATGGTATCGGAGACCGGGGGCACATGGTAAAGGGGGAAGCCCTGCTACAGGACTTCCCCCACACGGGGCGTAGGATGGGCCTCACTTAGAGGCGGCTGCATATCTCGGCGTTGTCCACAAAGCTACGGCTGATGGAAATCACCCCGTTCACCGGTGTACCTTCGACCGTAATGGTCTCGCTCTGTGTCTGCCAACGGCCGTTGTCGAGGTAGTAGACGATCACATCATAGATGGCGCCCTGCTCCAGACCGCTCTGCTGCAGGCGACCGTTTTCGATGCGCAGCCACTGCCAGTTTCGCTCACCTTGCTTGCGCACGCGCAGCCAGACCGTGGGCAGCGCGGTGATTTCTTGACTGGAGCACACCACGTTTACACTCAGATCAACCGACACAAAGGTGGGAAGGCCTTGCAGCGTGAAGCTCGTCGTCTGACCGCATGGATCGGATACGGTCGTGGATCCGAGACTGGTATTACCGAGGAAGAACTGGACCGTGATCGAGGTAGCGGCCCGTGAGAAGTTGTAGAGCGTCAGGAAGTTGTCGGTCACGTAGGCTGTCTTGGCATAGCCCAGCCCAGGCGCCGTGATGCGCGCGGTGACGGTGATTCCAGGGAAGTTGGACAGGTTGATACGCAGCCCACCGTCTCTGAATCGGCACGTGCCGCTCGCCGAATCGAACCAGTCGATGTTCTTGTAGGACAAGTGGTTGACCTCGAACTTGACGGGTAGGTTGCCGCGCGCGTTGGGCTCGCCAATCAGGAAGCCTTGCTCGCCATTCTTGGACGCCGTGAACTGGCCTTCCTCGGCCCAATTGCCCGTCTCCTCATCGTAGCTCCAGATGGGCACGATGTCGCCGCTTTGCACGGGCTGCCCGGTCGTCGGGTTGGTGAGGCCCGGCGGCACATCCACCGTGATGCTCACGTTGTTGCTGAAGTTCTCGGCGCGGCGCCCAGCACCGTCGAAGATATCGAACGAGACGAAGCCGCCAGTGATGAACGCGCCATCGTTTTCGGTACTGCCGTCAGCGCGTTGGACCGTGATGCCATCGAAGCCGCCAGGGAAGGACGTGAGGGCATCACCATCTTGGGGACTGAAGTAGGCCACGGTAGCCGTGAGCGCGCCTTGCAGCGGCTGGTTGTTCACGTCGCGGATGACCGTTCCTGCAGGAATCGAGATGGAGGCTGTGGCGCCCGTCTGGGATTCGGCAGGCGTCGTGACCGTCACGTCGCTGGTGATGGCACCCTGGTTATCGGTTTGGCCTGATGACTGCGAGGTGAGCGCCACGCCAGAGGGCGGTGCGCTGGTCAGCGAGATCATGCGGATCTCGAACACGTTGGCCTCTTCGCCTACGATCAGCAGCGATTGCCCCGTGGTCACGTAGCCATCGGACGAGACCACCACGTTTATGCGGAGCGGGTCGGCCTCGGTCGGCACGGACTCGCTAGCCACGGCCAAGTTCACCACACCGACCTCGGTGGTCGTGTTCTGGATCGGCTCGAAGAAGAGCGGGTCGATGATCAAGGCTGCGTCCTCGCCTTCGAGGCGCACGTTGACGGGCTCCTCGATCAAGTCGCCTGTCGTGGCATCCAGGATCTGGACGACCAGGTCAACCTCGGTGCCCGGCAAGCTGACTTTGACGTCGAGAGCGTCTTCGATGTCATCGGCAAGGTTTGAGACATCGCAACCTACGATGATGAGGGATGCGGCGACACACAGGAGGGCAAGCCGCTGTAGATTGAGGTAGGGTTTCATAATGGTGCTCGAATGAGTCGGGAGAATGGCGTTGATGAGGGAAGTCAAGAGCTGGCGTGTGCCGCTTTGCCTGAGAAGGGACGGACGGAAAGGTTGTGTTTTAGGTCAGCACGGTAACACGGCTTTACTCCTCGGTCGCTCAGCAACGCTAGGGGACGGACTTGAAACGCAGGTCCCAGCATACAAATTAGGGCTGCCTACCACAATGTCAATACCCTGAAGAGGGTATCGCAGGGCAGTATGCCTGCGGCAGTGCGAATCAACTTGTCTGGCTCACAGTGCCAAGCTGGGCACCGCCGTCAAGGTAAGCGGGCTCGTGTGCCCGGCCTGCAGCTTGCGCCACGCTGCCGCCCCAATCATGGCGGCGTTATCCATGCAGTGGACGAGCGCGGGCACATACACGGCGTACCCAAGACGCGCACCGGAGTCACGAGCGGCCTCGCGCAAGCCACTGTTGGCAGAAACGCCGCCTACGATGGCTACCTCACGAATGCCGGTCTCTTGCACCGCATCTTCGACGGAGGCGACCAGCACATCTACGATGGCCTGCTGTACCGAGGCGGCGATGTCGGGCAAGTGGTCATCCAGCAGCTTCGCACGTTCGGTCTCGTTGAAGCGGTTGAGATAGTACAGCACGTTAGTCTTAAGCCCGCTGAACGAATAATCGGTGCGCCCGGGCCGCGAGCGCGGGAAGTGCTGAAACGCAGGGTTGCCCTGCTCGGCAAGACGGTCAATGACAGGTCCAGCAGGGTATCCCAGGCCCAGCAGCTTGCCCACCTTGTCGAAGGCTTCGCCTGCGGCGTCGTCGCGGGTACGTCCAAGGAGGCGGTGCTCGAAGCCGTCGTCCACCATCATGAGTTGCGTGTGCCCACCCGAGACGACTAGGCATAAGAAGGGCAACGGCGGAAACGGTGGCTCGATGAACACCGAGTAGAGATGTCCCTCCAAGTGATTCACCCCCACGAGCGGTATGCCTAACCCGAAGGCGAGCGCCTTGGCAAAGCTGACGCCCACGAGCAGTGAGCCGGCCAGACCTGGCCCGTACGTCACAGCAACGGCACCCAGGTCCTGCTGGGCCACCCCCGCTGTACGCAACGCCTCTTCCACGACGGGCACGATCAGGCGCTGATGATCGCGCGAGGCCAGTTCAGGTACCACTCCCCCATACTGCCCATGCACACGCTGCGAGGCGATAATGTTAGACCGAACCAAGCCGTCAGCAATAACGGCGGCAGCGGTGTCGTCACACGAAGTCTCTATCGCGAGTAGAACAGAAGGGGCACTCATCCGTTTATTTTAGAGGTTGTTGTGACGACTGTGCTATAGCAACATACGAACCGATCAGGGCACTCCGTTTGCTGTTGACAAGTTCGCGTCCCCCACAATAGATTTAGCCATAATGGAACGGTCCGCCCGCTGCTGGGTGCCCGGGCCCTGGTTTGACTCCAAGAGGTGTTTCATGCGCTACACGCTTTCCCTCATCTGCTTTCTCATGGTGATGGCCCTAGCCACGCCGGATGCTCAGGCTCAGCTGAAGGCCGACCGCTCGTCTCTACAGACCTCGACGCGGCTCTACGATGCGGGCGCCAACAGCGCGTTCCTGAACAAACTGTTCAGCCCAGAAACCTTCCAGATGAGCCATAGCCTCGAGTTCTCGACGGGCTCTTTCGGCTCCCTCGGCATGTACACCAACTCGATGATGTGGCAATTCAGCGAGAAGCTAGCCGCTCGCGTCGATGTGGCCCTCGCCTATGCTCCTGATGGCGGTGGCAACAGCTTCGGCATCGCCCAAGCCCCCAACGGGTTCGGCCAGAACAATGGTCAGATCTTCCTGCGCAATGCTGAGATTGCCTACCGCCCTAGCGAGAACACACGCATCCATCTCTCCTTCCGGCAGAGTCCGTATGGCGGCTACATGAGCCCCTACGGACAGGGCTACGGCGGCTACGGCTACCGGCCTGCCCGCGCAGCTTCGATGCACCTAGCGTTCGGCGACAGCGGTGACCGGCTATTTTGGCGGGACGGCCGCTAGCACCCGCTACGATCTTTGCGCTCTCGTGAGCGTTGCAGCGCGGCCCACCCTCTCGGTGGTGCCGCGCTTGTCATGTTAGCCTACTTCGTTGTCCATGGCTGAAGCCCCTTCTCGTTCCGGCATCCGGCTGATCAGCCTTGTGGTGATAGGCGTTCTGGTCCTGGTGCTGGGCTATGCGCTCGTCGCCCAACTCCTACGCCCTCCGGCAGACCCCTACCGAGAAGACAACCCCACGGGGCTCGTGGGCGACATCATCCAGGTCGAGGTGCGCAATGGCTGTGGCATCAGCGGTATTGCCGACGTCACACGAGGCTTCCTACGCGCGGGCGGCTTCGATGTAGTAGAAGTAGGCAACTATGAGCGCTTCGACGTGGGCACGTCATACGTCGTAGACCGCGTGGGAGACCTAGAGGCAGCCCGGAAGGTCGCGAACGCGCTCGGCATCTCTGAAGCCCAGGTGCGGCAAGAAATACGGGCGGACTACTTCCTCGACGCGTCTATCGTGCTGGGCGCTGATTACGAGACGCTCCTTCCCTTCCGCGACACCGCAGCGCCCTCCCCATGAACTTCAGAGGGCATAGAACCTCAGCCCATCTCGCCCGGTAACAGTGCTTTACCTGTCCGTCTTCGTTACTGTCCTATGGCCCAACCGTCGCTCCAGCCCCAACGCACCCCCGATAAGCAGCGCACCACACCCACACCTGTACACACGCTCGCTCGCCTTGCCGTTGACGCGGCCCTGGACAAGAAAGCCAAGGATGTGACGGTGTTGGACATGCGCAAGGTGAGCGGGGTAGCCGACATCTTCGTGCTGTGCAATGGCGACACGGACATCCAGGTACGGGCCATCGCCCAAAGTGTGCGGATGAAGATCAAGGAGGCCTGCGACGAGTTGCCGTGGCACTCCGAGGGGCTAGATAGCCTTCAGTGGGTGCTGCTGGACTACGTAGACCTTGTCGTCCATGTCTTCCAGCCAGAAAAGCGCGACTTCTACAGCCTGGAGCGCCTATGGGGAGACGCCGAGCGCGAAGACGTCCCCGACGACGCCTCTGGCAGCGAGGTGGTCTTGCTCCGCGATGAGGGCACATAGAACCGCCTCGCGGCACGCCACTGCCTGTCGCATTCTTGTGGCTCTTTAGCCGTCCAGCCCAGCCCACATGCTCTCTCCCCGAACTGTAGCGCTTGCCGCCCTCACTCTATTCGTCGTCGTCAGCGGGTGTCAAAGCAACCGCACCGTAGCCGAAGTTGCTCCTGACGACCGCTTTGGTCATCGGTTCGAAGAGGACGGCCCCGATGGGCGCAGCACGCTCAGCCTCAGCACGCCTGACTCTACGACCAAGTATTTCTACTATCCCGCTGTTGTAGACCAGCTCCATATCCGGCACGCCCCCTTCGATGTGTCACAACCACTCGATGGGCAAAGCGTGACGGTAGAAGTCCTCATCAAGGGCGCACTGCCAGACGGCTGCACCGCCCTGCACGATGTCACGCAAGAGCGCATCGCACAGCTCATCAGCGTGACGCTACGCACCCGCAAGCCACAGGGCGGGCTATGTACCACCGTGCTCCGCCCCTATCGCTTCTACCTTGACCTGGACGGCCCCTTCGAGGAAGGCGCCTATACCCTCAGGGTAAACGACCATACCAAGAGCTTCCGTATTACGCAACCCTCAGCCGCCACCGACGGTCGCTAGGCGATGTCCTGGCCTTGGACAACTTTATTGCTGTACGTTTTGAGCGTACCGCGCATGCGTGCTCTCTGCCAGTGCCTCTTAAAGACCACATTCGTACCATCCTGCAACGGCACTTTGTAGGCCGCCATGCAGAACGTGTGCTGTTCCAGCAGTTGCTGACTGAGGCCGACCGGCCGGCGCGCGTGCTCTACATCTACGGCCCAGGAGGCATTGGGAAAACGGCCTTGCTGCATGCTTACCTGGCTGATTGCCAGGCGCAGGGTGTATCAGCAGTCGTGGTGGACGGGCGCGCTACAAAGGGACGTGTGCGGGGCTTTAGGCGCGTGTGTGGCGCGGCCCTCGGCCTTCGCCCCCCCGTGAGCACCACCGCCCTACTGGACGCGTTCGCAGCCGGACCCGTTCCCTGCGTGCTTATGATCGATGGGCTAGAGCATCTGCGCCAGGTCGCTGACTGGCTACGCGAGAGCTTTCTGCCCGGCCTGCCTGATAGCGCCTTCGTGGTCATGATGGGCCGCAATAGGCTTGGCAGCGCGTGGACCCAGGACCCGTCGTGGCGCGCGCTCTTACATGTTCATCCGTTGCGCAACCTGAGCGCGCCTGATGCCAAGGCATACCTGGACCAGCGTGGCGTAGCGCGGCATCATCACGATGCGGTGCTCGACTTCACGTACGGACACCCCATGGCCTTATCGCTCGTGGCAGATATACACGCACAGCAAGGCTACCTTGAAGCATCGTTTTCGGATAGCCCCGACCTGATCCAAGCGCTGGTGGATCAGTTCGTGCAGCAGGTCCCTGACGAAGAGCATCTGATTGCCTTGGAGGCAGGGGCCGTCGTACGTTTTGTCACCGAGCCTCTTCTGGCACACCTGACCCAGACAACACGTCCTCATGCACTGTTCCGGTGGCTCCGTCAACTCTCCTTCGTGGAAGTGCGGCGGTCAGGGCTGTACGTACATGACTTGGCGCGCGGCGTGCTGCTGGCCGACCTGCGCTGGCGGAACCGAGATCGCTACCAGCAACTTCGCGACCGGGCCCGCTCTTACTACGCTGCGCGGCTGCAGGCCGCTTCCGCAGCCGGGGAGCAACGGCAGCTCCTTAGTGATTACACGTTTCTGCATCACGAGAGTCCGTTTCTGAGGCCGCTGTTCGCTCACCTGAGCGTCACAGAGCTGGAGGCTGTCTATACCACGCCTGTTCAGTTGGATGAGCATGATGCAATGCTGGCGCTGGTTGAAACGTCTGAAGGCCACACAGCCCGAGCAGTCGCTGCCAGCTGGCTGGCGCAGGCCCCTGATTCAGCATTACTCTTTAGGGACGGCGCAGGGCGGCTTCTCGGCTGTACAATCCACCTGACATTCGAGTCGGGGAAGCCGAGCCCTGCATCGGATGACCCCGTCACTGCGGCGGCCGCAGACTACTCGCGCACGAGGGCCCCGCTACGTAGAGGCGAGCGCCTGACCGTGCTTCGGTTTTGGAGTGTGGCATCGGGACAGCCCACATTGGGCTACGTGGCCGCGCTGATGTTCGTCGATGCCATCAGGAAGTACACGCAGACGCGCCGGCTGGGCTATTCGGCCATCGCCACCCCCGACCCTACCGCCTGGGCATCTGTCTTCGAGCATTTGGGCTTTCAGCGGATTTCTGCCCAGCCCATCGTCGTAGGTGATGCGTCGTACGAACTCTACGGGCACGACTGGCGGGGCGAACCGCCCAGTGCCTGGCTGGCACAGCTTGCCGAACGCGACCTCAGTGCGCCCAAGGTGCCTGTGCCTGCTCAGCCCATCGCCGTCCTCGACGAAGCCGCCTTCACAGAGGCCGTACGCCGCGCCCTGAAACACTTCGCTACACCTGAGCGCCTTGCTGAAAACCCGCTCTGCAACGCGCGCTGTGTGCTCGACCGCGCCTCAGTACCTGCACCAGATGACGCCGAGCGCGTTGAGGCGCTGCGAGCCTTGCTGCGAAAGGCCCTAGCGGATATGGATACGGAACACGGACGGCTCCACAAACTCCACCGCGTCCTGCAGCACACCTACTTTACGCCTGCTCCTACGCAGGAACTCGCGGCAGAACGACTTGGCTTGCCATTCAGCACCTATCGGCGTCACCTGCAGCGTGGCCTGGAGCATATCGTGGATGTGCTGTGGCGTATCGAACTCGGCGGATAAGAACACTGAGCACAAAGTGAGCAGTGAAATGGGCTGGTGTGTGAGCATTTTTACGCCAGATATTTGCGTTGTTCATGCTCACCCTTTGCCTCTACCTCAATGGAACTGCCCCTGAACGCACTGGACGACCGCTTTTCGTCAGACCGCTCTGTTAAAATGGCGAATGCGCATGCCGTCAAGCACAAAGCACTTTGCCAGCGGCTCATCGTCCAGCGCTTACGCAGCGGCTTCATGCTGGCTGTCTGGCCTGAGCGAGCACAGTTGTACCGCGGCCATCGCATGCACAGCCCGTGCTACTTGCCCGCTGCCAGGGCACTCATCTCCGAAGGCACTGTGCTTCCCATCGGTGTCACCGCCGATGAGCGCGGCGTTCTCTATGGCCTCGCCATTCAATCCAACGATTAACCCTGCTATCCTAGCACGCTATCAGTAATGCAATCAAATGAAGCCCGCACCGGCCAAGGTGTATACATCTGGGAAAACGGCGCTCTCGTTTATCTCACCACCCTCAATGGCACGCCTCATCACGCCATGGCGGAGGATGACGAGGATTGGGACGACGATGACGAATGGGACGACGACGAACAGGAGGAAGATGACGAGGACTGGGACGACGACGACGAATGGGACGACGACGAACAGGAAGAGGATGACGAGGATTGGGACGACGATGAATGGGGTGATGAGGACGACGAGATGGTTCGTGGACGTACTGAACCCATCCGCCGCCGCGCTCCCGCTGTCGAGCCTCGCCACAGCAAGCTCCCCCGTCATCGGCCCCGCGTACGCCAGCGAGTACCCGATGCTTTCGACACGTACAGCTACGACGACGAGTAAATCGCGCTTACCAGTCGAGGTCGGCCAGCACATCCATCAGCTGCTGCGTGGAGAACGGCTTCGGTAGGTACGCCGCTACATCCAGCTTACGCATGTCGGTCTGCAGGTCGCGCAGCACGCCGCTCATCGCTATCACCAGCACATCGGGCTTGATGCGACGAATCACGCGTAGGGTCGACGGCCCATCCATGTATGGCATCATCATGTCCGTGATGATGAGCACTACCGCATGCCGATGCTCGGCAAGTAGCGCTACGCCCTCGGTGCCGTCTTGCGCAGTCAACACGGTGAACCCGCAGGCTTCCAGCACCTCGGCGAGTACCTCGCGAATCGACTCTTCGTCGTCGATGACCAAGATAGACCGCGAGCGCCCCTCGATCTGCACACGCGCTTTGTTAACACCCGTCTCCACCCGCTCCCCTTCGACGATGGGGAAGTAGACCTGAAAGGAGGTGCCTACGCCCACTTGACTTTGCACTTCGATGAAGCCGCGATGGCTTCGCACAATACTGTGTACCGTGGAGAGGCCAAGCCCAGTGCCCATTCCCAGTTGCTTGGTCGTAAAAAACGGCTCGAAGATCTTGTCGAGGTCATCTGCAGGAATTCCGCCGCCTGTGTCCTGCACCGTGATGCACAAAAAGCGACCTGGGTTGACATCGGGATGCACATCGGCCTGCGTTGGAGACACCTCGACGGCCTCTGAACGGACGGTGAGCGTCCCGCTGTCCTCCATGGCGTCGCGTGCGTTCACGCAGAGGTTCATCAGCACCTGCTGAATCTGTGTGGCATCAGCTCGGATCAGATGCTCCTCACCGTGGGCGTGAATGTAGATGCGGATGGCGCGCGGGAAGGCCTGGCGCATCACATTCTCGACCTCTCGGATGATGTGGCGCGGCTGCATGACTACCTGCCGCCCCTGGGCACCGCGGGCGAAGGTGAGCATCTGCCGCAAGATATCGGCGCCACGCTGCGCGCTGCGCTCAATGTTCTCGATGATAGACGCCCGGCTGGCAGCGTCGCGCGGCTGCCGTAGCAACTCGGCCGACATGATGATCGGCATGAGCACATTGTTGAGGTCGTGTGCGACGCCGCTGGCCAAGGTCCCCAAGCTCTCCAGGCGCTGCGTGCGGTAGAGTTGTGTCTCTAGTGTTTTGCGGTCGGTAATCACCTCATCGACCATCACAATCAGCGGCGGGCGATCCTCATGCCCTTCGAGCAGCGTCCAGCGGCTATCCAGGATCACCTCGGTACCATTGGCGGCTTCGTGCCGCAATTCACCGCGCCAGTGCCCGCGACTGCGTACGCTGGTGTGGGCATCGCGGTAGATACTCGCTTGTTCGGCCTGTGCCCTGGCAGCGCTGGCCCGGCCTGCCACGCTGACGCCTTCTTGCTCAAAGAGCTCTTCAGCCCGGCGATTCCAGTAGACGAGCTCGCCTTGCAACGAGCGCACTTGGATGGCATCGAGCACTTCGTTGAGGACGTGCGTAGCCAAGTTCGGCGCAAGCGTCCTGAGCTCGGAGGGGGCTGGCATGAAGGTTTGTCGTTGACCCTTTGGGAAGCTGTAGGCTGTCGCACTTTTAACGTACACCAAACCCTAAGCATCTCCAAATCACTCGTCTGGCCTAGGGAGCCCCAGCGGATCGATCCGCGTTAGGGCCACTGCTGATCTCGACTACCGTCTGATTGCCATGCGCCTCTCGCTGTTCCTGGTACTAGCTGGCTTGTTCAGTTGGGACCTAGCGCCGCCCGTGCCTACCCAGCGTGTAGCTGTGGTTGAGTATTTCACTTCCGAAGGATGCTCTGGATGCCCACGTGCAGACCATCTTATGGGGAGGCTGCTTGAGGAAGGCATGGGCGACAACGTCTTCCTGCTGAGCTTTCATGTGGATCACTTTGACACGCCTGCGTGGAAAGATCCGTACAGTAACCCCCTCTTCTCTGCACGGCAGCGTAGCTACGCGCTCACGCTAGGCGCGGCGCTCTTCACCCCGCAGATGGTCATCAACGGCACCGACTTGCGTATCGGCTCGCGAGAACACGAGGTGCGTGGAGCCATTGCGGCAGCGTTGGAACGCCCCGTGCCCTATCAGCCTGAGGTCCACGTACAACGCACCGATGCTGGCGTCGCCGTCGTAGCGTATGCGCTTCCCGAAGGCATCCGCGATGCCGTAGTCAACATTGCGCTCGTGGAATCGAGTCGCCCACGCCAATCGCCCCCCTATCGGCTGGACGGACGCGCGTTGGCACATGAGAACGTGGTGCGCCGCTTCCAAACGGTGTGGGGCCAAGCGGGACAGAACCAATTCACGCTCACGCTACCCGATGACCTGGACGTATCAGCCGCCTCAGTGGTGGTGTACCTGCAGCATGTGAGCACGATGGAGGTGCTGGGCGCTGCTCGCGCTGTTCTGGAGACCAGCCAGTACTGAAATGCGAGCACGGACCCCTGGCATCCATCCCTTGTGCGCTCCTGTGACGGGATTCCCTCCAAACCCAACCGATGGCACACCAAGAGCCCGTGCGTTGCGTTATACACGTCACCCTCGGTTCAAGACCACTCCAACCGTATCGTTTTCCGCAAAAAAACGGTGAACACGCTGTAGCTCACAAACTTGTTTATTCAGCACTTACGCTGGTGCATATGGGCCGAAAGGCTAACGTATTCTTTCACCCCAAATGTCACAACCGCTCTAGGATGGCCGCGGCCCCCATCCCACCGCCGATGCACATGGTGCAGATGCCGTATTGCACGTCGCGACGGCGCATTTCGTGCAGCAGCGTAGCCGTCAGCTTGGCGCCTGTACAACCTAGCGGATGCCCAAGAGCGATGGCTCCGCCATTCACGTTCACACGGTCGATGTCGAGCCCCGCCTCGTGAATCACGGCCAGGGCCTGGGCGGCAAAAGCTTCGTTGAGTTCGACGAGCCCGATGTCGCCCACCGAGAGCCCCGTCTGCTTGAGCACCTTGGCGATGGCAGGCACCGGGCCGATGCCCATGATCTCGGGCGCGACGCCGGCCACGGCAAAGCCGATGACGCGGCCCAGGGGCTCTAGCGCCAACTCGTTCTTGACGCGCTCGCTCACGATCACCGCGGCGGCGCCCCCATCGGAGAGCGGCGAGGCGTTGCCCGCTGTCACGCTGCCGCCCATGCGGAAGACCGGGCGCAGCTTGCCGAGAGCGGCCATGTTCGTCCCCGGACGTGGCAACTCGTCGGTATCGTAGGTGACGGCCTCGGTACGCACAGCGCCAGCGTGGTAGCTCGTACGCTCAAACGTGAGCGGCACGATTTCATCCTTGAAGCGACCAGCGTCGATGGCGGCCAGCGCGCGCTGGTGCGACTGCAGTGCGAAGGCGTCTTGGTCCTCACGGCTCACGTCGTACTTGGCCGCTACGTTCTCCGCCGTGTTGCCCATGCTAATGTAGACGTCTGGATCGGCTTGAGCCAAGCCCATGTCGGGCTGGAAGAAGAAGCCACTCATGGGCACCATGCTCATCGACTCGGCACCGCCCGCTACGATCACGTCGGCGTGGCCCGCCATGACGGCTTGCGAGGCCATCACGATGGTCTGTAATCCCGACGAGCAGAAGCGGTTGACGGTGGCGCCGGGTACCGCATCGGGCAGACCCGCCTTCTGCGCAATGATCCGGCCCATGTTCATGCCTTGCGCTCCCTCGGGCATCGCACAGCCGATCATCACGTCGTCCACGCGGTCAGCTTCCAGACCATCCACGCGGTCCAGTGCTGCACGCACCGCTGCCGCGCCCATCGCTTCCGGGCGTACCGTGCGGAGCGTGCCTTTGTGCGCACGCCCAACAGCTGTGCGTACTGCGCTGACGATGTAGGCTCCGTTTCGTGCTTCCATAATATTCTTGGGTCTTGGGTCTTGGGTCTTGGGTCTTGGGTCTTGGGTCTTGGAAGCTGAGGCGCAAGCGCTCCAGGTCAAGTGAATTTGGCCTACTGAACGTCTTTACTTTTTGGCGTCTCCGTCTCAGCCTGCCGGCCCCAAGACCCACAGTGAGCGAAGCGAGCGTCCCAAAACCGATAGCGAACGCAGTGAGCGTCCTAATTCCTCAACGGCTTGCCCGTTTGGAGCAGGTGTATGATGCGCGCCTGCGTCTTTTCTTGGCCCAGCAAGTGCATGAACACCTCGCGCTCTAGATCGATGAGGTAGTCTTCGTGGACCTCCTGCGAGCCCGAGAGGCCGCCGCCTGCCAACACGTAGCCGAAGCGGTCGGCGAGGTAGCCGTCGTACTCGCTGATGTACTGGCCCGACCGGAACTGATGGATGGCGATCTGCATGGCGGCGTAGGCGGGCTGTCCCAGCACCTTGATGTGCGACCGCACTGGCGGTGGCAGGTAGCCTTGCTCGGAGCGGCGGATCACCTCCTGCTTGGCTACGAAGAACCGCCGGGCGTCGTTGATGACGATGTGCGCCGACGGTGCGGCAAAGCCGAGGTCGATAGCTTCCCGAGCGCTGGTCGCCACCTTGGCCATGGCGACGGTCTCGAAGAAGGTCTGCAGGTGCGCGAAGATCTCGCTGTCGTGCCCGTTTGGGGCGCGCTCAGTAGCCAGCGCGGCGAGCGTCATGGTGCCCGTCCCGGCAGGAATGAGCCCCACGCCCAGCTCGACGAGGCCGATGTACGTCTCAGCAGCCAGCACGGGCTGCGGACAGGCCATCGTCAGCTCGCACGCACCGCCGAGCGCGCGCTGGTGCGGGGCCACGACGACGGGCTTGGCCGCATACCGCACGCGCTGCACGACTTCCTGGAAGCGCGCCACTTGACGTTCTAAGATGTTGAACCGCCCTGCTGCTACCGCCATCGCCACCTCGCCGAGGTTGGCGCCAACGGAGAAGTTGGCGCCCTCGTTGGCAATGACCAGCCCGCGCAGATCGCGGTCGGCCTCTACCTTGGCAATAACCTCCAGCAAGCCGTTCATCACGTAGGCGCCCAGCGTGTTAGCCTTGGAGCGAAACTCGTAGAGCGCCACGCCATCGCCCATGTCGAGCAGTGCCGCGTCGGCGTTCTGCCAGAGCACGTTGTTGGCGTCAGCTTTGAGGGCGGGGAGGCTGATCTCGTCGGCGGGGGCGTGCTCAGCGTGATAGGCCGCGTCTTCGGGATGGTAGACGTCCTGCGTGCCGTCGGCGGCGCGGTAGAAGGCGGTGTGGCCCGCATCGGCGATCGCGCTCACCCAGTCGGGCAGCGCAATGTTAGCGTCATGCATGGCGGTGCGGACGCGCTCGAAGCCGAGCACATCCCACATCTCAAACGGGCCCAATTCCCAGCCAAAGCCCCAGCGGATCGCCTTATCGACGTTGGCGGGGTTGCCCGTGATTTCCGGTACCCGGCGAGCGGCGTAGGCGAGCAGATCGAGCGTGGTCTCGCGGAAGAACTGCCCCGCCCGGCCGCCGTCCTCGAACAACCACGTCAGCCGATCGGCAAGTGGCTTGCCTTTGATCTCTTTGACCCCAGGCAAATCGAGCGGCTGTGGGTCGGTGTACTCCCCTGTCGCGGGGTCGATGGACGTGATGACTTTGCCTTCCTTCCTGTAGAAACCCGCACGTGTCTTTGCGCCCAGTGCGCCGTTGGCGACGAGTTGCTGCACGAGCGGCGGCACCTTGAACATCGCGCGGCTCTCGTCATCGACGGCTTTCTCGTAGAGCGTGGAGGCGACATACGCCATCACGTCAAGCCCTACGACATCGGCGGTGCGGAACGTGGCCGACTTCGGGTGGCCTACCAGCGTGCCCGTCAGCGTGTCGATCTCCTCGATGCTGTAGCGGCCGTCGGTGAAATACTGCATCGCCTTCATCAGCGCGTAGATGCCGATGCGGTTGCCCACGAAGTACGGCACGTCGTTGGCGACGACGATGCCTTTGCCCAGATGCACACGACCGAAGTGAGCTACGCGCTCGGTGACCTCAGGCGCGGTGTCTTCTGTCGGGATGAGTTCGAGCAGCTTGAGGTAGCGCGGCGGGTTGAAGAAGTGCGTGCCGATGAACCGCTGGCGGAAACCCTCGCTGCGCCCCTCGGCGATCTCGCGGATGGGGATGCCGCTGGTGTTGGTCGAGATAATGGCATCCGGGCGGGCAACGGCCTCGATACGTTCCATCACGCGCTGCTTGATGTCGAGCCGCTCAATCACGGCCTCGATGATCCAGTCGGCCTCGGCCAGCCAGTCCCAGTGCTCGTCGAAGTTGCCGAGCTTCACGCGCTTCTGCGCGGCGGCGGTGAAGAACGGCGCGGGCTTCATCTTGGTCGTCCGCTTGAACGCCTTCTCCACGACGCTATTGGCTGGCGCACCGTCCTTGCCCGCGATGTCGAGCAGGCGCACCTGCAGCCCGGCGTTGGCGAAGTGCGCGGCGATCTGCGCGCCCATCGTGCCCGCCCCCAGCACAGCGACCGTGCGGAACGGGTGCGTGGCGGCGTGGAGTTGAAGGTCTTGAGCGATGGCTTCCATGTATGGTCTCAGGTCGGAAAGTCGAAAGTCATGCACCACTGCTGCGAAATGCCTGCACCTTCCAGCTTGTCATCCCGAGCGTAAGTCGAGAGCGCGAAGCACACCGAAGGTAAATCTCCCACTCTGACGTCATGCAAAACAGATGCGGGGGAGATCCCTCGGCTCCGCTCGGGATGACAAAAGTGGACGTCATGCTGGACACTGCGTTTCGGAGGTGGTATCGAAGGGAACGGATGCAAGGGCTACACGAAGGCGCTGAAGCCGGTG
>JBCDJT010000117.1:0-15773 GCA_038747545.1 Bacteroidota bacterium
CGAGATCGTGTAGCCCGCCGAGTCGTCCTCAGCGCTGTTGAGGCGGGTGCCCGTGGCCAGACGCATCTGGCGCATGCCAATCTCTTTGTTGGTACTCTGTAGCGTGTTCAGCGCCTGCATCGACTGCAGGTTCGTGTTCACACGCGAAAGATCCCCAAATGCCATGATATACTCCTAGGCTTTTGATGGTTAAGTCATCGGGTGTGGGATCAGAGTGTGTGGAGTGTGGGGCACTCTGTGTGTTGCTCAATACGTCAAGGAACGGAGGTAAGCCCCCGCCCTCTCATGGCTGCGCTACAGCAGCGAGAGGATGGACTGCGGGGCCGAGTTGGCCTGCGCCGTCGCCGACAGGCTCGTCTGCTGCAGGATCTGCAGCTTCACGATCTCCATCTGCTCCTTCGCGAAGTCCGCGTCCGAGATGCGGCTGCGCGCCGCCTCGTAGTTGTTCATCGACGTCGTCAGGTTCTCCTGCTTAAACGACAGCCGCTTCTGGCTGTCGCCTAAGCCTGATAGCCTTGAAGCGATGTCATCGATAGCGTCGTCGATGTTATTGATGGTCCCCGTGGCTGCCGCCGCATCGTTCACGAGGAGCGAAGCCGCGGCCACGCCGATACCCGCTGCCGTGGTGCTGGTGATCGTGGCGGTGAAGGTATCGCCGCTCTCGGCGTTGACCTGGAACGTGAAGGACGTATCGGATGAGCTGAACAGGCTGGTGCCGTTGAACGTGGTATCGCCGATGATGTCGGTCACCTCGGCCGAGAGCGCGTCGAGCTCGCTCTTGATCGCCGTACGCTCGTCCGTGCCCATCGTGTCGTTAGCGGCCTGGATGGTCTTCTCCTTCATCGTCTGAAGAATGTCCATCACCGAGTTCAGGCTGCCCTCGGCCACCGTGAGCATGCTCTTGGCATCGCCTACGTTCGACAAGGCCTGCGCCTGACCGCGTACGCGCGCTTCGAGCTTCTTTGAGATCGTGTAACCCGCCGAGTCGTCCTCCGCGCGGTTTATTTGGCTACCCGTGGCCAGACGCATCTGGCGCATGCCAATCTCTTTGTTGGTACTCTGTAGCGTGTTCAGCGCCTGCATCGACTGCAGATTCGTGTTCACGCGAGAAAGATCCCCGAATGCCATACTACTACCCTCTTGGGTTTGTGATACTACCGTGCATGCGCCGCTCGGGGCGGGATCGTGGGCGATCTACGCATGCGATGATGGCGTGTTATGTGGGGGATGCTGCTGGGCGGTGTGTGGAGTTAGTTTATAGATGACCGAGGTATCGGCGGAAACGACTAGATGTTTAACCGATGAGCGAGAGAATCGACTGGGCGCCTTGGTTGGCCTGCGCCGTCGCCGCCGTGCCCGTCTGCTGCAGGATCTGCAGCTTCACGATCTCCATCTGCTCCTTCGCAAAGTCTGCGTCGGCGATGCGGCTTCGTGCGGCCTCGTAGTTGTTCATCGACGTCGTCAGGTTCTCTTGCTTGAAACTCAGCCGCTTCTGGCTGTCGCCTAAATTCGAGAGCAGCGACGAGATATCGTCGATGGCATCATCAATCGAAAGCAGTGTGGTGTTGGCGCTAGACGACGTGGTCACCACCAACGAAGCAGCAGCAGCGCCGATGCCTGCAGCCGAGACGCTGTTGATGGTCACGGCAAACGTATCGCCGCTCTCCGCATTTACCTGGAAGGAGAAGCTATTGGCGGATGTGCTGAAGAGCGCGGTGCCGTTGAACGTGGTGTCGTTGAGCGTGTCCGTGATCTCGGCGGAGAGCGCGTCGAGCTCGCTCTTGATCGCCGTACGCTCGTCCGTGCCCATCGTGTCGTTGGCCGCCTGCACCGTCTTCTCCTTCATCGTCTGCAGGATATCCATGACCGAGTTCAAGCTGCCCTCGGCTACGGTGAGCATGCTCTTGGCGTCGCCTACGTTCGACAAGGCTTGCGCCTGACCGCGTACGCGCGCTTCGAGCTTCTTCGAGATCGTATAGCCAGCCGAGTCATCCTCGGCGCGGTTGATCCGGCTGCCCGTAGCTAGGCGCATCTGGCGAATGCCCAGTTCTTGGTTTGTGTCTTGCAGCGTACGCAAGGCCCCCATCGACTGGAGGTTCGTGTTTACGCGCGAGAGGTCTCCGAATGCCATTGTGTTACTACCTTTTTGGCTTCAGGTGATGACATACCCTATCGCGAACTTGCGAGGGGTACGCCGCGTGATGACAGCTAGTATGCGGCGAAGCGGCCCTGTGCTAGTGTGCAGCCTCAGGAACCAGCTTGCCGCGCGGCTTAGCCGATGAGCGAGAGAATCGACTGGGCGCCTTGGTTGGCCTGCGCCGTCGCCGCCGTGCCCGTCTGCTGCAGGATCTGCAGCTTCACGATCTCCATCTGCTCCTTCGCAAAGTCCGCGTCCGAGATGCGGCTGCGCGCCGCCTCGTAGTTGTTCATCGACGTCGTCAGGTTCTCCTGCTTAAACGACAACCGCTTCTGGCTGTCGCCCAGACCGGAGAGCTGCGCGGAAATGTCGTCGATGGCGTCGTCGATGTTGTCGATGGTAAGGCTGGCGTTGGTGGCGCTGTCTACCACCAGCGAGGCCGTGCTCACGCCCAGCCCTGTTGCCGAGGTGGAGCCTACGTTCACTGCGAAGGTGTCGCCACTCTCGGCGTTGACCTGGAAGGTGAACGCATCGCTCGTAAAGAGCGTGTTGCCGTTGAACGTGCTGTCGCCGATGATATCATCGACTTCGGCGGAGAGCGCATCGAGTTCGCTCTTGATCGCCGTCCGTTCGTCCGTGCCCATCGTGTCGTTGGCCGCCTGGATGGACTTTTCCTTCATCGTCTGCAGGATGTCCATTACCGTATTGAGGCTGCCCTCAGCCACGGTGAGCATGCTCTTGGCATCGCCTACGTTCGACAGGGCCTGCGCCTGGCCGCGTACGCGCGCCTCCAGCTTCTTCGAGATCGTGTAGCCCGCCGAGTCGTCCTCGGCCCGGTTGATCCGGCTGCCCGTGGCCAGCCGCAGCTGACGAATGCCCAGCTCTTGGTTAGTACTCTGGAGTTGGCGTAGCGCCCCCATCGACTGGAGGTTGGTGTTTACGCGCGAGAGGTCTCCGAATGCCATGCTAACTACCTCTGGCTTCAGTTACGACGGACCTTATGCATATGGGGCGCGGGATCCGTCATGGTGTGGAAAGAAGGCGCGATCATAACGACCGTGCGGTATAGTGTTTAGCCGATGAGCGAGAGGATCGACTGGGCGCCCTGGTTGGCCTGCGCCGTTGCCGCCGTGCCCGTCTGCTGCAAGATCTGCAGCTTCACGATCTCCATCTGCTCCTTCGCAAAGTCGGCGTCCGCGATACGGCTTCTAGCCGCCTCGTAGTTGTTCATCGACGTCGTCAGGTTCTCCTGCTTGAACGTCAATCGCTTCTGACTGTCGCCCAGCGATGAGAGGCGCGACGAGATGCCATCGATGGCGGCGTCAATCGTGGTCAGCGTGGCGTTGGCGGATGCCGAAGAGGCCACATCAAAGTCGCCTGTCTCTACGCTCAGCGCAGCAGCATCCGTCGTGATGATGGCCACCTCGAAGGTATCGCCACTCTCGGCGTTCACCTGGAAACTGAACGTGTTGGTGGCGCCGCCGAATAGGTTGGTGCCATTGAATGTGGTATCGCCGAAGATGTCGGTGATCTCGGTGGCAAGCGCGTCGAGTTCGCTCTTAATGGCGGCGCGTTCGTCAACGCCCATCGTGTCGTTGGCTGCCTGCACCGTCTTCTCCTTCATCGTCTGAAGGATGTCCATCACGGTGGTCAGCCCGCCCTCGGCTACGGTGAGCATGCTCTTGGCATCGCCTACGTTCGACAAGGCTTGTGCCTGGCCGCGCACGCGCGCTTCGAGCTTCTTCGAGATCGTGTAGCCGGCCGAGTCGTCCTCGGCGCGGTTGATCCGGCTGCCCGTGGCCAGGCGCAACTGGCGCATGCCCAGCTCGTTGTTGGTACTCTGTAGCTGACGCAGTGCCCCCATCGACTGGAGGTTGGTGTTTACGCGGGATAGATCTCCGAATGCCATTGTGTTACTACCTCATTGGCTTCAGGTGAGCTAGAAGCGTATGGATTGGGGTCCGCCTTCTAGCGTGTTATGGAAAAACGGGTGCGCACTAGGCGCTCTGGCGGGGTGGAAAGTCATTGCGCTGCGTGGAGTCGCCAGCCTCCAGCGCGGCGGGTGTTAGGTTTCGTTATCCTCCAATCAGCTGTAGGATGCCTTGGGGGGCCTGATTGGCTTGCGCGAGCGAGGCGGTGCCCGTCTGCTGCAGGATCTGCAGCTTCACGATCTCCATCTGCTCCTTCGCAAAGTCGGCGTCCGCGATACGGCTTCTAGCCGCCTCGTAGTTGTTCATCGACGTCGTCAGGTTCTCCTGCTTGAACGTCAATCGCTTCTGGCTGTCGCCGATACCAGCCATCAAGTCTGAGATGTCGGCAATGGCATCATCGACGAAGCCGATAGTGTTGGCCGCGCTCGTAGCGGCAGAGACGTTGAGAGAGGCCGTGCTCACACCCAGCGCTGTCGCTGACTGCGTGCCGAGCGTAACTGCGAAGGTATCGCCGCTCTCAGCGTTGACTTGAAAGGTGAGCGCATCGCTGGTAAAGAGAGCGGTGCCGTTGAACGTGGTATCACCGAGGACCGAGTCAATCTCTGCGGAGAGCGCCTCCATCTCGTTCTCAATGGCCGTGCGCTCATCAGTGCCCATGGTGTCGTTCGCTGCTTGCACCGCTTTCTCCTTCATGGTCTGCAGCATGTCCATGATGGTGCTCAGGCTGCCTTCGGCTACCGTGAGCAGGCTTTTGGCGTCCCCGATGTTGGAGAGCGCCTGCGCTTGGCCGCGCACACGCGCTTCCAGCTTTTTCGAAATCGTGTATCCGGCCGTGTCGTCTTCGGCACGGTTGATACGTGTACCCGTGGACAGGCGCATCTGGCGCATGCCCAGCTCGTTGTTGGTACGTTGCAGTTTGTCGAGGGCCCCAAGGGCTTGCAGATTCGTGTTAATCCGCGAGAGATCACCGATGGATGACATGGCTCTGGCTTAGGTTTGGCTGTGTGGGTACTGGCAGTTTGGCTCTGCTGATATCGTCCACTCTGCCCTTTCCTTAAGCGGTCAGCGCTGATTAATTCTGCACTTATCTCTATTTATTTCAGTTACTTGACCGCTAATCAGTAAACTTCCCCAATGCCATGTAAGGCTTAACCCGGCACTTCTTGCCGGGCAAAACCTACACCCTCTCGCCCATGCCACATTGCCGCATACGACGAAGCCCGAGTGGCCTGTTGGAAGCGCTGGTTCAGCACCTCAACACGGCCACCCGGGCTGGGTAGGTATGCTCAGTACGCGGTACGGCGTACGCCTATGTCACGTCAGCGCCCGGCCATCATGCGGCGGTCATTGCGAAGCGAGGCGTAGGCTTCGTCGAGCGCATCGCGCAGCGCCCATGCGCGGTCGTTGGCGCTGTGCGTGCGGCCCATCTGGCGGAGCCCGTTCTCGAGCGCACGCATCGTCTGGCGCGGAAGATCATCACCGCCCAGGGTCAGCAAGGCACGAGCAGTGACCTCATAGATTGCGGCACAAGCATCGGCATCGCCGCGGTTAAAGAGGGGCACGCCGCGTTCGATGGCGCGGTCGATCAGGTCAAGGGCTGCCGCTGCCATCGGCGTGGCCGCCGAGGCGCCGCCGCTGGGCATGAGCACGGCGTCGATGACGTGGATGATGCCGTTGGAAGCCCGCACATCAGCTTGGATGACGTTGGCGCCCTGGATGCGCAGGCCAAACGGAACGCGGGCGCCGTTTACCGTGCGGGCGCTGCTCTGCTGCAACAAGTCGCGCGCCCGGATACGTCCCGGCACTACGTGGTACGTCAGCAGGGCTCTGAGTTCGCTTCTGTTCTCGGGACGCAGCAGGCGCTGTACCGTCCCAGCCGGAAGACGTTCGAACGCCTTGTCGGTGGGCGCAAAAACGGTGAGTGGCCCGTCTCCTTTCAGGGTGCCGACGAGGCCAGCCGCTTCGGCGGCAGCCAGCAGCGTCTGGAACTGCCCGGCGTCTTGAGCCACCTCTACAATGTCGTTGTGGCGCGCGGAGTCGTCAGGGTGGGCAGTGAGGCTAGTTGCGCTGGCGAGCAGCAGAGCGAGAGCGAGGAGATATCGCATGATGTGTTCAAGGCTGAGTGAAACAGGACAGCGATAGACTACGCCGACGTCTTATGTACGGCTATCGCTGTGCGACGAGCGGCGTCCCACTGCGGTGAGCGGCCCCTTGCATGCACTGACACGCGCTAAACGCGGTCTTTTCCCTTCACGCTTGCAACGTTCATGCGCCTTACGGTCAGCCAGCCCAGTGCGCGCATTGCCATAATGCTGAGCGTTGGTTTATCCGTGGCCGCCTGGGAAGCATCGGTCCGTTGGGGGGATTGGCTTACAGCAGGGCAGGCCCACGGGCGGGTGTGGAGCGCCCTATTGAAGCAGGCATGGCCTACGATCGGCTATATGAGGCAGTCCAGCTCTGCCGCTGGCACTCGTCGCGGAGTGGTGAGCATCGTCTGGCGCCTGGGCAGTGGCGCAGCTTGACAGTTGCACTCCACGTACGATGCAGCCGGGAATGGTCTTCTGGCTAGGCGTGCTGCTCTGTTGCCTTGCCGATGCTCAGTTGCGGCGGAGCCAGAGGTCATCACGCCAAGACTCAGGCAAGACAGCTGTTGGCATGCCATGGTACTCGTACGCCTGCTGGAACGACATGCGGCGGGCGTGGCGCTGGTCTTCGCGGATCTCGCGGACGCCTACGGGCATGCTGTGTCCTGCCTCCGTTGCCTGCTGGCGCAGAAAGGCAGCATCGTACTCATACGGGAGCGGGTCCTCGGGCTTGAGGATGCGATAGGCCGTAACCAGCACCCATGTGAGCATCATGAAGAGTATGGGAACGGCGACCATAGCAAGTATGGAGTAGGCTGTATTCACGGCGTGGTGGGGTTCTCTTTGGGTAGAAGATGAACCTGCGTGCAAAGTACTACAAAGCACTCGGTGTTACGAACAGAGGAGGTCACTTTTTTCCCTCTCGAACAGCCTATGTGCCGCCGCCTCAGCGTCATGGGGTCGTTGCCGTTGTATCAGCAGTGGTGGTCTCGATGGCTGTCGTATCCGCAGCAGCGGCAGCGGGGTTGTTGAGCGCTTCTTCCCTATCCCTAATGGCCTGCTCTATGCGCTCCCGATCGTCCAGCGGCAATTCGTCCACGTTGCCAAAGTCACCTCGGTACTCGGTGTCGAGTAGGGTAATGCTGATGAACACAAGTACGATGATAGTACAGATGCTGAAGGCCAGCAGGTTGACCTTGTTGTCCCACTTGAGGCCCATGAAGACGAAGACCACCAAGCCCGCCTTCGTACAGGCAATGGCGATGGCAATAGGTACTTCGAGCGGCCCAAGCGGGATGTAGACCGCTGTCACGTAGGTCAAGCCCGTCAGGAAGACCAGCGCGCCAAAGACCTTTGCCAGCAACGAGAACGGGATGATGTGGTGCCCGTGGTGCTCATCACCGTGGTGAGCGTCAGTATGTGCGGCGTGGGCCATGCGATTGTGTTGCGGTGTAGTAGGCTGTTGTGCGACGAGTCCTGCTGGGACCAACCGATCAGATCAGGTACAGGAGTGGGAAGAGGAAAATCCAGATGATGTCCACGAGGTGCCAGTACAGCCCTGCCAGTTCCACTGGGGTGTAGTATTCACTGTTGAAGTGCCCTTTGCGTGCCCTGATAAGCAGCCACGTGAAGATCCCCATCCCGATGACCACGTGGAAGCCGTGGATGCCCGTCATCACGAAGTAGATACTGAAGAACTGCTTGGCGTAAGGGATGGCGTACTGCGCGTAGCTCCCCGTTGGGTCGAAGAACTCGCCCATCCCGATGCCGTGCGAGAATTTGTCGGTGTACTCGATGTACTTGACGACCATGAAGATGCCAGCACAGAACAGCGTGATGGCCAAGTTCATGACCAACTTCTTGTTGTCGTTCTTCTGCGCGTAGTGGATAGCGAGCGCGACAGAAAACGATGAGCCGAGCAAGACCAATGTGTTGAAGCCGCCCCAGAATGGGTTGAGCAGCTCCGACATCTTGACGAATACTTCTGGGTGCCACGCCCGGTAGACAATGTAGGCTACGAACATCCCACTGAAGAGCAGCACTTCCGTCAGCAGGAAGAGCCACATGCCCATCTTCGAAGCATCGAACTGTTGGTCCGAGGAGACGAAGTAGTGCTTTAGATGGGGAGGGTGGTGATCGTGCCCAGCGTGGCCTTCTGCCTCAGGAGCGGTCGCCGGAGCCGTCGTGGTTGACATAGAGTAACCTGGAGGGGTTTAACGAGCTGTGCGTGCAACAGGCACGCCTAGGACGGAGTGACTTCGGGCCGTGCCTCTGGAGCCAGCGAGGGCACCGTGGCGCCATCGCCCATGCCGTCGCCGCCATCACCGAAGATCTCGTCGGCCAAGTGGTAGTCGTACGGGCCGCGTGTCACGATGGGCTGGAAGGTAAAGTTGTGTGGATCGGGCATCGGCGTAGTGTGCGTCCACTCCAGCGTGAGCGCGCCCCATGGGTTCGCAGGTGCCTTCTTGCCTGTCCAAATCGAGGCCATCAGATACCCCAGCACCATGAACAAGCCCAAGGCCAGTATCCATGACCCGTACGTGGAGATCGCGTGTAGCGTCTCGAAGTAAGGCATCGTATCCATCACACCCACATAGTCATAGTACCGGCGCGGCATGCCTTGGCTGCCCAACACGAATTGCGTGAAGAAGGTGATGTTGAACCCAACGAAGATGAACGCCGCAGCGATCTGCCCCATTGTCTCGTTGTACATCCGCCCCGTCATCTTGGGCCACCAGTAATGGATCCCCGCTAGGCCCGCGATCACCGTACCGCCCATCATGACGTAGTGAAAGTGTGCCACCACGAAGTAGGTGTCGTGCAAGTGGATGTCTACCGAGAGGACGCCCAGCATGATGCCTGTGAAGCCACCGATCGAGAACAAGAACAGGAATGCCAGCACGTAGATCATCGGCGTCTTGAGCCATATCGACCCGCGGTACATCGTCCCCACCCAGTTGAGTACCTTCACCCCGGTCGGGATGCCGATGAGATAGGTGATGAGCGAGAAGACAATAGCCGACACTGCCGACTGCCCCGACGTGAACATGTGGTGGCCCCACACTAGGAAGCCGAGGAAGGCGATGGCTACTGAGGAGAGCGCCACAAACGTGTAGCCCTGCACCGGGCGGCGCGTGAACACGGCGATCACGTCGGAGATAATGCCAAAGGCGGGCAAGATCATGATGTATACCGCCGGGTGCGAGTAGAACCAGAAGAAGTGCTGGAACAGGATGGGATCGCCCCCTAGGGCAGGGTCAAAGATGCCGATGCCTGTCAGCTTCTCAAGGAAGAGGAGCACCATCGTAATGCCGATGACGGGCGTGGCGAGCACCTGCACGATCGACGTAGCGTAGATCGACCAGATAAAGAGCGGCAGGCGGTTCCACGTGAGGCCCGGCGCGCGCATCTTGTGCACGGTCACGATGAAGTTCATGCCTGTCAAAATGGACGCAAAGCCTGAGATGAACACGCCCACCGTGACCATCAGCACAGCGTTGCTTCCTTCAGCTGACGAGTACGGCGTGTAGAACGTCCACCCAGTGTCCACCTCGCCGATCAGCAGGGCGCCAAGCACGAACGCCATGCCCACGAGGTAGATGTAGAAGCTGGCTAGGTTGAGCCGTGGAAAAGCCACATCTTTCGCCCCCAGTTGGATGGGCAACACGAAGTTGCCCAACGCCCCTGGAATGGCCGGAATGATGAAGGCAAACACCATCAGCACCCCGTGCAGCGTAAATACCTGGTTGTAGGTATCCGCCGACATGATAGTCTGTCCTGGCGCAATCAACTCCACGCGCACCAGCAGGGCCAAAACGCCAGCCGCTAGGAACGCAACAGAGACTGCTACGAGGTACATAAGGCCGATCCGCTTGTGATCGACCGTAGTCAACCACGACCAGAGGCTCTTGTCATGGTTGAGATAGTTTGCTCCGGGTGCTGCCATGGTGTCTGTGGGTTATAACTCCTGGTCTTCTACTGGTGCAAAATTACTCTTGCGCCTTGATAAACTCAACGAGCGCGTTCAGTTCTCGGTCACCGAGTCCCTGGTAGTTGTTGGGCATCGACCCCGCTACGTAGCCAACCGCAGCCTGGCTTGCCGGGTTCACAATCGAGTCGCGCAGGTAGGCTTCGTCAGCTTCGACCGACGTGCCATCCGTTAGGTTACGCGTTGAACCGTACAGGCCCTTGAAGGATGGCCCTACCAGCGCTGAGCCGTCCAACGTGTGGCAGGCTTGGCATGACTGCCCGGCGTAGAGGATCTGCCCATACTCTTCAAGAGGCAGGTCGTCATAGTTACCGCCGCCCGACGCGAGGTAGTCGGCAAATTCTTCCTCCGAAACTACGTTGACCTCAGCTAGCATAGCCGAGTGCGAGGTCCCGCAGTACTCTGTACAGAACACTTGGTATTCGCCTTCTTCCTCTGCTTCAAACCAGATCGAAGTGTAGCGATTGGGCAGTACGTCGTGCTTCACGCGGAAAGCGGGGATAAAGAAGCTGTGCAGCACGTCTGAGCTGTACATGATCAGCTTCACAGGCCGGCCCACGGGTACGGTGAGGATAGGCTCTAGCGTGGTAAAGCCCTGGTCGGGATACGTGAATTCCCAGCTCCACATGTAGCCGCGGGCGTAGATCTCATACGCATCCGGCGGGGCTACCGTCAGCTTTACGTACGAGCGGAAGCCCCACGTAAACACGATGAGCACCAGGATGGTGGGAATCACGATCCACGCCGTCTCCAGGAGCTTGTGCTCGTGGAGCAGCGGCGGGCGCTCGTTGGGCGACTTGCGGCGGTATTTCACCGTGAAGTACGCCATCGCGACGACCACCATCACGAAGATGATGGTACTCACCCAGATTACAAAGTAGAACAGCACATCGAGCTCAGAGGCCAGCGATGAAGCTGCTTCGGGAAGCCAAAAACTACCGTCGCCCATGTCGTCTCTCTCTAATTAGTTGGTTGGCGTCAGTCACGCGTTCAGGCCGTGGCTGCGTCAAGATCACGGCGCTCTCGGCGCCAGAAGATGAGCAGGATGCCTCCGAGCACTAGCACGGTAAGCAAACCCGCAATCTTCATCAAGTTGGTTGCTTGGATTACATACGAGTTGGCCAGCGGATCGTACTGGTAGCAGAAGAGCAGAATCTGATCTATGGCCGTACCAATCCTGCCCTCGCTGGCTTCGAGGAGGGCGAAGCGAACGTCTCGTGGCGGCATCAACATGCCATGGATGTAGCGGGAGATCATGCCCTCGCCACTCATGAATATCAGCGATGCTGCATGCGCAAACTCATCAATCTCAGGAAGCCATACAAACTTGAAGCCCGTCGCCTTGGTCAACGCCTCAATCGACGCCTCACTGCCCGTGAGGAAGTGCCACCCAGCGGCGGCCTCAGGCTTACCCAGCCGGCTCACGTAGGCTTGCTTCTGCGCAGCGGCAATGGCTGCATTTTCGGCTGGGTCGAAGCTGATGGTCAGCACGTCAAACTGCTCGCCAGGCACCCACTCCATCTCACTCAGCGTGCGCGTCACCTCCTGCAGATGCAGATTACACATCGTCGTGCATGTCAGGTACACAAACTGGAGCATCACCGGGCGCTCACCGTCGAAGTAGTCGCCCAGTTTGACGTCTTCGCCCGCTTCGTTCTGAAAGACCAGGTCCAGCGGCAGCATGTCGCCGAGTTTTTCGTCGACCCCTATGTCATCCAGGAAGGGAGGCGGCTGATATTCAGGTTGGGCCAGGGCAGGGCTGGCCACGCTAAAAAACAGGAGTATGAGCAGGAGGGCTTGGCCCACAACGCGAGCCAGCATGCGTTCTTTGATCGTGTTCTTGCGCGTCATCATCCCCTCCTCTGTGTTCACTGTGGCTGCGGCAGCAGCGTCACTTGGTCGGTGAACGTCCCCGTGTCATAGGTGCCTGCTGCGTCGTTCACCAGCAGCAGCATCGCGCGGTCGATCGGGATTTTGTACACGTTGGTGTCCCCTTCAACGACCCCATACTGCGTCAGCGCCTCAGCAGCGATAGCACGCACCGCCTGCAACTCAGGATAGCCTGACTCCATGGTGGACTCCAGCAAGCGCTCCTGGTACTCCACATCAACTAGCGACATGGTTACCAGAACAGCAGAGATCACAAATACAAGCATGATGCCAATCACAGAAAGGATCGGCGCCACGTTCATATTCTCAGGCTCGATGGCCATCTCGGCCTGCTGCGCCACGTTGGCCAGTGCCGGATCTGTCGGGTTGTCTGCCATGCAGGGCTGCGTCGTTTCTTAGTTACATCAAGTGAACGGGCGAACCTGCGATAGGATCAGGCTCTGTATCGGTTTAACCCGGTTTATTTTCAATAATGACTGAAAGTTCAAGGAGGCGGCGCTACTGGTGGAAATGCAGCGATTTCTCGAAGCGCGGGTCGTTGTATGGAACGAGACTGTGGCGGCCCATGCGGTACAGAAATACACCGTAGTACAACGCAAACATGCCAACAGCTGCCGACAGCGCGACCCAGCTCATCGCTGCATGCTTGCCACCGTAGAAAATGGTGGAAGGGGCCACGAGCCAGTAGTGGTCTAGCCATTGCATCACCACGAACCAGACGGCCATGATGGCGAGCAACGGCAGGATCCGCTTCGCGCCCTGCGAAATCAGGATGACGAAGGGTAGCACGAAGTGGAAGGCGAGGAGTGCGGCGCTCAGGTACTCCCAGCCATGCTCCAGCCGATGCCGGTACCAGATGGTCTCTTCCGGCACGTTGCCGTACCAGATCAGCATGTACTGACTGAAGGCGATGTAGGCCCAGAACACGGTGAAGCCGAACATGAACTTGCCCAGGTCCAGGTAGTGGCTCTTGTTCACTACCCCCTTCAGCGAGTCGCCCTGCTTCTGCAATAGCAATGCCGTGAACGTCGCTAGCGCAATCGATGTGGAGAACGCGCCCGCGAAGAAGTAGACGCCGAAGATGGTGGAATACCAGTGCGGGTCAGTCGACATCATCAGGTCAAACGAAGCAAATGCCGTCGTGACGGCCATCACGGCCAGCCCCCAGGCGCTCAGCTTGCGGAACTCGACGGGCGCCATGGGGTCGCCTTCTACATCTTGCTTGATGGAGATCGTCCAGAGGCGCCACGAGATGAACGACCAGACGCCGAGGTAGAGCAACACGCGCGCGATGAAGAACGGCGCGTTGAGGTACACGCGCTTGTCGTAGATGATCTGGTCAAACTCGGGGCTGCCCGGCGTGTACAGCTCGGCATGCGACCAGTGGTAGATGTCGTGGATGCCGAGCAGGATCGGGATGGACAAGATGGCCAGCATGGGCATGCTGAAGGCCAGCCCTTCAAAGATGCGGCGGATGACGATGCTCCACCGTGCCTTCGTCAAGTGATTGATGATCACAAAGAAGATGGCCCCCACTGAGATCGACGTGCAGAACGTCCAGGCGATCAGGTAGGCGGGAAAGAACACGTGTGTATGTTCAATCTTATCCATCACTAGCCCGATTAGCGAGACAGCCAGGCCCGCTATGCCTACGCACACGCAGATGAGCCACATGCGGCTGCGGCTGCTGAGCTTGTACGCCGCCCTATCCGTAAGCCCTACCGTCGGGTGATACGGGTCGATGATCGACTTGGGGAAGGCGCTCTTGCGTAAGTTCTCTGCCATCGTTGTCAGATTCCGTTAGGCTCGTCTGGGGTACGCGCTTAGTTGATGTTTGCTGATGCGTTCTGCTGCGCCTGCACGCGCTCGCTGGCGGGCACGTCAGTCTCGGGTGCGTACTGGCTGCGCTGCAGCGCGCGGATGTAGGCTACGATGGCCCAGCGGTCCGCCACAGTGATCTGTTGTGCATAGCCCGGCATGCTGCGCACGCCGTTCGCTACCACATCGTAGAGGTAGCCGTCTTCTGCCTGCCGCAGGTTGTCGCTGTGGTAGGTAGGTGCGGGGACGTAGCCGTAGCCTTGCCCGTTGTTACCCACCATGATGATGCCCTGTCCCCCACCGGCTTCGCCGTGGCACATCGAGCAGTAAATGTTGTAGCGCTCTTGGCCTCGTAGCAGCAGTTCAGGCGTGACGGGTACGGGCATCGTTTCCACAAATGTGCCCATCTCGGTGCGTCCTTCGAAGAACGGGATGTCGTCACGCAGGAAACCACGAGCCACGGTGCCCGCCACGATAGGGCGCCCCGAGCGGCCGTCCTCAAAGAACGGATTGGCCTCTTGCGGATCGAAACGCTCTTGCCAGTCCATGTTCGGGTTGATGTGGATGGGCGTACGTTCCGACAACGTCCCTCGGCAGCCGGAGAGGGCTAGCAGGGCTACGAGCGCCACCAGGGTGCTGCGTTGAGCGGTATGAAGTAAAGTCGTCATGCGATCGTGCGCGTCGAATGATCCGAGCGATGGTTACGCCGGTACTGGTGGTTCCTCGGTGGCGTCAGGGGCTTCTGCGGTGCCATGGTCATAGATGACTTCAATATTCTTGCCACCGATGCTGCGCAGGAAGTCTTTGGTGCCGTCGAGGTCGAACAGCGGGTCGTTGGCGGCGATGTGCATAAAGAACGCATCGTCCGTGACACGGCTGAAGTTGTCCGAATAGAACAGGGGATTGTAGGGGCGCGGCAATCCGTTGAGGGCGAACATGGTGGCAACGGCGGTCAGCGCCGAGAGCAGAATCGTCGTCTCGAACATCACGGGCACGGAGGGCTCGAAGGCGAAGAAAGGCTTGCCACTGATGTTGAGCGGGTAGTCTACGCTACCTGTCCACCACTGGAGCCACAGCCCCAGCGAAAACCCGGTGATGCCGCCCATCAAGGTAAAGTATCCCACTTTGGAGTTGCCCAAGCCCATGGCGTCGTCCATGCCGTGGATGGGGAATGGGCTGTAGACGTCGAACCGCTTGTAGCCCGCCTTGCGGGCGTCCTTGGCCGCGTCGTAGAGCTCGCCAGGGTGCCGAAACTCAGCCAGCACGCCATACACGGCGTTGTCATTCGCCCCGTAGATGCCCATGGTGGCCTTCACGGCCGTTATCATGTCGCCAATTGCGCTCATGGTGTTTCAGCGTCTGGTAGCTTAAGACTTCTCGTTCTCTTGATCCGCATCGCCAGGGGCCAGGTCGTCTGGCGCGTCACTTTCAGCAGGAGGGATAACGTCTCCCGCATCGCTGACGACAGGGGTCACTGTGATGGCGGGCTTCACGTATGTGGCCGCGCCATCGCCGTGGTCGTCATAGTGATGCGGATCGGCCTCGGGCATGATGGCCTTCACTTCCGCGATGGCAACCATCGGGATGAAGCGTAGGAACAGGAGGAAGAAGGTGAAGAACAGCCCGAAGGTGCCCACGTAGGTCAGGACGTCCACGTAGGTCGGCGTGTAGTAATCCCACGACGACGGCAGGTAGTCCTGGCTCAGCGACGTCACGGTGATCACGAAACGTTCGAACCACATCCCGATGTTCACGATGATCGACGTGATGAACATGAACGGGATGCTACGGCGCAGCTTCTTAAACCAGAAGAACTGCGGGAAGATGAGGTTACAGAACATCATCGTCCAGTAGGCCCAGGCGTAGGCACCCGTCATGCGCACGCTGAAGAACATGAAGCGCTCGTACTCATACGCCGAGTACCA
>JBCDJT010000118.1:0-15732 GCA_038747545.1 Bacteroidota bacterium
ACCATGACCGTCGCGACGGTCCCGATCAGGCCCTCGCGCTTGCGCAAGCTCGGCACGAACAGCGGGACGAGGCCGTTCAGGATGGCCCCGGCCAGCGGGAGCATCAGAATGAGCCAGATCAGTACGGCAGTGTCCATGAAGGCCTGGAGCTAGGTTGAGTTACGCTATTTCTGATCGTTGATCATCCACCATTGCACCGCTCCCTCTTGTCATCCCGAGCGCAGCCGAGGGATCTCCCCCGAGTACGGATTGCACAACCCAGAAGTGGGAGATCCCTCGGCTCTGGCCTGCGGCCTCCGCTCGGGATGACAAGGTTGAACGCATACACATATCCCAAAGTCGGTGTTAGTACCGGAAGAGGTTGATCTCCGCCACATCCACCGTCAGCTTGTTGCGGAAGATGGCGATGACGAGGGCGAGCCCGATGGCGGCCTCGGCGGCGGCCACGGCCATGACGAAGAACACCAGGATCTGCCCCGTCACGTCGCCCATCGCTTGGCTCAGCGCCACCAGCGACAGGTTGACGGCGTTGAGCATCAGCTCGACCGACATCAGGATGAGGATGGCGTTGCGGCGAATCAGCACGCCCAGCACCCCGATGGTGAAGAGGATGGCGCTCAGCCCGAGGTACCAGTTGAGGGCAACTTCCATGTAGGCAAGCTAATCGTGAAGGAGAGATGCTATGCTTAGATGAAGCGGCGCTTGGCGATCATCACCGCGCCGATGGTAGCCACCAGCAGTAGCGCGCCGATGATCTGCATGGGAATGGCGAAGTGCGTGAAAAGGACGCGCGCGATGGCTTTGGGCGAGCCCGTGGCTACGGTCTGCTCCAAGCTGTCCATGTCAGGGAGGGTGCCTGTACTCATCGCCACAATGTAGGCGAGTTGCGCCAGGATGCCCACTACCAAGACAAAGCCCGCACCCTTCTTCCAGTCGACCTGCTGCATGTCGGGCAACTCAGCCAAGTTGAGCAGCATAATCACGAACAAGAAGAGCACCATGATGGCGCCCGCGTACACCAGCACCTGTATAACTGCAATGAACTGCGCGTTGAGGGTCAGGTAGAGCCCCGCGATGCAGAACATGTTGAGAATAAGCCAGAGTGCGCTAGAGACGGGGTTTCGGGAGAGCAACATGCCCAGCGCTGCCGCAATCGCGACCGTCGCCAAGAAAAAAAACAGAAACGTCGCCAGCATAGAGAAGCGAAACCCAAACGCACGAGATCGTTGGCTCAAGGCCAATGTGACGAAGTTATTTCAATCGCCCTTTTTCCACAAGATAAGATCCCGTAAAGCGACACAGATTAGGTCTGCGCCCTACACGACTCTGCTACACACGCGATGCGGCACGCTCTACTTGACCACCACCATCCGGCGGGTCTGGTGCGCCTCGCCCGACACGATGCGGTAGAGGTAGAGGCCGCTGGAGAGGCCGCTAGCGTCGAAGCGGGCGGTGTGCGCGCCTGTGGGCAACACGTCATTGACGAGCACGGCGACGCGTCGGCCGATGACGTCGTAGACGGTAAGCGTGACGGGGCCGGGACGGGCGATCTGAAACGGGATCGTGGTGCGGGTGCGGAACGGGTTGGGGTAGTTCTGCGCGAGGGTGACGGCGTTGGGTAGCTCAATGACGGCTTCATCTTCACGGTCGACCGTAGAGGCACCGAAGCGGTAGGTGTGGTCCTCGGCGTTGATGCGCACCTCGCCGCCCTCGGTCTGGCGACGGAAGAACGGGCCGTCGGCTTCGAGGTCGGTGAAGAAGGTGCGGCCGGGCGCCACATCGGGGCGGGCGCGGTACGGCGCCTGGGCAGACTGCGCCGAGTACACCGGCTCGCCCCACCCGATGGCGGTGTGGCCGTCGAGGAGGGCGCTGTGCCAGGCGTAGTGGAACGCGGCCTTGTCGTACTGCCCATCGGCTCGCGGCGTCGTGACGGACATGATGTTGAAACCGATGGCCTCGCGGTAGGCGGCGAGCTTGTCGGCTTTCTCGCGCCAGGTGTTCATCGACACGAAATCGCCTTCCTGGACTTGGTAACTCTCCGCGAAATAGAAGTCGCGGTAGGTCAGGTCGATAGCCACACCATCGGGGTTGTAGGCGGGATCGAGGTCGGTGGAGAACACATCGTCGGGGTTCCACGCGTTTACCATGACGGGCAGCCCTGCCCGCCGTGCCATCTCTAGGGCCTCATTCTGCCGCTCGCGTGTGACGCCAAAATCATGACCAAAATTGTCGAGGAAGATCCCAGCGACGCCAAACCCATCCCAGTGCGCGATCCTCGTGAGGATCTCTTGCATGGGTAGATTCTGGGTCGTCACGCCTACATCCACATAGCCAAAGACCTTGGTGCTGGCCATCGCCGGATGCCGGCGTACGAGATACGCGTTCGGGTCTACAGCGTACTCGATGCCCTCCCCGAGCACGACGTAATCGTACTGCCCGAGTGTCTGCGCGGCTTCTGCGATGGTGGTTGCCCCGTTGATGACGGATGGCCACGCGTAATACACGAGCAGGCTCTTCGGACGGATAGTATGCGCCTCGCCGCCTGGGCCCACGCTGAAGTCTTGCACGTCTGTTCGGTACAACTGGGAGACGTCCTCCGACTCGCCTGAGTTTTGCCCGATCAGCAATCCGTGCGGCCCGTTGAAGTGCAGGCGTTGATAGAAGCTCCGGGAAGGGCGCGCCTCTTGCTCCTCCCAGGTCAAGCCTCCATCGATGGTGTGCATCATCCGGCCATCACTCGCGAGAACGATACCGCTCTGGGCATCGAAGAAATGCGTGTCGTTTACAGGACCGCTCGGACGCATATTGACTTCGCTCCATGAGACGCCACCATCGGTTGTTTTAACCATCCCGACATTGCTGTAGGCATACCCGGTACTTCGCGTAGGGAAGTCGAGGCCTCGCATGCTAAGCGGACCGCTTGTGCCTGTCACGTTCTGCCACTCCACCACCTGCCACGTTGTGCCATTATCGACAGACGTCAGCATGGCATTGAGCGAAACGATCACGAAGCGGTCAAGCGCGAGCATGGCAACATCTCCCAAGGTCAGCCGGCCATAGTCAGTCACTGTGTCACCGGGCGCGAAGACGGTCATAGGCACCCAGGTCACGCCGCCATCCGATGTGCGCATGGCAGCACCGCGTTCGCCCACGATGATGCCGTGCTTCTCGTCCAGAAAGTCGATGGCCCGGAACGCACTTTCGCCCAACGGGTGGCGCACCGATGCCCAACTGGCACCCGCATCCGTGGTCGTATACAGCGCGCCGAAGAGGCCCACCGCAAAGCCCTGCGTTTCCGAGACGAAGTGGATGTCGCTGAGAATGGTGTGCCTGATGCCCGGCACCGCCGCCCAGGTTTGGCCGCCGTCGGTGCTGCGGTAGAGGGCCGACGTTGTGGGGCCGTAGATTCTGCCTCGTGCCGCAAGGCGTACCGTCTGGTTTACCACATGGACCTCACCGCTGCGGTGATCCAGGTCGTCGTCGGGCAGGGTTCTCCAGGGGCGCGCGGTGATCTCGCCTGCGCTGAAGTTGCAGGTCACCCACAGCGGTACGCCAGGCGTCTGCGTCATGAACAGCGGGTAGCTCGATCCGGTGTCGGTGCGCGGAGAAGCGTCGTACTGCTCTTGTTGCGCGCACGTCTGGAGCGTGCTGGTTGTGCCGGGCGTCACGAGTTCTTGGACGCGGGCCTCGCCTCGGGCGTTATAGACGGTTACGAAGCCGCCGTAGAAGGGGTCGGTGAGCGGCGTGCTGTTGGAGAAGAACGGGCTATCCGAGTAGGCATCCAACGGGACCTCCACCGTCCGGTCATCCATGTACAGGGTGGCTACGGCGCGCTGAATGGGAAAGCCGTCCACCGCTCGGCTGCTGGTGTAGACCTGCCGTAAGTCTGGCGTGTAGCTCGTGAAGTCGATCTGAGGCGCGGCATCGTCGCCGGGGCTGAGCAGAATGATGCGGGTATCGCGTTCGATGGGAAGGCCGAGCATGTCGGCGGGCTGCCCAGCGGCATGCCACGCGTCAAGGATGGGCTCGGAGTCGGTAGACAGGTACCAGCGATCCGGGTAGGCGCGGTGGCTCACGTAGGTCTGCCCGCCACGCTCTTCCACATCATAGATCAAGTCAAGGACATCGCGGAGGGTAGAGGTGCGCGCTTGAAACTGCGGCGACCCGACGTAGACCTGATACCGCTGCGGTTGGCGTCCCACCTGGGCCTCTACGGTCACCGAGACGGGGTCGATGTCCTCCTCGAAGTCCGCCCACGTGATCTCGTTCGAGAAGCTCTGCGTGGCCGGGTCCCAGCGCTGGATGTTCGCCTCCACCTGCGGCACCACCAGCGAGAGCGGCGCGCCTCGCTGGATGGCTTTGAGCTCGTCGAGGCTGACGGTGATGTCGCGGTCCACCTCGCCCGCCACATACGAGTCGATGGAAATCTCGCCGCTCGCCGGGTAGCGGCTGCCCGGCGCCAAGGTCTGTGCTACGCTGTTGTTGCTGACCTCGAACGTGGCGATGGTCTTATTCCCCAGCCGCAAGCTGATGGTGGGCCGCACATCGCTGGCGGGCGCGCTGCCTCGGTTGACGTAGTACACCTTCAGGCGCAGCACGGCGGCTTCGTTCTCCTTCACCGACCGCGCACTGCTCCACTCAAAGCCTTCCTCCGAGGTAGTTGACGAGGTACTTGACCAGGTGTGCGAGTAGCTGGCCTCGACATCCACGCTGGCCAACTCAAACGGGCTGAGCGAGAAGCCCGCCGTCACGCTCCCGCCAATCTGATCTTCGTTCGTCGTCGAGTTGGTGTACGCGCTGTTGATCGTGCGGCCTTCGGTATCCGTAATCTCGGCGGTCGGGAAGATCTCATAATCCGTCATGTACACGCTGATGAGTGGGCGTGCCGCCACAAGCGGGTGGTTGTATGGCGCGGCCACGCTGCTGGGCATGTTGGCGCCCGTCACCTCCATGTAGTCGCTGTACGGGTCGCCGTCGGTGCTGGCACGGAGCGGGTCGGTGAAGTAGTGCGTGATGTCGGGGTTGCCGTCCCACGGACGCAGCTCGCCGGAGAGGAGATCGAAGACGAAGCCGTTGATCTCCAGCCCGTTGTCGATGCCGTCGCCGTCGGTGTCGGCGTTGGCCTGGAGGTACACGGTGGTGCCTTCTGCGGTGCGGAAGGCGAGTTCATCGCTCTGCGCCAGTGCTGCTGGTGCTACCGCGAGGGATAGGATGAAGGCGATCAGGAAGGGGTGAAGCGATACTCGATGGGCCGTCTGCATGGGTCCGCGCTGCGTTGCTGCTCAAGGGATGACGAAGCGGATGAAGGCCTCGTATCAGGAGACGCAAGATTTTGCGGGGGAAGTGATAACGGGTGCTGATGATTTGCTTGGAAGGGCTTGAGGTTCTGGTGGTGACGCAGTGCGAGATGAAGCGCGTCTAGCTTCCTTGGGCTGGACGTTCATTTTGATAGCACCAAAACGAACCAAAAGTGCTTGTCGATCTCGAAACGCATAGCGGACTTCCCTGCGCGCATATCCGCACCTGGCGAGCCGGGTGGTTGGTGATGTTTGCCTGTTGTCTTGCTCTTGCTCGCCAGCTGAACGCTGCTCGTCCGCTTTTCCAAGCGCGCACTGGGCCCGAGATCGACGTTGGCGGCTCGCGCTGCTCGTTTGGCTGCGTTGTGTTCTTGAGCGTGTTCCTCCGATGGAGGCTGATGTTCGATCAGAGCTACACGTTCAGCGAGTCGGCGAGTGCTTGGTAGCGGCGTTGCTCGTCGGGGCGGCCCCAGACGTCATAGAGGGCGATGAGGCGGCCGAGGGCGTCTTGCGCGTGCTGGCTCTGCGGACCAAATGACTCGGCCAGGGCCGGGTAGCTCTCCACCAGCAGCGGCTCGGCGGCGGCGTAGTCTTGCTGCGCGGTGAGCACAGCGCCCAGGCTGCCTCGGCTGAGGGCTACGTAGGGGTGGTCTGCACCGAGGGAGGCAGTCCAGCTGGCCAGCGAGGCACGGTGGCGTTCTTCGGCCAGCGCATAATCGCCCATCTTATAGCGCACGCGGCCCAGGTTGTGCAGCGTCTGACCCACGCGCGGGTGACCTTCGCCCAGGGCGTCTTGCATGCGGGGCAGCAGGTCGAGCAGCATCGCCTCCGAGGTTTCGAACTCGCCCGTCTCCATCATGAAGAAGGCGTAGTTGTTCTCCGCCGTCATCAGGCCGGGGTGGTTCGGCGGGTGGATGGCGCGACGTAGCGCGAGCGACTCCTCGTAGAACGGGCGCGCGCGCTCGTAGTCGCCCATGTCGTAGAGCAGCGTAGCCAGGTTGCCGAGGTCCGACGCCACGTACGGGTGCTCATCGCCGAGGTAGCGGCGGTCCATCGCTAGCGCCTCGCGGTAAAGCGCCTCGGCTTCCTCATACTTGCCTTGGTCCTGCAGCGTGAGTGCTAGGCCGCTCAAACTAACAGCCAGATTCGCGCTGCCATCGGGATAGAGCCTGCGGCGCACGGCCAAGGCTTCACGGTCGATCACCTCGGCGGCGGCCAAGTCGCCCTTCTCATAAAGCAGCCCGGCCAGATTGCTCATGATCGTGATGGTGCCCGGTGCGTCGTCGCCACGAGTCTTGCGGGAGATCGTAAGCGCCTCGCGGTACTGCATCTCAGCCTGCTCGTATTCGCCCATGTCGGTGTAGAGGTTGGCGAGGTCGACCAGCGACTCGACGAGCATCCCTGATTCTGGATCAGCTAGTCGCCGCCGGTGGTCCAGCGCCTGCACGAACAGCGACTCGGCGGCCTCGTAGTCGCCTTGGTTGCGGCGGAGCGAGCCAAGGTGGTTCAGCGATTGCGCTACCTCCAGATGCTGCGCGCCAAACACACGTTTCCGCAACGCCAGCACGACCTGATGGAGCGAGTCAGATGCGTTGTAGCGTCCTTGATCGCGGTACAACTCGGCCAGACGGCTCATGCTGCCGATCACGTCGGGGTGCGCAGCGCCGAGCCCGGCGCGTTGCTGCACGACGGCTTCTTCCAAAAGCGGCGCAGCCTGCTGCACACTGCCCATCCGGCGGTAGACGTTGCCGATGACCGCAAGCATCGTCGCCTGTACCTCGGGCTGCTCAGCCAGCTCCGTACGGATGCGCGCCGCGCCACTGTCCAAGAGCGCCTGTGCGGTCAACGTAGCGCCCCGCGCCTCGCCCGGGCCCGAGACCTCGAACAGGTCCTGCAAGAACGCCGACACCTGCTCGGCCTTCGCCTGCTCCACGAGCGCCCGGTCGCGCTCCTGTGCCAGTTGCCCCGTGTAAAACGCGACGAGGGCGATGACGATGATCAGCGTAGCCGCCGCACTCGTCACTGGCCAGCGATGCCTACGGATGAATTTGCTGGCGCGGTAGCTGAACCTGTCGGGCTGCGCCAGGACGGGACGGCCGTCGAGGTAGCGGCGGATGTCATCGGCGAACGCCTCGACCGAGGCATACCGCCGCGACGGATCGTTTTGAAGTGCTTTGAGGCAGATGATGTCGAGGTCGCCTGCGAGGTGCCGCTGCCACGTGACTGTCGGCGTAGGCGCTGCGCTGGCGACTTCGACGACTTGCGGCTGCCGCGCGACGCGGGTGGAGGGTTTCTCAGGCACCGTCTCCGACACAATCCGCGCCGCCTCCAGCCGACTTGCCGACGGCACTTCGTACGGCCGAACGCCCGTGAGCAGTTCGTACAGCACCACGCCGAGCGAGTAAACGTCGCTGGCCGTGCTGACGCCTTCGCCGCGCAGATGCTCGGGGGCCGCATACGCGGGGGTGAGCGCGGCTTGTCCGGGTTGCGTGAACGCCGCCTCGGCAGCATCCGCCGCCAGCACCTTGGCGATGCCGAAGTCGAGCAGCTTCACTTGACCCTCGGGCGTGACGAAGATGTTGTCGGGCTTGAGGTCGCGGTGTACCACCAAGTTGACATGCGCGTAGCGGACCGCCTCGCACACTGTCTCGAACAGCGCCAGCCGCCCGCGCAGGCCGATGTCGTGCGATGCACAATACGCGTCGATGGGCTGGCCGTCGATGTACGCCATCGCGAAGTACGAGCGTCCGTCGGGCAGGAGTCCGCCGTCGAGCAGGCGGGCGATGTGCGGGTGCTGGAGCCGCGCCAGGATCTGCCGCTCGCTCTGGAAGCGCCGCAGGATCTGCTCGGAGTCCATGCCCAGTTTGATGAGCTTGAGCGCCACCTGCTGCTCGAACTGCCCGTCGGCGCGCTCGGCGCGGTAGACTTCGCCCATGCCACCAGCGCCCAGCCGCTCGCGCAACACGTACGGCCCCACGCGCGTCCCCTCGCGGCTGAACGCGGCGTTGACATCGACGGCGTCGGCGGCTTGCCCATCGAGCAACTCGTGCTCCACCGCATCCGCATCAAGCAGGCGCTGCACCTCAGTACACAGCACAGGGTCATCGGCACATGCCTCGGCCAAAAAAGCGGCGCGCGCCTCGGGCGGCTGGGCCAGGGTGGCGTTGAACAGGTCGTCGATGCGCTGCCAGCGGTCGGCGTTCATGGGCGTGAGACGGTGATGGGTGGGACTGAAAGAGTACGCAAAAAACTGCGCCCAAACCGATCACGGCCGCCTCATTCGCCTGCCAACGCCGTGCTGAGCCACGCCCGCGCGAGCCGCCAGTCGCGGCGCACGGTGGGCACCGAGACGCCCAGCACTTCGGCGATCTCCTCTTGTGTCAGTCCACCAAAGAAGCGGTAGACTACCACCTTGGCGTGTCGCTCGTTCATGGCTTCGAGGCGTTCCAGCGCTTCGTCCAGCGCCAGCAGCTCGTCGGCGCGCGTCGTGCGGGCGGTGTGCTCGTCTTCCAGCGTGACGTTTGCGAGGCCACCGCCGCGCTTCTCGGCCTGCCGCTGCTTGGCGTAGTTGATAAGGATGCGGCGCATGGCCAGGGCCGCCAGCGCGCAGAAGTGCGCCCGGTTCTGCCACGTCACCCGGTCTTGCTCGATCAGCCGCAGGTAGGCCTCGTGTACGAGCGCCGTGGGACTCAGCGTGTGGTTGGCGCGCTCGCTCCGTAGCTGCCGCTGCGCCATCGCGTACAGCTCGTCGTAGACCAAGGGCAGCAGCGCGTCCGCCACGGCACGGTTGCCGCCCGTGAGGTCGTGCAGGAGCTGCGTGGGCGAGCCGTGCTTCACAGCGTGCCCCGCGCCTTGATCTCTAGGTAGCGGTTGATGGTGTTGGCGGTGAGCTGACTGGGTGGCGTCAGGATCGACTGGATGCCGTGCTGCCGCAGGACCGCCACCAGCTCGGCCTGCTCGCGCGTGAAGTGCTCGGCCATCGCCCGGATGTAGACGGATTCCGTCGTGTCGGTGGGCGTGTGCAGGAGCTTATCCAGCTCGGTGTTCTGGAAGAAGATGGCGACGACCATATGCTGCCGACCGAGCGCTTGCAGGTAGGGCAGCTGACGCTCTAGGCCCGACCGCGTGGTGAAGTTGGTGAAGAGCAGCAGCAGGCTCCGCTGCCGCACCTGCCGCCGTACCTGTGCATACAGCGCCTCGTAGTCGCTCTCCAGAAACTGTGTGTCGAGGTTGTAGAGGGTTTCCTGGATGACCCGCAGCTGCTGGTTCCGCTTCGACGCGGGCACCATCGGCCCCATCTCGTGGCTGAACGTGATGAGCCCGGCGCGGTCGTGCTTCATAATCGCGATGTTGCTCAGCACCAGCGCCGCGTTGATGCTGTAGTCGAGCAGCGTCAGGCCCTCGAACGGCATCTTCATCACGCGCCCCATGTCGAGCAGCGCATACACCGACTGGCCTCGCTCCTCGCGGTACTGGTTCACGCGCAGCTGCCCGCGCCGCGCCGTCGCCTTCCAGTTGACCGTCCGGTAGTCGTCACCGATGACGTAGTCGCGGATGTGGTCGAACTCCATCGTCCGCCCCGCCCGTCGTTGCGGCTTGATGCCGACCTCGGTCAGGCGGTTGCTGATGGCGAGGAGTTCGTACTGCCGCATCTGGAGGTAGGACGGGTAGACAGGTACCGCCGTCTCCTCGACGTGGAACGCGTAGCGCCGCTGGAGCAAGCCGATGGGCGAGGCCACGAACACCAGCAACGCGCCGAAGTCGTACGATCCGCGCCGCGTGGGCCGCACGGTGTACTCCCACGCCGACGCCTCGCCGGGGGCCAAGCGCTTTGCGAACAAGGCATCGCGCACCTGAAACTGGATCGGCAACTCGTCGATCACCTCGATCCATGCTGGGAACGCGTGGTGGTTGGTGACCGCGAGACGGATGGGGTTGTCGTCGCCGTTGGAGAGGCGTTGCGGCACCGCTCGGGAGGCGGTGAGGCCGTCGCGGATGCGAAACAGCAACACGCCATCCACCACTACCAGCGCCATCAGCCCCCATGCCAGCACGCGGCCGATGGCCACGAGTGCGGGCACGAAGTATCCCGCTATGAATACCGCGGCCAGCACCGCCAACGCCAGGTACAGGCGCGGCGCAATGAAGAAGCGGGACCAGAACGTGCGCAGCATACTCGCTGAGAGTTGAGGAGCTGGATCGCACCGAAAGTAGGCCTCCGCACCGTCAGATCAAAGCTCTTGGCGACGTTGGGGGTGGCGCCTGCGGCCACTTCATGCTGGCAGGGTCGCCCGTAGCTTCGTTTGGCTGGACGTTCATTTTTGAGCGCAAAAACGAACCAAAAACGCTTGTCGATCTCGCAAACGCACAGCGGACTTCCCTTCGCACGATCCCGCACCTAGCGAGCCGCACGCTCGTGCTGTTTGACTACCGTCTCGCTGTTGCTCGCTAGCTGAACGCTGCCCGTCCGCTCTTCCCAGCGCGCCCCGGCCACGAGACCGACGCTGCCGACTCGCTCACGCTCGTTGATCATGGCGCTGATCCAATGCATGACTTCCATAGCCGAAGGTGGGAAACGCGCCCACGCAATCACGCACCCACGCGTCACCGTCCCTGACCTGCGACCTGCGACCTTCGACCTGAGACCTTCTACGGTCGGTAGCCTTCCTTGTCGAACTCCGGCGGGCGCTGTTCGAGGTAGGCGTTTTTGCCTTCCTGGCCCTCCTCAGTCATGTAGAAGAGCATCGTAGCGTGGCCCGCGAGCTCTTGCAGCCCGGCTTGGCCGTCGCAGTCGGCGTTGAGGCCGGCTTTGAGCATACGGATGGCGATGTTGGAGTTGGCCAGGATCTCGCGGCTCCACTGCACCGTCTCGCGCTCCAGCTCGGCGACGGGTACCACGGTGTTGACGAGGCCCATGTCGAGCGCTTGCTGCGCGTTGTAGGGGCGGCACAAGAACCAGATCTCGCGCGCTTTCTTCTGGCCGACGATGCGGGCGAGGTAGCTGGCGCCGTAGCCGCCGTCGAACGAGCCCACCTTCGGCCCGGTCTGCATGAACTGCGCGTTCTCGGCGGCGATGGTCAGGTCGCAGATGACGTGGAGGACGTGCCCACCGCCTACCGCCCATCCAGCGACGGCGGCGATGACAGGCTTCGGGCACGTGCGGATCTGACGCTGCAGGTCAAGCACGTTGAGGCGCTGCATCTTCGGATTGCCTGCCTCCTTGTAGCCGTGCTCACCGCGGATGCGCTGGTCGCCGCCCGAGCAGAAGGCCTTCTCGCCCTCGCCCGTCAGCACGATCACGCCCACGCTGGCATCGTCGCGCGCATCGGCGAAGGCGTGCTGCATCTCCTGCACCGTCAGCGGGCGAAACGCGTTGCGTACCTCGGGGCGGTTGATCGTCACGCGGGCGATGCCGGCTGTGTTGGTACCCGGGGTGCCTTTCTCGTAGCGGATGTCGGTGTAATCGCCTACGGTCTCCCAGGAGAATGGACCTTCAACGATGGGGCGATGCGTAAAGTGATGCTTTTTGGCCATGCGAGCTGCGCAAGTCGATCAGGTTAAACAGTGCGTCGATGTAGGCGGACGCCGCGCCGCCGTTCCCCCAACGCTGGTAATATCCTGGGAATAGATAGCTGGGGGTTTGGGCGCGCTACGCGCTGTTCGGGGTTCGGATGTTGGATGGCCAGCTAGACTGCCGAAACGAGCAGAGGCAACAACGCCTTGCTGAACGCCTCCGGCTGCTCAATGTGCAGCATGTGCCCCGCGTCGGCGATCACGCGCAGGTCGAAGGCGTCGTTGGCGGCGTTCATGGCACGGGCGATGCGGATGAACTTGGCGTCGCGCCCGCCCACGATGAGCGCTGTCGGCACAGCCACGTCCGCGAGGCGAGGCCACAGCGAGGGTTGGCTGCCCGTGCCCATGAAGCGCAGCGACTTGGCCAGCTCGTGCGGGTCGTTAGCTCGCTTGCGGCGAGTTTGGTCGGCAGCCATAACATCCGGCAGCGAGGCGAACACGGGCAACGTGTACCACTGGTTGAGGAAGGCGTCGAAGTCGGTTTGTATCGCCTGTGCTCGTTCTGCATCCACGTGGCGGCGAGCAGCACGCTCGGCCTCCGTCTTCAGCCCCGGCGATGCGGAGACCAGCACCAGCCGCCGGATGCGCTTGGGGTGATGCACGGCGATGTAAAGCGCCAGCCGCCCGCCCATCGAGTAGCCCGCGAGGTTTACGGCGCCCCAGCCTTTAGCATCCAACGTCGCCAGCAGCTGCGCTGTCGCGCCAGCCATTGTGTAGCTCGCGTCTGACAGGCTAACGTTCGCGCCATGCCCAGGCAGATCGGGGGCGAGGTGGTCGCCCGGCAGCGCAGCGGTTACCTCCGCCCAATCCGCGCCGGAGCCCATGAAGCCGTGCAGCCAGACGGTCGGTGTGGGCTCAGCGGATGTGTCCATCGCCCAGGCCGATCCATTTGTACGTCGTCAGCGCCTCCAGCCCCATCGGCCCGCGGGCGTGCAGCTTCTGCGTGCTGACGGCCACTTCGGCGCCCAGCCCAAACTCGCCGCCATCGGTGAAGCGCGTGCTGGCGTTGACGTAGACCGCCGCCGAGTTGACCTCGTTGATGAAGCGCGTGGCGTGCGCCTCGGTCCGCGTGAGGATGCTGTCCGAGTGCTCGGTGCTGTGCGACTGGATGTGCGCGATGGCCGCGCCGAGGCCGTCCACCACGTCGATGCCGAGGGTCAGGCCTAGCCACTCTTGGTCGAAGTCGCCCTCACCCGCAGGCTTGAACGCGTAGCCATCGAGGTGGGCAGCGGCAGCGTCTGTCACGCGCAGTTCGACGCCGCTTTGCGCAAGTCGCCCGGCCACCTTCGGCAGCAGCGCAGCGGCAACAGCTTCATGGACGAGCAGCGTGTCGAGCGCGTTGCAGACGCTAGGGCGCTGCACCTTGGCGTTCTCGATGATGTCGACGGCACGGTCGAGATCCGCAGTATCATCGACGAAGATGTGGCAGATGCCGATGCCGCCCGTGATGACGGGGATGGTGCTCTGCTCTTTGCAGCGCTGGTGCAGGCCCGCCCCGCCGCGCGGAATGATCATATCGACATACCGATCCATCCGCAGCAGCTCGCCCACGAGCGCCCGGTCGGGGTTGTCGATGTACTGGATGGCGGTGCTGGGTATCTCGGCAGCCGTGAGCCCCTGCTGGATGGCGCTGATGAGCGCGAGGTTGGTCTTCAGCGTCTCCTTGCCACCGCGCAGAATGGCGGCGTTGCCGGTCTTCAGGCTGAGCGCGGCGATATCGACGGTGACGTTGGGGCGCGCTTCGTAGATCACGCCCAGCACGCCGATGGGCGTCCGCCGCCGGATCAGCGTCATGCCGTTGTACATGGTGCGGCGTTCTAGCTCTTCCCCGACGGGGTCCTGCAAGTCGGCCACCTTGCGGGTGTCGTCGGCGAGGGCTTGCATGCGGGGCGCCGTGAGCAGCAGCCGGTCGAGCAACGACTCGGGCAGCCCGCGCTCGCGACCTTGCTCCACGTCGATGGCATTGGCCCAGAGCACAGCGCCCGCTTTGACCTCGATCGCGTCGGCGATGGCGTGGAGCGCGGCGTTCTTCCGCGCGGTGGAGAGGGCGCCCAGCATGCGGCTGGCCTGCTTGGCGGCGCGGCCCATCGCATCGAGCGACGTCGTGGTGGTCGTCATGGTCTATGGTACTCGCGTTGAAACGTCAGAGAAGGATAAGGTCGTTGCGGTGGACGACGACGGGACCGTACGCGTAGCCCAGCCGCTCGGCAATCGCCGCCGACTGGCAACCTGCGATGCGCTCTACATCGGCATGGTCGTAGCGGACGATGCCGCGCGCGTGCTCGTGCCCTTCGCCATCGACTACAGCAACCGTATCGCCCCGCATAAACGCACCATCCACCGACAGGACGCCCGCCGGGAGCAAACTTCGTCCAAGATCAACGAGTGCATGGACGGCGCCGTCATCCACCACGAGCGTGCCCGAAGGCGTGGGTCCGGCCAGAATCCAGCGCTTGCGGTTGCCCAGCGGCGTCTCGACAGCCGGAAACCGCGTTCCGATGGTCTCGCCGTCGGCTAGGCGCAGGATAACGTTCGGCGCCCGACCTGCCGCGATCACGACGTCAATTCCGGCGCGACGCGCCACATCGGCGGCTTGGAGCTTGGTCGCCATGCCGCCCGTGCCTAGCGCGGTGCCGCTGCCGCCCGCGAGTGCCCGCAGCGTGTCGTCGATGGCGTGGACTTCGGGGATGAGTTCGGCGGCAGGGTCGGTGCGAGGATCGGCAGTGAAGAGGCCGGGCTGATCGGTCAGCAGCAGCAGCGTGTCGGCCTCGGCCAGGATCGCGGCCAGCGCCGAGAGGCTGTCGTTATCGCCCACCTTGATCTCGGCGGTGGCGACGGCGTCGTTCTCGTTGATGACGGGCACGATCCCGTGCTTGAGCAGCGTCTGCAGCGTGTCGCGGGCGTTCAGGAAGCGGCGGCGGTCCTCCACGTCGGCGCGCGTGAGCAGCACCTGCCCCACGCGTAGCCCGTAGAGGTCGAACAGCTGCTCCCACACCCGCATCAGCCGCGTCTGCCCGACGGCGGCGAGCATCTGCTTCTCCGCCACGCTCACCGCCTCGGTCGTCCATCCCAAGCGCTCGCGCCCGGCCGCTATGGCGCCCGAGCTACAGACCACGACCTCCACACCTCGCCGAGCCAGCGCCGCGCACTGCCGCACCACCTCCACGAGGTGGGCGCGGTCCAACGCAGGCGTCCCGCCCGTCAGCACGCTGGTACCCAGCTTGACGACGATGCGGCGCGGTCGTTCGGCGATGCCCGTCATGGAGGCGTTGGTTTGGATGGTGTTTACGTGTCAGGATTGGCGCGAACGGGAATCAGAAAATTCCCTACACGCCCTTGGGTGGGCACGCCGTACCCTCAGCACTTTACAGAAGTTACGACGCGTTACAAGCCTGCCACATACGGGCTCCTGGATTTCCTCGGTGAAACCGCTTTTATTAGCCAACGGCAGAACAAACACCGGGGCGTGGGCTATACGCGCCGCCGCTTCTCTCTCGCTCCATACATCACACACCTACGCCCTGGACGCTCCATGTCGCTTACGTCCTACCTACCTGAGACGCTCCGCACAGTCGATTTCAACGCCTTTATCGACGAATACAAGGCCAAGCTGCGCAACCTGTTTGATGTGCGCGCCAACCTGAACCAACTCAGCCTGAAGCGCGGCCTCCCGCCGTTCGTCATGCGCGAGATCCAGTCGAAAGCGCCCCTGTCGGTCTTCATCCCCGAAGAGTATGGCGGGCGCGGTGGCCACGTACACGAGTGCCTGTCGATGCTGGAGGCGTCGTCGTACGAGTCGCTGCCGCTGTCGCTCACGATGGGCATCAACGGCGCGCTGTTCCTGCAGCCCGTGGGCAAGTAC
>JBCDJT010000119.1:0-15710 GCA_038747545.1 Bacteroidota bacterium
CAGGTTGATCGGCGGCGGCGGTGCGCTCGGCGTGAGCGATGCCGTGGCCTCCAGCGTCCGCCCCGTCGGCGTGCCTGCGTTGTTGACGAAGACGAGGCGGTACGTGGCCTGCTGGCCGATGGGCGCGTTGGCGTCGAGGTAGCTGCGGCCCAAGGCGCGTGCGGCGCCGGGGAAGACGAGGCCGAACAGCGTCGCCTGCGTTGGATCGGAGCGGAGGTCGATGAGGGCGCGGAACGCGTTTGTCTGTTCGAGCAGGTCGAAGATGGCCTCCGCATCATCAGCGAACATTGCGGTGGCCTCTGCTGGCGTTTGGGCGGAGAGGACGGGCGCGTCGTTGAGCTTGACGAAGTCGCCTGCGCCGCCCTGGCGGTAGACGTCGAAGCCTTGGCCGAAGTCGAGCGGGACGTCGTGGTGGAGGTAGACGGTGTTGTCTTGGCGGGGGAGGATGGTGAGGGTGCCTTGGGCGGTGGCGATGGTTGGGAGAACGCTGATGAGGAGGAAAGCGATGGCGCATATCCACCTCACCCTGTCCCTCTCCTCCTTAGGAGAGGGGACGTGGGCCTGCAAGCTGGCGCCATTCTCCATTTTTGTCATCCCGAGCGAAGTCGAGAGCGCGAAGCACACCGCAGGTAAATCTCCCACTTCGATGTTGTGCGAGACCTTCAAGGGGGAGATCCCTCGGCTGCGGCCTGCGGCCTCTGCTCGGGATGACAGTCTTGGTCGTATGGCGATAGATGAAAGCATGGGCAAATCCGAAAACCGAACCTCGAGAAGCAAACCCCAATCGTTGCGCTAGTTCTCAGCGACTGGGACGGGGCAGGTGTTGTGGCGGAAGGTGAGCGGGTCGAGGGGCCTGAGCGCGCTGGTGGTGCCGCCCGCGCCGCGCAGGCGGATGCGGGCCTCCAGCGTGGGCGGGTCGAAGTCGGCGGGGTTGGTGGAGGCTTGCGACACCTCGGGCATGGAGAAGTCGAACGAGCTACCAGCGCTGCCCCCAACGCTCACCAGGTCGCTGCCGTTGATCGACACGCTGGCCTCCACGATGCTCACCCTGCTATCCGTCTGGGCACCCTCGGGCTGGTAGGTAATCCCCCAGTAGATGCTGCCTTTGAATATCTGAGCGGCGCAGAGGGGCTGCTGCGCTATATAGGCACCCGAACTGGGGCCGGGTGGGATCAGTTCATCCGCGTAGAGCGCATAGCCGAAGTGGTAGTACGGGTTGAACAGCTTCGGCTTGATGTACAGGCGTTCGATCTCCGCGTCGCTCGTGCTCTCGGCGGCTAAGCCAGAGTCGCGTACCCACTGCTTCAGGTCGTTGGCCATGCCGTAGGTGTACTCCGCTAGCGCCACCTGTACGTTGTAGAGGCTGTCTACCGCCGTCGTATAGTCCGTGTATTGGCTGATGATGTTCTGCTGCTGCGTGTTGAGCGCACTCTTGTAGTCCTCGAAGAGGGGCGCATAGAGCGGCAGAATGTAGTCCAGACCGTACTTGTGGACGTCGTAGTACAGGTTCTTCGCCGTCTCACGGAAGATCGGCTCCATGTTGGTCACATCGGCGATTTCTACATTGTTCGTGAGCATCTGGATTTGGAAGCGTTCCTCAAAGGCTTGCTGCTGGAGGAATCTCCGCCGATGAGAGACCACAGCATAAAGGCGGTCTCGATCGATGGGAGGCATGCGCGGTGCTGAGAACTGTGCCGTACGCGCATTCTGCAGGTCGCGGTCGATGAGGCGGTTGAGATGGTTCGTGAAGGTGCTGCCCGTCATATAGGCGCGGAAGCCGATGGCGCTATTCCAGTGCGCTTCGAGGTCGCTGAAGCGGCTCTCATAGAATGCGTTGACGGCATCCATCGCTTGGGCAAAGCCGCCCGTTTGTGCGGCCTGGAGTTGCATCTTCATGGTCCAGTGCAGGTCGGCTAGCTCGCGGAGGGCGTTTTGGTAGCGGGCCAACTCCTGCATCCGCTGATCACGCTGGTCAGCCAGGGCAGTGCGCTGCTGATCGGCTACCTCGGCATCCAGGACAAAGCTGCCGTTCTCCGCCGTGTCGGTCGGCCACTGTACCTGCGTCAGGGGCGACGGACCGGGTGTAAACCCTTCGCGGATCTCGACGGCGCGGCTGCTGTATTCGCGCGCCTTCTCGGCCAGCGTACCGAGCTTCTCCTCGGCCATGGCGAGGCTATTCTCGGCGCGGGATAGGGCGCTGCGAAGCGCCCTCAGGCGTTGAATATTGTAGTTCTCGCTCGTCGTGTAGCTGAGGCTGAACGTTGGCGGCTGGATCCCCGCGGTGTTCTGGTAGAAATTGTAGGCCAGGCCGTTTCCGCTCTGCTGTTGCATGTGGAAGTAGTTGAAGTCCTCGTCCCACTGGTACAGCTCGCGTTGGTAGTTGGGCACCACGCGGTCGTTGCCCCAGTTGTACCATTGCCACGTGGTATACTGCACGTCGTTCTGGTGCCCCACGTTGACGTTGTTCCACCACTGGATGGTGTTCGGGTCACCATCGAAGTAAATCTTCTTGCCGATGTGGCGATAGATCTCCTGCTCGGTGGATTGCATTTGGGCCAGGACGGCCTCATCGCGGGCTTGCCGCTCTAGCTCTTCCTGGAGTGCTGCTAGTTTAGTGCGGGCCTCTACAGCTTCCTGCTTCGCGGTCTCGGCGAGGTTTAGCATCTGCCGGGCCTTGCTGCGCGCCGCCTCGATGCGGGCAGCGTAGCCGCCGCCATCGCCCAGGCCGCCATCGGCCGAGCCGTTCTCCAGGGAAACCCACACCTGCCCATCCCAGCACAGTAGGACCAAGCACACATCGGCGTAGGCAGTGGCGAAGAGGAGGTAGCTGCTGCGCTCGGCGATGAGGGCGCCCTTTAAACCGGCGTTGATCTTGATGATCTCTAGCGCCCACGCCTCGACCTCTACGCTGGCATACGCGCCGAGGCTGCCGCTGGCCGTCCACCAGAAGTCGGCCTCGAAGGCACCGCGGGCGCCCACGACACCTGCGTCAAAGCCTGCCTCGGCGGTGAGTGTAGCGACGAAGCCCTCCTTGCTGATCAAGAACTGACCGTCCATGTTGATGAACGAGATGACGGAGAGGCTGGTGTTGCCGTAGATCGACCAGTTTGCTTGGCTGTTCATGTACGCGAAGGCAAAGTCGATGCTCATGGTGCCCTCGATCACACTGGCATAGTCCACATCGACTCGTATGCCGCCGGAGATGCCCACGTTGTTCGGGCTGTATTCGAGGGTCAGGTAAGCGCCTGCACGGAGCTTTTCGCCCTGCCGGAGGAGTTGGCCGTTGAGGTCGACGTTGGTGAACTGATCGGTGACGGTGAGCAGCCCTTGCGCGTCAACCACCGAGTTGGGCGGCATGCCGATGACCCCCATGCCCGCGTAAATCATGATGGCGAACTTGAGGTTGTCGGCTTGCGGCAGGCCGTTGGGGTTGTTGACGCGGAAGTTGCCATCGTTCATGGCGTTGAGCACCGAGTAGACCTGCGCCAAGTCCTCGTTGGTGGGGTTGTAGAAGAAGCCGCCGCCAATGCCCGTCAACAAAAGCGTGTTCGCCACGCCGATGGGCGCCAGCAAGTCTACGTTGATGCCCTGCGCCGCGAGGAAGATGCCGAAGCTGAGCTTGTTGTTGAGCGTCGAGATCTTGCCGAGCGCGCCCAGCGACTTGTCGCCGATGGTGCCCACGCCCGCCACGTTGATGGCGAAGCCGCCCTGGCCGTCGTTCTCGTAGTTGAAGTTGGCGTAGAGTGAGGCCGCCTTCAGGTCCATGTTGATGCCTTGGATGCTGAGCCGCGCGCCGCCGCTGGCGCCCTCGTAGTACACCACCTCCTGCACGCTCGCCGAGAAGCCCTCGCCCATCGAGAGGCTGAGCGCGTCGCCGCCGCAGTCGCCGCCAAACTTGAGGTACTGCGTCACGTTGACCGTTTCGGTCTCGGCGGCCTGGCTGGTGCCGTCGGGCGAGGCGGATGGTTTGCTGAGGCTGAGCGGCACGGTGCCGCCATCATCGCCGAAGCGGTAGTCGAAGCAGCCCACTTCCAGCGACAGCACGTCGGCTACGGAGAGGCTGAAGCCGCCCATCGGGCCGCCCCAGTCTTGCACGCCGTCCTGGTTGAACTTGAAGCCCTCGTAGCCGAACGAGCCGCTGAGGCCGCTCATGTTGAGCCGCGCCACGCCGCCCAGCTCCACCTCGAACGTGTCGAAGTTGGGCGAACTCAGCGACACCTCGGGCAGCACCACCGTCGTCAGGTCGATGGCGAAGACGCCCGCCTCGAACGTAAAGATTGGGTTTTCGGGCGTGCCTTGGGCGTCGAGCGACAGGACGAAGCCGTCGGCGGTCGAGTACGAGAAGCCGGGGCGCTCGCGGACGGCGTTGGCGTCGCCCATCGGGATCCAGCGCGGCTTGCCGTTTTGGTCGCGCGTCTGCGCGGTGGTGCCTTCCTGCTGCTTCGACTTCACGTGGATGCCGCCCGCCGCGTAGAAGTTGGCGCGGCTCGGGTCGAGGATGTTAAAGTCGAGCGCCGCCGCCGTCAGCTCGATCACACCGAAGTCGCCCAGGTCCACCTCGGTGTACGGGTTGTTGCCCACCTGCGGCACCGCGTCGGTGTCGAAGTTGAACGTCAGCTCGCCAATGCTCTCTTCGCCCTTCGCGTCGATGGTCATGCGGTACGGCGCGTTCACGATCTGGTTGGGTTGGTTCTTGCGCTTCGGCAGCGGCAGCTCCACCTCGCCGCCCACCGTGAGCAGCAGGTTGTCGCTCTCCAGGCCAATCGTCATCTCGTTGATCCAGAACACGTCGTTCAGGATGTCGATCTTCTCGCGCCCGGCGGCCGTCAGCAGGTTTACCTGGCCCGATCCGATGCTGAACGACCCGTCGGTGCCCACCATCATGCGCTCGAATGCCATCGCCTCGCCGCGCTCCTCGGTCGGTGCGTTCTCCGGGCAGCCCTTCGGCCGCGGCGTGGCGGCGCATGGCCGGTCGGTGTTGAGCTTGGTCTCCAGCAGCCCGTCCATGCCGGTGTAGAGCACGTTCTCGCCGCCGTCGAACTCCAGATAGACCTTCTGCACGGTCACCTTCAGGAAGTCCTTGAACATGGTAAACTCTTGGTTCACCGTGGCCGCCGTCTGGAAGTCGACGCGCTCGTTCGTGATGCTGAACTGGTCGATGGTGAGCGCGAAGTCTGGGCCCATGCGCTCCGGTAGGGTGAGTATCCCCTTCAGCGATAGCTCGAACGTGTCGTCGCCGATGGCGAGTCGCGGGCCTTCCTCGGGGTTATCCGAGACCTGGAAGAATGCTTGCTTGAGCGGCAGCTTGCGCTCGGGCAGGTGCGTGGCGTCCAGGCTGAAGTCCCACGTGCGCGTGTCGCCGTCGAACGACGAGTGGAAGTGCAGCCGCGCGGGCTCGCCCTCGATCTGGCCGAACACGTCGCTGGTGATGTCGCCGGAGATGCCGAACAGGTTGCGCTGGTTGCCCACCTCCACGTTGACGCCGCGGATGGCGAGATTCACGCCGCTTTGCTCGTTGAGGACGAAGCTGGTGATCTCGGCGTCGGTGGCGCTCGGGTCGTGCGTCACGCTGTAGCTGCCCGTCGTCACGCTGACCTGCTCAAAGCCGTCGTTAGTGAACGTCAGGCTGAGGTCGGACGAGAGGTCGATGGGCGTGCCGTTCATCATCAGCGGCAGCGAGAGGAACGCGGATGCTGACAGCGAGAAGGTGCCGCCGTCCTGCGCGTACGCGATGCGCTTGAGGTCGAACGGGAAGCCGTAGTCCATCAGGTTGACCGGCGAGTTCGTCAGGTCGATGGTGATGGAGCCGCTTTGGATGGCGAAGGCGTCGTCCACCTGCACGTCGAAGCTGAGCGCCACCTCGGGCGACTCGCCCGCCGCGTTCTTGAGCCCGGCGAGTACGAGCACGGCCTCCTTGCCGTCGATGGTGGCGAGCTGCCAGAGCCCTTCGGCATCCGGGTTCTCGCCGAGGACGACCACCTTCTCCTGCGTGTCATCCAGCAGCCGGATGAACGCCGTCTCTTCGTTCGGCAAGCCGATGGTGGGCGGGATGTTGAGGATGGCGAGGGCGTCGGTGAGGTGGAAGCCCGTGCGGCTGAAGTACGCGATCTCGTTGCCGTCCCGCGAGAGCACCGCCCGCCCCTGCGTTACGCCGATGGGCTCGAAGCCGATCTTGAAGCCGTCCTCGAAGGCGAGCTGCATCGACGCATGGAATTTGTCGCCCACGTTGAGCGCGGCGGTGCTGGTGCCGGAGAGCTCCAGGCCCTCTTGGTCGATGGTGAGGCCGCCTTGCAGCACGAGCAGCACCTGGTTGGCCTGCGCCTCGGTGAGCTCGGTGTTGGCCGAGAGGCTCCACTTGAACGGACTCGTAGATACTGCCAAGCTGAACCCGCTGCTGATGCCCACGCTGCCGCTGGTGATGGCACTCGTCGCGAAGTCCACGCCGAGGTCGGTGAACGTCACGTCGATGGGCTGGATGCTGGGCTGGCCTTCGCCGGTGGGCAGGTCGAACGTGCCGCCACCCGTGAAGACGAAGCCGTCGGGCGTGACGGTCGCCTCGCCCACTTGGAACGTGAAGAGCGGGCTCTGCTTCGGATACGACCACGCGAAGTCGCGCAGCGTCAGGCTGGCGTCTTCCACGCTGCCGCTGACGAGGTCGGCGCGGATGCTGCCTGTGGCGCTGGCGTCGGAGAAGTTCGTGTCGTTGAGCATGGCCGTCACCTCGCCATCGACCACGAGCCGCTTGGCCTCGGGACCGAACGCGACCTCCAGGCTGCTGCGCGTGAACTCCAGGCTCAGTGGTAGGCTGTTGGGCAAGAGGTTGCCGCACGGTACGAAGTCGGCGACGCTGCCGCTGAAGCTGTCGCGCGTGCTGAGCGCCATTGTGACGCTGGGCTCGGCGCACGTCGGGTCGGCGTCGGTGAAGAGCGAGCCAGCGCGCAGCCCGCCCTCGAAGTTGATCTCGAAGCCCTGCTGGCCGCCGTCGTCGAAGAAGCGCCCGCCGATGGTTTGGACGACGACGCCTGCATCGCCTACGAACGGCACGAATGCCCCTTCGCCTGCAAACGTGAAGTCGAGCAAGCCGCCCGTCAGCAGCCCGTTTTCAAGGCGCGCGCTGTTGAGCGTGACGGTGGCCTCGGCGAGGGTCTGCGACGTGCCTGCGAAGCCGGGGAAGGTGACCTCGAACTGCATCTCGGGCGCAAGCGTGACGGGCTGTCCCGGCGACCAGCCAAACCAGTCGAACGTCTGCGCGTCGAGCTGGAGCGACAGCAGCCGCAGCCCGACCGGGCCGAAGTCCTGCGCCGCATCGGTGGTCGTCTCGTCCTGCTGCGGAATCACGAAGCCCGCCGGCCGCAACTCCACATCGCTCAGCGGCAGATCGAGCGCGGTGTCACCGACGCTGGCCTGCAGGCTGACGCCGAGGCCGAGCGTGAAATCGAAGCCGGTGGCGTCGTCGTAGCTGAAGTCGGTGAGCGTTTGCAGGTCGGAAATGCCGAGGGCGAGGCGGTCGAGCGGGAGCGTGCCGGAGACGCTGGCGTCGGGCGTGAAGCGCGTCACGCGGAGGTCGCCCAGGCGCGTCATCAGCAGCCCCACATCGGCGCGGGCGACGGGCTGCCCTCCACCAGATTGGCCAGTGTCCAGGCGTAGCTGCCCGTCCAACTCCACGGCGAGGTTGACGATGCCCCCCGTGAGGTCGATGGTGCCGCCCACGCGGCCGATCTCTAGCGCGAGCGCATCGCTGTTCTCGACGAGCGGTACGCGGGCACTCAGGTTTTGCAAGTCCAGCGGCGCCTGTATCCGCCCGTCGGCGCCGACGACCATCGCCACGCTGCCTTCGCCGCCGAAGGCTTGCCCAAACAGCCGCAGCGTCCCGCCGATGCGCAGCGCGGGGTTGCCGTCTACGATGGTGCCTTCGAGCGCGGTGATCTGGAGCGGCGCGCCGTTCGAGGTCAGGTCGAAGCGCGGATCGCCGGGCGCCACGTCGGCGGTGATGGTGCCGCCGAGCAGCGCGAATGTCTCGCCATCAATCCGCACGTCGCGGAAGCGGACAGGAATGGGCGTGCCCGTGACGCCGAGGGGTTCCAGCGACGGCACCTCCATCGTGAGCGCGGCGCCTGCTTTGGGTGCGAGCAAGAGCGAGCCATCAGTTTGTTTCACCACCTCGACCAAGCTGCTGCCATCCGCCGCCCTCAGCCCCACCGACGCCACGGCCAGGTCAGGCAGGGCGAGGCGTTCGGGCAGGGTGCCTTCGAGCGGGTTGGCTGCCCCGTCGATGAAGAGCCCGCTCGCGTCGGCATAGCCCACCTCTTGGCCGTTCAGGCTGAACGTGAGGCGCCCCGAGGCAATCGCCATCGTGACGTCGGAGAAGGCAAAGTCGAACGACATCGCCACGTCGAGCGCTTGCGCGGGCAGCGTGGGGTGGTAGAGCAGCGCGCGCGTGACGCGTGCCGGACGCAGACCTTCCCAACCCGCGCCGTACGTTCTGCGGATCGTCATCGGCCCTGTCATCACCAGCTGCACGCCCGGATCCAGCAGCAGCGGCGACTCGCTGGCTTGGCCCGTGAAGGCGCCGAGTTGCCCGGTCGTGGGGTCGAGCGAGGCGCTCATCGTCAGGCCCGCATCCACGATGGCGCTCCCGGCAAAGAGCGTGGTGTCGCTGGTGTTGAACATCGTGCCGCGCAGCACGGCGCGGCGATCGCCGTCGGGCGTCGTCACGTCCATCGCCCCCTCCGACATGATGCCACCCTCGCCCACCACTGGGTCGGTCAGCGCGAACGACAGCATCGGGTTGACCCTCGGCACGTTCCAGCGCGCACTGATCGTCTCTGCCACGTCGGGATCGACTTCAAGGAAGAAGCCGTCGCGGTTGACGCGGGCGTAGGCTACGCCGTCCAACTCGAAGGTCGCCACACCGCCCACGACGCCGATGGGGCTGCCGCCGAGCGCGAAGGTGTTGGAGAAGCGGACGTCGTACGGGCCTTCGGGGAGGCCGTCGATGCTGAGGTAGCCCGTGGTCGTGGGCGAGGACAGTTGACTGCTGACGAGGCCTTCGGGGCGGATTTCCAAGCCCGCAGGCAGGTTGAACGCGAAGCCCGGCGAGGCAGGCGCCGCCGCGCCGGGATTGACGGCCGCCCAGCGCCACCGGTCGCTGCCGCCCTCCATGTTATCGGAGCGCATGGCCACGGCGACGCCGAAGCTGTCCATCAGCCGGATGAGCCCATCCGTGACCAGGCCATCGGCGCTCAGGGTGGCGCCGATGAACGCGGACTGCGTGGTGCGGTCGGGGCCGATGGAGGCGATGCCTGCGCCGTCGACGGTGAGGCCGCCGCCCGCAAGGCTGTCGATGTCGGCATCGGCGACGTCGAAGACCAGGAACGGGTCGGTGTTGGGGAAGCGCCAGTTGACGCCGCGTGCGAACGGCACGGGGTCGGCGCTGGGCAATGCTTCAGGCGGCTCGCTGCGGAAGAGGCCCGTCGTGTTGGCGTAGGCCACCTCGGTGCCTTCTTGGTCGTAAAACACCAAGTCGCCTTGTGCGATGCCGCCCGCGGCATAGCTCAGGCGGAAGTCGGTGGAGGCAGAGACGCGGAGGTAGCCCTCGGGAATGCCGTCCAGCCCGATGCCGCCCTGGATGACCGAGGCGCGGTAGCCCGCCGCGTCGAACGTGAGCGTGCCTTGCAGCGCCAGTAAGAGGCGGTTGGGCTCGCTCGGGTTGGCGAAGGGATCTACCTCGCTGACGTTGCGCAGCACGCCTGTCTGCGGGTTGATGTCGGCGCCCAAGGCGATGTAGGCTTGCAGCGAAGCCTGGCCGTCCGTAAGGCGCTGTTGGTCAGCGTCGAAGGTCGCGCTGGCAAAGCTGGCCGAGATGTTAGCGTCGTACGGGATCAGGTTGACGTCGTAGTCGCCGTCAAGCGCCGCGGCTTCATCGGTGGGGAAGGTGAAATCGAACAGCGGCGCTTGGGCGGGCACGGACCAGGTGGTCATAGCGATGGGCTCAGGAGCGGCCTCGCTGGCGAAGAACCCCTGGGCGCTCGCCACGGCCACGTCGCTGCCGTTGAGCGAGAACGTAGCCGTGCCGCTGGCGATGGCGAACGGGTTAATCGCAAACGCGAAGTCCTCGGAGAAGCGGACGGTGAGCGGGTCGCTGGGCACGTCGGGGTGCTGCACGCGCGCGACGCCTACGTCGGTGGGCTTGAGGCCGTCGCGGTCGAGGATGACCAGGCCGTTCAGGTCGAGGTGGAAGCCCGTGCTCGTCGGCGCGGTGCTTGCTTCCACGCCCCTGTAGCCGCTGATGGCGCCCGTGCTCGCATCCACGTTGGCCGCGAAATGCATAGGTCCTGAGATGACGCCCGCGCCGAGAATGATGCCGCCGTCGAAGCCGCGGTACAGGTCGTCGAAGCTGGCGTCGTTGCGTCCCCACTGCCCCTCAATGGTGCCCGCGCCGGTCAGCAGCGTGCCGTCCTCCTCGTTGCTGAACTCCGTCGTCTCGATGAAGAAGATCGGCTGCTCCTCATTCGGGATGGCCCATGTGAAGGCAGGCGTTTCTGCCTCCTCGGCTGAGGCCTCCAAGTACAAGCCCGTCGGGTCTACACGGGCGATGGTCTCGCCGTCGAGGGTCAGCGTGAAGCCGCCTTCCACCACGCCGAGCGGCGTCGGCGCGATGACCGTGCCCGGCTCATAGTTCACGGAATAGCCCTCGCCATCCGGTAGGCAGTCGCCCGTGCTCGGGTCACAGAAGCCCAGCGCACGTCCTTTGCCCACGCCGCCGCGCTCGCTCACGAAGCCCTCGTCGGTCACGATCATATCCGGCCACGTCTCGATGATGAGGTGCCCGTTCGTCGCGGGGGCGCCCGATGGTACCGCCATCCAGCCCCACGTCTGCGGCTGCGATTGAAACGGCAGCCCGCCCATCCGAACCTGGAACGACAGCCGCTCCTGCAACTCGATGCGCCCACTGGCGATGACGCCTTGCAGCGGGTCGAGCAGGACGTTGCGGAACGTGGCGTCCATCGTGCCGCCGCTGCTGAGTTGCGCCTCGGCGGTGCCGGAGGAAACGAGCACCTCGGTCCCGTCCGTCGCGTCTACCTTGAGGCCACGCAGATCGACGGTGAAGACGGGATTGAACGCGGGGTAGCTGAAGTTCTGCACCACGATCGGCGCTTGCTCCAGCGTGAAGGGCACCACGGGGCTCATCCCGCCGTTGCGGCCCACGGGCGTGAAATCGACCAAGCTCTGCACGCGCCACACGTAGCCGACGGCGCCGGGCACGTCAAAGGGCGGGTCGCTGGGGAGGTAGAAGTACGAGGTGCCGTTGACCTCCTCCTCGAAGTGAATCGGGTTGCCCGCCATCGCAGTCTGCACATCCTGCCCTACGAACTGCGGCTTGATGGTGAGCTGGTACGTTACGCCCGGCATGTTCACCGTGGTCCACTGGAACTGCAGCGTGGCGGGGTTGACGGGCTGATCGGCGGTGGGGAAGAGCAGGCTGGGCGGGTCGGGGCTTGTGATGGTGAACGGCATGCAGCGCTCGCCGCCCATCGACACGGGCTGGCCGTTCGGCGCCACCACCTCAGCGCAGATGGTGTAGTTGTCCTCGGGGATGCCGTCGCGCACGACATCGGCCTCCAGGCCCGCCGCGAACTGCAGCGCCTCGGGGTGGATGACCTCCTCCCAGAAGAACGCCCGCGACTCGTTCGGCGCCAGGCTGAAGCGCGGCTGGCGCGGGTGCTGGTCCTTGCTCTCGACGAGCTGACCGCGCGTGGTGCCGCGGATGTTAAACGAGAACCACAGGTCGTTGAGGTCGTCGGTGCCCAGGTTAGTCATCACGATCTGCACGATCGTCGGGTCCGCCTCCCACGCCTCAATGTTCTCCGGCATCTGCGCCGCCGAGGGCAAGATGATCTGGAGATCGACGTTTTGGGCCGTGGCGAGGCGGGGGAGGAGGACGATGAGGAGGAGGGCGGCTAGCTTGAGAATCCACCTCACCCTGTCCCTCTCCTCCTTAGGAGAGGGGACTTCGACTTCTGGCTCAACGCTTGGGGCAATACGTTTGTGATGACCTGCAGATATGCTGTTAACGTGGCTAGGAGCACCAGAATCAGGTGAGCACAACGGGCTCCCTCTCCTATGAGCTAGGAGAGGGTTGGGGTGAGGTAGACTAGCCTTGGGTGGTCGAGGCAATGGGAGCATGGCAAACCTCAGAATGAAATGCTATAGCTCAGACGACTCGTGAACTCGGTGAAACCGTCGCTGCCGGCGCGGGGCAGGCCGTAGTCGAAGTTGCGCAGCTGGAAGCTGGCCTGGACCTGCGAGCGGTTGGGCAGGCGGTAACTGAGCCGAAGCCTACCCTGCAGGCCGTAATCCGGGAATATGGTGCGCGTGCGGTTCCACGAGAAGGTGCCGTTTACGCGCAGCTTCCGGTCGAAGAACGCATAGCCCACGCTCTCACTCAGCGTGAGAATGATCGAGTTGATGCTGGACGTGAGCCCGCGCACGTACGTGGCCGACGACGTGAACGTCAGCCTCGACGGCAGCGACAGCGTGTGCCCGCCGATGACGTTGTGCGTCCGCGTGTCGCCCAGGCGGCCCGTGAGCACGTTCTCGTCGCTGAACTCCTGGAACGTGTAGCCCGCCCGCAGCACATGCCGCGCCTTGCCCGTGGTGAAGAGGAACGACGGCAGCGCGCCGTACTGCCGCGAGACGTTCTCCACCCGCAGCGTGTCGTTCGTCTCGGAGTTGCGAAGGCCGTAGTTCGAGAACTGCCCCGAGAGGTTGAACCACGGCACGGGCCGCAGCAGCATATTGGCGTTCACGATGGCCCGCCGCGTCGTCACCAGCCGTGTGTTGGCCACGTTGTTCTCGCGCACACCGACTGTTGCATTCAAGGTGAGCGGCTTGAACTGGAACTGCGGACTCACCGTCAGGTCCAGCACGTCCACCTCGATCTGCTGCGCGCCGAGCGACTGGTAGCCGGGGCCGACCAAGCGCCCCTGGAAGCGGATGCCGAATTGGTTGACGGGGCGGATGTTGAGCGCTGCCGTCGCGGCAAAGTCGGCGCGGGAGGCAAGGCGCGGGGTGAAGATCGCCTTGACGAAGCCGGGCAGCTCCGTCTCGCCGCCGATCTTCAGCTCCTGCGTCAGCGTGTTCTCGGTGAATGCCGAGCCAGCAATCTCGCCCTCCAGGCTGAAGCGGTTCTTGATGAACGGCATGGCCATGCGCACACTGGCCACGACGTTCTCCTTTGGCGAGATCACCTGGTCCGAGAGCGCCACATCCAACGGCAGCGACGAGACGATGTCGCGCGCGAACATCCCGGTGAACCACAGCAGGAAGCCGCCTTCTTTGCCGAGGCCGAGTTGCGTCGCCGAGAGCAAGCGCTGGAAGAGACCGCGCTGGCCGAACTCGTCCGGCAGCAGCTTGCGTTGCGCGATCCCCGTCGCGTTGGCGATGCGCGCCGAACCTGGCTGTAGCTCGAAGCCCCCGCCGAGTAGCCGCGCGTCCGACAGCGTCAGCTCCGAGAAGCGGGTGGAGAAGTAGCCGCCGTGCAGCTTCGCCCAGCCAAACGTGGGGCTCATGCCAATCTGGTTGAACGGGTGCTGGTACCCCGCCGATTCGCTGGAGACGTAGAACGACAGCGGCAGCGTGATCCGCTCGGCCAACTGTACGTTCAGCTGACCGCTGAGCAGCCCTGCCTCGTTGGGCCGGCGCGCCCGGGTCAGGCCCGTCTGCTGGTACACATCCGTCGATGCCGACGCGCTGCCGCTCAGCTTGACCGCCTGCGTCCGGCGTGGCGTAGCGTCTTGCCAGGGCTGCGGTTGTGGCACCGTCACCTCGCCCATCCGAAACGTGTTGTAGTTGAAGTTCGGCGGGGGCGCCGCGCCGCCAGCAGCCGTCAACGTTGTGTCCGTCTGCAGGGAGTCCGCCTGAAACGTGTCGAACCCTTCAAACGCGTCGAACACTGCGAGCGGGTCGAAGAGGTCGGCGGCATCCTCGCGCAGGGTGAAGTAGGCGACAGGGCTGAGGCCAGCATCGCGGCCCACGGGCTCGCCATCGATCACGCTCTGCACTTGCCAGGCGAAGCCGTTCTGGCTGGGAAACGTGTCAAACGGCGGGTCGCTCGGCAGGTACTGGTAGTACGGCGTCACCACCTCGGTCTCCAGCAAGATCGGGTTGCCTTCAAACGCGTTGACGGGGTCCTGCCCCACGAACACGGGCTTGACGACGAGTTGATACGCCACGCCTTGCTGCTCCACGGGCGTCCACTGGAAGAACAGCGCGCTTGGGTCCACAGGTACCTCCGTGAACGGCGCCAGCAGTGTAGGCGGGTCCGGCTCGATGACGCGCAGCGGCGTGCAGGATTCGCCCGCGGTCAGCGTCCTGTTATTGCCTACAAACACCGATGTGCAGAGCAGGTAGTCGTCCTCGGGAATACCATCGCGGGCGACCTCGGTCTCCAGGTTGGACGCAAACTCCAGCGCCTCTTCATCAATCAAGTCATCCCAAAAGAAAGCGCGGGACTCGGCTGGACCCAGCGAGAAGAACGGCTGCGCCGGATGCTGATCTTTGGAGGTTACCAGACGTCCGCGGGTAGCGCCCGTCACGTTGAACGACAGCCGCAGCCCGTCGAGTGGTTCCGTGCTCAGGTTGGTCACCACGAACTGCACGATGTCGGGGTTGGCCTGCCACTCGGTGATGGTGCGCGGCATCTGGAAGGCCTGGGGCAGGATCACCTGCACGCTGACCTGCTGGGCCTGGGCCAACGTCAAGGGGATAAAGCACAGCAGCAGGGAAAGCCACAGGAAACGGGAGCGCGGCATCGACGGGAGAGGAGAGGTGAACAGAGCCATCCACCCTCCCTGTACAAGAACGCGCGCCCAAACCTGTCACGCCCGCTCAAAAAAGATGCGGCCTACGCCTCCTGGCTCCCCCTTGGCTTCCAGTTACTCCGCCACGAGTTGCCACGTCCGCACCCAGTCGATGCGCATCGTGTTGTTCGCGTCGTCCAGCACATCGGCTTGGCTGGCGATGCCGCCGGACCAGTCGGCATCGATGGTCCACAGGTCCCAGATCAGGTTGAGGTCGCGCGTGAAGTCGCGCGCCGAGACCACACTGCCCGCGGGCTCGCCGTTGAGGTAGAATTGGATATTGCGGGCGTCTTTCCACCACACGCCGACCGTGTGGAAGTCCTCGTTCCAGGGCACGCCGCGCAGCGGATTCTCGGCGGAGAGCTGGCGGTTGTCGAAGTCGCCCTTGTTGCGCTTCGTGTCGCCGTTGACCACGTGGAAGTACTGCGAGTTCATCTGCCACGGGAAGTTGGGCTGGCAGCCGCACGACGGCTTCGAGTTGTTTTCGATGACGTCGATCTCGTCGCGGTTATCGATGTCGCCGTTGTTCAGCCAGAACGTGTTGTAGGCTGAGAGGTGGGCCGTCTTGATGCGACTCTCGGTGTACATCGGGTAGGAGATCTGCGCGCGCGACTGCACCCGCGACGTCTCGAACCAGCGGCTGGGATCGTTGCCGAGTGAGGCTTTGATCCACAGCATACCGTCGGCTACGCCTGAGTTGGCCTCCATCATCTGAACGGGCTCGCCGTAGTTCCACAGCGGCTTGAACCACTTGCTCGTGTCCCAGCGGTCGAATTCATCGGAGAGCATCTCCACCTTCTGCCATGTCATGCCGTCCGGCGTCACATCATTGAGGGCGGTGAACGAGGG
>JBCDJT010000120.1:0-15671 GCA_038747545.1 Bacteroidota bacterium
AGACGGAGGCGCGAATCGGCAGCAAGGTGCTCAACGGTATGCTGGCGTTGGGCCGCCCGGAGAGCTATGCACTCTCGGCAGGGTGAGCAGAATGGGGTGAGGGGGCAATGTGCCTACCTCTTGCCTCCGTGCAACAGAGCCACGCTCAGGTCAGAAAACTTAACCTAGCGGGAATTACAATTCAACGTTCTAGATTGCACGGCGCTGATTTGACGAATGCCAATTTAGTTGGAAGCGACCTGAGCGAAGCTGACTTGAGTGAGGCCAAGCTGTCCAAAGCCATTCTGCTTGGAGCCAAACTCACAAAAACTTATTTGGTTGGGGCTGATTTGAGCGAAGCACATCTGCGTGGTGCAAATCTATGTGAGGCCAATCTGCGTGGTGCTAAGCTGACAAAAGTAAATCTATTTAAAGCTAACCTGCGTGAAGCTAGGCTGACGAGAGCCAACCTGAGAGAAGCTCACCTGGAGGCAGTTGACCTTCGTGGAGCTAATCTTGAGAAATCCAACCTGAGTAAACATAATTTACGTTCGCACCCAGACCCCAACAATGTTGCTCGGAACTTAGCCGTCTTAGCCACTGAAAAAGTATATAAAGATAGTTTTCCTGGAACCAACCTGGAAAAAGCCAACCTGGAGGATGCCAACCTAGAAGAGGCTGAGTTGAGCGGAGCTGATCTTCGCGAAACTGATCTAGAGGGAGTCAATCTAGAAGGGGTCAGGCTAGTAACTGCCGCTTTCGATAATTCCCAGAGTGGTTATTTAGCAAAACTCATAGATGCCGACGACTAACCCTCAGCCTCTGGCGTCGCTGTATCCGCCTCAGTAGCGCTCACATCTATCGCCTTCGGCTGATCCGGAAAAATCAGGCGCATATCCCCACCATGCGTCACCCGCAAGTCGTGCAAGTACCCCTGCATCTCCTCAATCTTCGCGGCCAGCGCGGGGTACGTGTGCTTCAACTGCTCAAGCTGTAGATCCTTGCTCATTACAGATCCTGGCGTATCCATCACAGCCCGGATCATCTTCCGCGCCTCCACACCTGCCTGACGCGCATCCTCCGCTTTCACACGCTCTCGCTCGAAAACACGTTGCTCGCGCTGCATATCTGCCATCCGAGCAGCTTCTTCCAACGTAGCCTTATGCTTCTGCTCCAGCAGTCGTGCTTCAGCAAGCCGGTATTCTGCGTCGGCATCAGTCAGGTTGGCCTCAGCATAGCGTTTCGCAGATGACGAATGCCGCGCCCAGCTAAGTGCCTTGAATACTCTCTGAAACAATATACCCCACCAATTGCCCAGGGCCTTCACAAATGTTGCGAACGCTTGCTGATCGATAGGGTCGTCTGCATTGGCAGGATGAACATTCAGACGAGTACGTACATCGCTTTTCCGATCTTTGCCATTAGAAACCATCACGTTACCTCCTGGCCCTCGCCGACAAACGATTCCGTCCGCGCACGAGTGTACACAAGTCCCGAGCCTCCCATCAATTCGTACAGCTCTGAGAATGCATTCAGTAAGCGCGCAATCTTCTCCACTGGCGCTGTCCCTGCTGCGATCTCGATCTGGGTAAACCCTTCCGCGTGTACATGTCCGCTCTCAGCAGGGTATTCCATATTCGTTAGAGCCCCAACCTGAAATACCCCCCCCTGGCTGTACTCTTCTGGTCTCGGTTCGATAAAAGCCTGTTCCAAGACACGATTCAAAACGTGCCGTGTCACCGTCTCAACGCCACTTTCTGTAGACAACCTGCACTGTACGAGGATAGAATTGGCTAGCCCACCCTCACTAATCCGTACTGCTGTAAGGTTAGAGTTATTCAACTTAGTCTTAAAAAGGATGGCCTCTCGCAAATCTACTCCTCGCAGATCCGCACCGAATACTCGGGCTTGTCGCAGATTTGCTCCGATCAGACTAGCTCCAACCATGGAGGCTTTACTCAGGTATGCTCCCCGTAGATCTGCTCCAGCTAAATTGGCCTCACTGAGATCCGCTTCTTCCAGAATTGCTCCCCGTAGATCTGCTCCCCGCAAATCTGCTCCTCGCAAATTGGCGGCCCGCAAATTAGCTAAGACCAAGTCAGCTTCTTTTAGATCAGCTCCAGCCAGACTTGCTTCCTCTAGATCAACCCGAGCCAAGTCGGATCTAGGTCGTTCTCGATCAATCCGGGGGCGCCAGTCATTCCAAAACCCAACTCCTCTAACAAGTTGGGCAACTAGTTCAGGGTCTGCCATAGTACCTCATTTTGGTCATATTCCAGTTTACACAATCAAAATTTATGGTTCAAGCAGCTGTTATCCATCTTTAGCGCCCTACCTAGAATACACTAACAGCCACCTGAGCCGTCGACCTAGCCAGCAACTCGCGCACCACATGCCCCGCTGCGTCAATCCGCCCCGGTGACCACTTGCTTACCCCCGGCTCCCACGTCACCTGCTCATCCTCCAACTTCGCTAAACCTGGCAGGTGATGCACCATACCGCGCTCGTACTGATGCACAAAGTTCTTGGCACGGTCCGCCTTCGACTTCAACGCTATCACCAACCGCACTGGCACCGTCAACCCCTCAGCCTCCAGCACACGGCGTATCAGCAGCCCGCCTTGGTTCTTCTCGGCAATCACCTCACCTGCGGCATGCTCTGCCGACGCACGCACTACGCGCTTCGCCCACGCACCCGGTGTGCCGCGCAGCGTCTCGTCGGCCACGATCACGACCTCCAACCGCCCGTTCACGCGCACGCTGACGGCCACTATGATGCCGCATGTATCGCCGCTGCCATCGCCCACACTCGGATCTAAACCCACGGCGATGCTCACCACTTCCCCCGGCAGATCCGCTACCACAGCCGCTCGCAGCAGCTCCCGCGTCCACAGCGCCCCAGCCGCTTCGTCTAGCAGCTCAGCGTGCAGCTCCTGCCGTCCCAGCGACGTGCCCTCATACGCGTCCAGCACGTTCGCCTTGAACGTCGGCGAGAGGTTGCCCAAGTTGTCGTAGGTCGAGCCCGTTGTGAGTACCCACCGCGCCCCATCCACCAGCGCCTTCAGCTGCCGCGTCAGCCTGTTCGGCTTGGGCGTCGTTGTCACCACCACACGTGGGCGCTCGCCCAGCCGGAGGCCCAGCATGAGGTTACTCCACGTCGTGTCCCGCTCGGTGCCCAGGTGAGCATCCGTCCAGCTGCTGATCTCGTCGCACCACGCGATGTGATGCTGTGGCCCGCGCAGCTTGCGCGCTCGCTCGCTGGAGAAACCCTTGAAGCGAAACCCATTGCTCAGGTAGAGCTCCACCTTCGTCCGATTCCACGCGCCTTCGGGGTCGGCATCGCGGAAGACCTCCACCCCGTACGCTCGCTCCAATACCGCCAGCAACCCGCTTTCGCCCTCCACCATGGTGTCGCGCACATCGTCGAGCGTGGCGGCCACCAACGCTCCACGCCCGCCGTGCATCGCCCGGGCTTGCTCGGCTACATGCTCCGCTGCAGTCCGCGTCTTGCCGAAGCCACGCCCTGCAAGCAGCAGCCATCCAAACCAGTCGCCCGGTGGTGCCACCTGGTTTGGTCGCGCCCAGAATGCCCATGACGCCAGTTCGTCGGTGGTCAGGGTAGAAAGCACGGCGGCGCGCTCAGCCTCAGCCAAACGCGCCACCTGCTCAGCAATCGAGCTGCCCGACATTACGGGAGCGGGTTCGTCGAGGCCACGTCGAACGTGTAGCCGTCCGTCTGCACCACCATCTGCGTCACCGTGAGCCCCGGCGCAGCGTTGATCTCGTTCTCGATCACCTCATCGCCGCCGCTGTCGTGCAGGTATTCCAGATACTCATCCAGCGCGGCCTGCGCATCCGCCTCCACCGTCGAGGTGAAGCGAATCACTGCCGTTTTCGTGTGTGTACTGCTACTGCCTTGTCCCATCGTCTTCCTCCGTTGGGTTCGTTGAAAAACACCCGCTTGGCTCAACGCGAGCCCGCGAGCTACGCTGCTGGCACATCAGGAGGCGCAGTGCCTCTGTTCGCCAGCATATTCACCCGGTCCAAGAGGTCACGGCGGCGCACCTGTTCGCGCTCGTCCTTCACCTCCACCACTTGGTGCTCTTTCCAGCCCGCATTGCACTTCAGCCAGAAGATGGCACTCGTCTGAAACCGATGATCCTCCTTTGCTTTCAGTGCGGCCTCGAACGCCACGTTCTCAACCACACCAATCGCCCGCCGGCGTCCAGCCGCAATCGCCTCGACCACGCCTTCCTGATCGACCTTGCGCGCCGTCATCGTGTCCGGCGAGACCCCCAACTGCTTCGCGATCTGTCCTTCGGTCAGCCCCCGAGCCGCCAGCCGCTCCACCTCAGCCACGTCCACGAACTTCTTCCGCTGCCCCATCACACCACCTCCGCTCTGTTCTTCTGCCCGCCCCGCCGACGCTTCTTGTCGTAGTAGATCGTCCGGATGTGCTCATCGCTCAGCCCCATCTCCTCAGCCACGATCCACACCGCGTCATCCACCGTCTTCCCCTGGCGCCGCAGGTGATCCACCCGTCGCCGAATCCGCTGGTCTCTGAGCGCTCGGTTCAACGCCGTAAGCACCCGCTCATCATGCAGCGCCTCGACCACCTCGATCGTCAAATACGCCGCCTTCTCTATCAAGACCTCTTTCACCCGCGCTACCTCCCGACCAGCAATCGCTGAACCCGGTCCAACGGCGCCAGCGCCTCACGCAACGCCTCCATCGGGGTTCGATCTTCGCCCTGTCGGGGACGCTGCACGCCCCAGGTTGCTTCCCGCGGCCTGGGGCTTTTTCATGTCGCCCTGCGGTTGTGATGGCGGCAACGAAACCAACTTATCCGTTGCCAGCCGAGGCTTCAGGCAATGGCCACTCCTCTCCCCAAGGCTCGCCATGTTGATCAGCCAAACGCCTCCGGTCCATCTCAACCATCCAGTGCGTGAGGCTACTCGTGCCTTCTGCCGATTTGTGGCCCGCTAGTAATCCAGCCACACTCACCTCTTCATCCAGTTGTGGCCAATGCAGCGCCGCGCCTCCAGCCACGATGCGTAAAGCGGCGCGCTCAGCAAGAGTGCCGTAAACCAGCCGGGGAAACCAGCTGAGGGGCACGGTGAGTGTACGCCCATCACTGAGTTCAACAATCAATTCAGTCTCATTGGTATACGCACGGGTAGCCCGTGCCGAGGCTTCAAGAACAGTGCTCATGCCATTTCTCGAGGATGCGGGATGCGTAAACAGAGACGATGTGTTCGATACGCCGAATCTCGACAGCCCTAAAACCTCCAGATCGGTCGAGACGAACGGGCTCCAGCCAGAATTTGGCAATGTGCTGATCACGGTGAACATGAACGTGGGGTAGCTCAGCACAATCTTGGCTCCAAAAAGCCAAGCGATAGGGGCCAATACGTGCCACGGTAGGCATCGGACGGTATACGGCGAGTTAGCGAGATGCTGGCAGGCAAGTAGCTTTGTTGCCATCGACGCGTGCGAAAACGATAAGTTCGGCCCGCAGCCACACTCAGGCAAACAGCTCGGGGATGCCGTAGGTGTTGCAGATGGGGCAGGCGTGCGGGTCGTGCCCGCGGGCCGGGCAGTATTCGCGGCCAAAGTAGATGATTTGCAGGTGCAGGTCGTTCCACTGCGCCTCGGGGAACAGCCGCTTCGCGTCGCGCTCGGTCTGCACCACGTTTTTGCCGCTCGACAGCCCCCAGCGGTACATCAGGCGGTGGATGTGCGTGTCTACAGGGAAGGCCGGCACGCCAAACGCTTGCGCCATCACTACCGACGCCGTCTTGTGCCCTACGCCGGGCAACGCCTCCAACGCTTCGAAGCTCTGCGGCACCTCTCCGCCATGCTCCTCCATGATGATGCGCGACAGCTCGGAGATCGCCTTCGACTTCCGGGGCGAGAGGCCGCACGGCCGGATGATGGCCCGGATCTCATCCACCGGCACCGTCATCATCTCCTGCGGGTTATCCGCGCGGGCAAACAGATGCGGCGTGACCGTGTTGACGCGCTTATCGGTACACTGCGCCGAGAGCAACACGGCAACCAGCAGCGTGTACGGGTCCGTGTGGTCGAGTGGGACCTCGATGGTGGGATATAACTCGTTGAGGATGCGGACGATGTCGTCCGCTTTCTGCTGCTCGGTGAGGGCGGCCATGTGGTGGAGGCTGATGTCTAGGGAGTGGGCAGACGCCGATAGGCATCTTTCGCTTCCATGCCTGGCAGTCTTGCCAAGATCCACATCCACACGCGGCAGCCTGTAACAATCAGCCAAAGCGCGGTGCCGTGCCCATCAGCTTCTAGTGCCCGCCGCCTGCCGGAGCAGCATCTGCCACGGCAGCGTCTTCGTTCTCGCGGACGAGCAGCCAGGAGACGGCAGAAACGGCCAGGGTGCCCGCGCAGATGAGGAAGATGATGCGCTTGTCGGCGGCGGCGCCTACGATCTCGCCGATGCCGAGGCTGGCCACGAGCTGCGGCAGCACCACGGAGAGGTTGAAGAGGCCCATGTAGAGCCCCATGCGCGCCTGATCCACCTTCTGCGACATGATGGCAAACGGCAGGCTCACCGTGGCGGCCCACCCGATGCCGACGATGCCCATCAGCACGTAGAGGAGCAGGGGTATCTTTTCAGAGAATACTATGGGACTTATGCCTGACTGAACTCCAAACACGAAGAGCAGATCACCCGCGAAGAAAATCCCAGCATATCCCATGGCCATCAGCGCGATGCACAGCATGTGCGTCTTCACGCGGCCGATGCGCTTCGTGACGGGCTCCAGGATCAGCGCGGGCAGCAGCGCCGCCACGCCGTTGAGCACGAGGAAGCTGATGTTGATCACATCGCCAATCTCGTCGTCGCCGAAGCTAGGCATCACGTCTTGCACATAGGCGAACATGTACACGAACATCGTCTGCACGCCCACCCAGGTGAACGAGTGCGCCGCCAGCACCTTCTGGAACCCGATCATTCCGGCCTCGCTCTTCGACTTGCCCGTCTCGCGCTGCAGTAGGGCCTTAGCCACGAAGAAGACGGTGACGGCCAAGCAGAAATACTCGAAGTAGTAATGCTCAAACTCCAGCTCTAGCACGCGCTTCACCATGCCGTATACGCCATAGAGCAGGAAGCCCCAGAGCGGCTGGATCGTCATCAACACCTGCCCTGCCGATGCCTTCGTGTTCGCTGACGCCGAGACTTCGAGGTCGTCTTCCAGCACAGCGGCATCGGGCTTGGCTGTGGGGTCCATCGGGTCGTCCTCGCCGTCGTGATTGAGGTCGCGGGGCTCGGTGATGAAGAAGGGCGGGATGACGGAGAAAAACAGCACCAGCGCTGCACCGAAGTAGATCAGCGCGAAGTTGTCGAACACGGTGCCGATGAGGTAGGCGAGCATGCCGAACGTGCCCGAGACGGTCTGCATCCACGTGTAGCCCTTGGTGCGCTCCTGCCCTTCCGGCGTCACATCCGCAATGACCGAGCGTGTGGGGTTGAAGCTGACGTTGATGGCGAGGTCGAGGGTGAGCGCCACGAGGATCGCCACGCCCAAAATGCCATCGATGCCGAGCGCGGTGGAGATGACGTCGATGTTGGGCAGCGCTAGCAGCATCAGCGCCGCCAGCACGCCGCCGATGAACATGAACGGCCGCCGCCGCCCGCCCCAGAACCAGACGTTATCGCTGATCACGCCCACGATCACCTGACCGAGGATGCCTGCAATCGGCCCAGCGGCCCAGACAAGTCCGATTTCTTCGATTTCCAGCCCGTACTTGGTGCTCAGAATCCAGCTCAGCGCCGCGATCTGCACCGAGAGGGCAAAGCCCATCGCCGTGGCGGGCAGCGTCAGCAGGACGTAGAAGGAGTTGGAGAGGCGTTTCTGGATGGCTAGCATGGGCGGGGTGTCAGGTCAAAGGTCTGGGCACGTTGGTACATGAGCGCGTCGATGCGTGGGCACGTGGATGCGTGGGCTGCTAGGGCTTGAGGAGGGCGCCCGTGAGTGGGGGGACCGTCAGGTGGAGGGTTTGGCCGATGCGCTGCGGCGTGAACGGCAGGTTGGTGGTGAGTAGCACGGTCTCGCCTACCGACGCGGGTAGCTTGATGGCCTGGGGCGAGTCGCTGCGGTTGAGCAATACGGTGATGGCGGCCTCGCCCGTGCCGCGCGTGAAGCCTACCGTCTGCTCGGCGCCCTCAATCTCCAGCCAAGCCAGTTCTGCACTACGCAAGGCAGCATGCTCGGCACGGAGGCCGATGAGCTGTTGGAAGAAGGCGAACAACTCGGCGTCGAACGCGACGGGGTCGGGTGTGCGGCTGCGGCCACGCGGGTCGGCGGCTTCGTCGGCGTAGTCGAGGTCAGCCCAGACCATCGGCTTGCGGTCGTCGGGGTCGTCGGCGCCCCACATACCGGCTTCGGTGCCGTAGTAAAGCATGGGCGCACCGGGGTAGGCGAACTGCATCAGCGCCACCATCCGCTGCACGGCCCGCTCGGCATCGTCCGGCGCCCGCACGGCGTAGTCGTAGTGCTCCGCGTTGCGCGGCGACACGTCGCGGTCGTAGTCGAACCACTCGGGGTCGCGGTAGCTGGCCTTGGCGTTGACGATCATCGACGCCACGCGGTCGGTGTCGTGCGAGTCGACGAGATTGAGCAGCGCCGTCTGCCGCGCCGTGCCATAGGCTTCGCGGCCCTCATCCAGCAGGTCGGCGAAGCGCTCGGCAGTAACCTGCTCGTCGATCAGGAAGGCCTTGACGGGGAGCGCGAACGCGTGGTAGTTCATCGTCGCCGAGAAGCCGCCTTCGTCCAGGAAGTGCTGCGCGGGCGCCCATACCTCGGCCACAGTGTATGCGTCCGGGTTTAGCCGGCGGACGTGCGCGTTCCAGTCCGCCCAGAAGCCCGTCGGCACCTCCTCGGCTACGTCCAGCCGCCACCCGTCGATGCCGTCGCTGGGGTCACCGTCGCCGTTGGGGTCCATCCACCGCGCCGTCGCGTCAAAGATGTACTGCTTCGGCTCCGGGTGCAGATCCTGCCCGTCGGGCGTGTCGGCGAAGACAGGCAGCGTCTCCACGCCCCACCAGCCCTCGTAGGCGAACTCGCTTGCGGGCGTAGCGGGGTCATCGAACTGCTCCACCACGTACCAGTCGGCATACGGCGAGTCGGCTTGGCGCTCGCGAAGGTCGGCAAAGGCGAAGAAGTCGCGCCCCGTGTGGTTCCAGACGCCGTCGATGACCACGCGGATGCCCCGCGCCCGCGCCTCCGTCAGCAGGTCGAGGAAGAGGCGATCGGCGGCGGTCCATTGCCACGTCTCGGGGTCGGCGGTTTCGTCGGCGATGAGCGCGAGGTCGCCCTCGGGATCGGGGCCGAAGTAGGGGTCGATGTGATGGAAGCTGTTGCCGTCGTATTTGTGCAGTGAGCGGGCGTAGAAGACGGGGTTGAAGTAGAGGGCCGTGATGCCAAGGTCGGCGAGGTAGTCCAGGCCGTCGATGACGCCTTGCAGGTCGCCGCCGTAGCGCCGGTGGAACACGCTCTCGTAGAAGCCGCCCATCGTCTGCTCCCACGGCGCCTGCGCGTACCAGTCGCCCGTCCACGGCGTGATGGCCCAATCGGCAGGCGCACGCTCTACGTATTCGAGCGAGGCGCGAACGGGGTCGTTGGTGGGGTCGCCGTTGCGGAAGCGCTCGGGGAAGATTTGGTAGAAGACGGCGTCCTGCACCCACGCGGGCACGGCCTCATGCGTGGCGTCGGTCTGGCTGTTCGGCGCCGCGCAGCCTGCGTACAGCAGCAGGATGGCGACGGTGAGTAAGCGCTTACATTCCCTCCAGATCATCGGCACAGTCAAGCGGTTGGTGTGGGGTCCCCGGCATGGTCTCGGCTGAGCACAAGCGTTGCGGGGGGCTAAGTATACGCATTCTCGTGTAACGCAGGGCGCCCTGCACGCACGAACGCCTTGAATTTCATACGCCTCCCCTCCTCAGCTCTCCCCAAGCTATGCGCCTCCTCGCTCTCCTTGCCGTTGGCCTCTTCGTAGCCAGCCCAGCCCTCGCCCAACTCGACCCTATCAACGCCGATGCCAACGGCTTGGCGCTGCGTGGCTACGACGCCGTCGCGTACTTCACGCTCGAAGCGCCCACGCCGGGCAACGCGGCGTTCAGCCACATGTGGAACGGCGCTACGTGGCACTTCAGCACGGCAGAGCATCGCGACCTGTTCATCGCCAACCCCGAGCAATACGCGCCGCAGTTTGGCGGCTACTGTGCGTGGGCCGTCAGCCGCAACTACACCGCCGACGCCGACCCCGAGGTGTGGACCGTCGTCGATGGCAAGCTGTACGTCAACTACAACAGGGCGGTGGGCGGCCTGTGGTCCGTACGGCGGGGCACGCACATCAAGCGTGGCCACGAGAACTGGCCCGGCTTGCTTGCAGGCGAGAACTAGATGCGCGTTGTGGGAAAACGCCCCCTTTCCAGAGCAAGAGCAACATGCGCTTCGTTTAAGCTGTTGCGCAGAAAGCAAGCCTAGCACCACGTTGGGCAGGCGGCAGGGTTTGGTCTGCCTCCACTGACCTGGTTTTTCACAGCCTGAGGGCGACGTCGCCCCCTTACAGCCCTGTGGCAAACCGCCGATAGTACGTGTGCTCAGTACCGCAGGCCTGTCTCCCAATCTTGCGATTCATCGCCCTCCACCTGCGCATTATTGATGCCGGGCACTACCCGTCCGCAGTGTGTTGTGTGTTCCTGCTGACCGCATGTTTTCTGCTCTCATCACTACTCCAGAATCCGGCGAGGCCCGAGAGGCGCGGCTGTTGGTTCGGGCCATCCTGGGCTTTGCCGCAGTCTCCATCCCCATTGTTGGATTGCTGTACTGGTCGGTGGAATCTGATTTCAGGGATGTGCTCTGGGCGCGTGTTGTGGCGACCCTGGCTTGCGGAATAGGCTGCGCAGCCACCTTTTCCGCGACCATCCGCCCGGTCATACTGAACCACGTCACCCTGGGTGTGTCGGTGCTTGTGCAACTGTGGCTGCTTGGCCTTTCGGCCTACAACAATCACATCGCGGAAGCCTTCTTCTTCAACCTCACCGTGCTCGTCTGCATGGGCGCCGCCCTGGGGTACATCTACGGCAACATCCGGGTGATGCTGCTCTTCTTTGCGCTGGCCACCCTCGCATCGGCGGTGAGTTACGCCTTCGTCGAGACGCCATCAGTACCAATTTTCACCAGCATAAGCTGCCTCATTGTCAACAGCGCCATCGTATCGATCATCGTCCACGCGACCCTCAGGGCCAAACGGGGGCTGGTGGAGCAGCAGGAGACGTTGCTCCACCAACGGCAAGCCTTGGACGACTCGCAGCGCATCGGGCAGATTGGCTCGTGGACGTTTGATACCGTGGCCAAAACCGCCGAATTCTCCGACGAGGCGCGGCGTATCTTTGGCTTCTCGCGCACGGAGGAGGTGACGTATCGCAAATTCCTGCGCCGCCTGGACCGGGCCTCCTTCACTACCCTGCGGCGGGCTGTGAGCATCATGCTGTACCGCCAGCCCTCGTACACCCTGCGACAGCCGCTGCGGCTCCCCGATGGCGCGGTGCGCTGGCTAGAGTACACCGGGCAGACCGTCATCATCGACGACCGCAAGATGCTGCGCGGCACCGTCCGCGACATCACGGCCCAGAGAGCGCAGGAGGAGAAGCTGGAGGCGTACCAAAAGCACCTCGAGGAGCTTGTGCGGGAGCGTACCCATGAGTTGGAGCAGCAGAAAGCGCGCTACGAACTGATCAACCGCGTTACCACAGACCTCATTGCGATCCACGACCCCGCGAACACCTACCTTTTCGCCTCGCCCTCGGCCCACGAGATCACAGGCTACTCCCCCGAAGAGTTGATCGGCCGCAACGCATTCGACTTTGTGCCTGAGGAGCACTTAGAAAAAACCCTGGCAGCCTTTCATAATGCCGACCCCACGCAGCCCATCACGTACACGGTTCCATTTAGGCGCAAAGAGGGCATACTTATCTGGCTGGAGGCGACGGTGCGCGCCGTGTTCGACGTGGAAGGCAACATACAAGAATCTGTTACCATCGCGCGCGATGTAACCGCCCGCTACCAAGAGCGCGAAGACCTGAAAGCCCAGCACGAAGCCGATCAGAATACCCTGCGCCGCAACATCGTGACCACGTTGCCGCACGAGCTGCGCACACCGCTGAGCGCCATCATCGGGTTCACCTCTGTCCTGCAGTACGACTGGCGGTCACTCCAGCCCAGCGAAGTCGATGAACTCCTCGGCGAAGTACAGACCGCCAGCGACCGCATGGAGTCACTCATCGAGAAGTACACGCTCTACGCGTACCTGATCATGGCTACGCCGGACACGATTGAGGCGCCCGTCGCGACGACGCATGCACAAGAAGTCGTGGGGAAGATCCGACTTGCAGCCGAACGGCGTGCCCGGATGGAAGGCCGAGGAAACGACCTCCACCTCGACGTGGTCGCCGACTTCCCCGCCATCGCCCTGCCGTACCTGAGCCGCATCACCGACGAGGTGGTGAGCAACGCCCTCAAATTCTCAGCGCCGGGCAGCCCCATCCGCGTGGTTGGAGGCGCAGAAGATGGCATGTACACGCTCACCATCAGTGACCAGGGACGCGGCTTCCCTGAAGACAGCTGCGGCAAGATTGGCGCGTTCATGCAGTTTGAGCGTGACCACTACGAGCAGCAGGGGGCAGGGCTGGGTCTCGCCATCGTGAAGCAACTGCTGCGACTCTACGGCGGGTACTGGACCCTGCAGAGCACGAGCCGCGGCTCCACGCTGTCCATCAGCCTTCCGCTCATGCCCTTCGCCCTGGCCCGTCGGCCCGAACCTGTGGCGGAGCGGTTGGCGTCTTAACCAAAGATCGCGTCCACAGGCACGTTTAGGCCATCAAGCAGGGTGGAGACAGCGGAGGTGCCCATCGGATACGTGCCCGTCATCTTGTATCGGCCATCGACCAGTAGGAAGACCTCGATCTGTTGCATGATCGGATCGACGATCCAATACTCACCCACACCGATCTGCTCGTACAGCCGAAATTTGGTGACGCGGTCGTAGGCTTCGTTCGAGGGCGACACGACTTCCATGACGAGGTCCGGCGCACCGTCCACATACGCGCCCACGATGTGCAACTGCTCCTGCGCGATAAACAGTACATCGGGCTGCACGACCTTGGTTGGCGTTGCCACCACATCGATGGGCGATGTAAACACTTCACCGCGTTGGTGCTGGTTATTCCAGTGGCCGATGTGCATCAGCAACGTCGTGATGCAGCGCTGGTGGCGCCATGCATGAGGCGTGGGCGACGTGACGAGCGCGCCGTCGATGATCTCGTGTCGCTGGGTCGTCTCGGGCATGGCCACGAGGTCAGCGTAGGTCCAGCCTGTGGGCATGTGCGCGGTCATGCGCCTCGCTCCAGCGCCTTCGCCTCGTCCCAGTAGTGGTCCATCTCGTCGAGGTCGGCGTCGGCGAGGCGGCGGCCTTGCTCGGCGAGGCGGCGCTCGATGTGCTTGAAGCGGCGGGTGAACGTGTCGTTGGTGCGGCTGAGGGCATTCTCGGGCGTGAGGCCTTGCTGGCGGGCGTAGTTCACCAGCGCAAACAGGATGTCGCCCAGCTCGGCCTCTTTGGCTTCATCCGACGCATCGGAGGCGGCCAGCGCCTTGAACTCGCCGATCTCCTCCTCCACCTTCGTCCACGCCTGCTCGGGATCGGGGAAGTCGAAGCCGACGCCTGCCGCTTTCTCCTGCATCCGGTGGGCACGCAGCAGCGCGGGCAGCGCACGCGGCACGCCATCGAGTACAGAGTGCGCGGTCTTGCCCGCGGCCTCGCGCTCCTGACGCTTGATCTCTTCCCAGTTGGTCAGCACCTCGCCCACACCGTCCACAGCGGTCTCGCCAAACACATGCGGGTGCCGCCGCACCAGCTTCTCCGACTCGGTCTCAATCACTTCTTGCAACGTGAACCGACCGCCTTCGCGCCCGATGACGCTGTGGAAAACGACGTGCAAGAACAGATCGCCGAGTTCGCGCTTGAGCTCCGGCCAGTCTTCCGTATCGATCGCCTCGACGGCTTCGTAGGCTTCTTCGATAAGCAAGTGCTTGACCGACTCATGCGTCTGCACGCGGTCCCACGGGCAGTCGCGCCGTAGCTGACGGACGATGGCAATGAAATCGGCGCACGCTTCAAGCAGTTCGGGCTCGGCGGCAAACTGGGGCTCGTATATTTTCTGCGACATGCACACATCGGTTGAATGAGCGAACCTGCGCAAGATACAACGGCCTCTCCAGAAGCCGAGACGCCGCTCACGGCTTCGGGTCGATTTCAGGCTGCGCGATGGCTGCGCCTAGCGGGTAAGCTGATGCTCACAGCGGCATTGCTGGCAGGCCTCGCATGGTATGTGGACGCGGATGCGTTGTGGCAGACGTTGGTCGGCGCCAACCGCGCCGTGGTGGCACTGGCGGCTGCGCTCGTTCCGGCGCGCATCGGGCTGGAGTGGTGGATCTGGCACCGGCTGGTGGCACGGCTGGAGCCTGCTGTGGCGCCGAGGGCCACACTGGGCAGCCTGCTGTGCGGCTACACGCTGGCCGTGTTCACGCCCGCCCGCATCGGCGAGCTGGCCGCACGGGCGTACTTCCTGCCCTTGCCCGACCGCTTCGCCGTGGGCAGCCTCACGTTTCTGCAAGGCATGCTGACGCAAGTGCTCGCGCTCGTGCTGGGCGTCATCGCCGCCGCTGACTTCGTGCTACGCAGCACGCCCGCACCGATGGCGCTGTGGATCCTCGCGCTCGGGTATAGCGTGGGGCTGTTGGCGTTGTTTGTGCCTGTGTTTGTCTTCCCGAAGGCCGTGCATCGCTGGCTGGTCCGGTGGCAGCGCCTGCCCAAGCTCGTGCAACGCTTGGCGTTCATGCAGCACTTTCCGGTAGCGACGATCATGCCCCTCGTAGGGCTCTCGGCGGTGCGCTTTGCTGTATTGACCGCGCAGTTCGTCCTGCTGGCCCGCGCCCTTGACCCTGCCGTAGGCTTTGCACCGCTGGCTGTAGCCGTGGTTTTGGTGTACTGGGCGCTGTATGTCCTCCCCCCCATCACCCTCTCCGACCTCGGGCTGCGCGAAGGTGCGGCGGTGTTCTTCCTGGGGGTGGCTGGTGTGGCCTCAGCCGCGGCGATGGGCGCATCGCTGCTCATCTTTGGGCTCAACGTGCTCGCGCCTGCGCTGCTCGGCATCCCGTTCGTGGCACAGCTTCCGAGCAACATCAAGGCCGCAAGAAATCAGCCTGCCCCCCTGTGACATGAGGGTGTCACCAAGCGTTTTTAGCTTACCCGAGGTTATATTCCGCGTGGCGACGCGTCTGCCCCACCGCGAGGGCAGTCCTCGCCTTGTCCGTTACATCTTCTGGTGCACACCGGAGCAGGCTGGCCCAGGCCAGTGGACTCATGTACTACGCCAGAGACTCATATACCAACCTAACCTTCAGGAGGTGTAATTATGGCACGCAGTGTCAACAAAGTCATGCTTATTGGTAACCTGGGGCAAGACCCCGAACTGCGCTACACGGGCAGCGGCACCGCCGTCTGCAACCTGCGCATCGCCACGACCGAGTCCTACAAGGACAACAACGGCCAGATCGTCGACAAAACCGAGTGGCACAGCGTTGTGGCGTGGGGGCGGCTTGCCGA
>JBCDJT010000121.1:0-15562 GCA_038747545.1 Bacteroidota bacterium
GACCTGCGCCGCCGACTCAGCCAACGCCCGGTTTCCACGTCGAGTTAATACGCTCCGCGTACCCGCGTACCCTATCTTTTGGCGCTTCAGTGCTACGGATGTTCGTCGTACAGCGCCGATGCCCCTTCCCTTCTGGCTAACCACAGTACCGCTTCATGCTCGACCTCCAATTCATCCGTGAACAATCTGACCGCGTCAGGCAGGCCATGCGCGAGAAGGGCACGGGCGACCCGGCCACACTCCAGCGTATCCTCGACCTCGATGCCAGCAGGCGGCGGGCGCTGACCGAGCTGCAGGAGGCACAGACCCGGTCAAACAGCATCTCGAAGGAGATCGGCACCCTCATGAAGCAGGGGAAGCGCGATGACGCGCAGGCGATCATCGCCGAGACCGGGCGGCTGAAAGCGCAGATCAAGGAGCTGGAGGAGGACGCCAAGGCCATCGGCGACCGCCTGAACGGGCTTCTGCTCGACATCCCAAACATCCCCCACCCATCGGTGCCTGTGGGCTTCACGCCGGACGACAACCAGGTGGTCCTTGAGCATGGTGAGAAGCCCACCTTCGGCTTCGATCCCAAGCCACACTGGGAACTGCTTGAGGGACGCGGCCTCGTCGATTTCGAGCGTGGGTCCAAGGTGACGGGTGCAGGCTTTCCGTTCTACCTGGGCAAGATTGCCCGCCTACAGCGCGCGCTCGTCAACTTCTTCCTCGACCTGGCGACACAGGAGGGCGGCTACACCGAGATGCAGTCGCCCGTGGTGGTCAACGAAGACAGCGCCCGGGGCACGGGCCAGCTGCCCGACAAGGAGGATCAGATGTACACGATCCCGCGCGACGGCTTCTTCATGATCCCCACCGCCGAGCTGCCCGTCACCAACTTCTTGCGCGGCGAGATCTTGGATGAAGCAGAGCTGCCCGTCAAGTTTTGCGCCTACACACCCTGCTTCCGTCGCGAGGCCGGGTCGTACGGCAAGGAAGTGCGCGGCCTCAACCGCATCCACCAGTTCGACAAGGTGGAGCTGGTGCAGATCGTCCATCCCGATCACAGCTACGACGCGCTGGAACAGCTGCGCGAAGACGCCGAGCGCGTCATCCAGCGCCTCGAACTTCCGTACCAGCGCCTGCTGATGTGTACGGGCGACATGGGCTTCACGCAGGCGAAGAAGTACGATCTGGAGGTGTGGGCTGCCGGACAGCAACGCTGGCTCGAGGTCTCCTCGGTGTCGAACTTCGAGGCGTTCCAGGCGCGGCGGATGCGCATCCGGTTCAAGGGCGCCACCCAGAAGAAGCCCGCCATCGTGCATACGCTCAACGGCAGCGGCCTAGCCGTGCCACGCATCGTGGCTGCGCTGCTCGAGAACAACCAACACGCCGACGGCTCGGTGACCCTCCCCGACGCGCTCCGGCCCTACACGGGCTTCGCCACCATCTAAGCGCCAGATCGATGGAAACGGTACAGATCCAGACTACGCAGAACGTTAGCATTGACGTGGAAGTCGCTGGCGTGGGCGACCGCGTGGTGGCCTGTATCGTGGACTATCTGCTGGTGATCAGCTACCTGAGCGTGGGCAGCCTCGCCGTGGCAAACTTCAACTCCATCACGCTCTGGGTGACCACGGTCATGCTCCCGGCGTGGCTCTACTTCTTGGTGTGCCACGTCTTCTTCAACGGGCAGACGCTCGGCAAGTACCTGATGAAGATCCGCGTCTCCCGCCTCGACGGGCGGCGGCCCACGCTGGGCAACTACGTGCTCCGGTGGCTGCTGCGCCTCATCGACATCGACCTAACGACGGGGATGGTGGGGCTAGTGACCATCCTCATCAACGGGAAGGGCCAACGCCTGGGCGACATCGCCGCGGGCACCACGGTCGTCAAAATCCAGCGGCGCCTGCGCCTCACGGACACGCTGTTCACCGAGGTAGACGAGGGCTACGCCGTCACCTTCCCCACCGCAGAGGTCCTGTCGGAAGAGGACATTCTCACCATCAAAGACGTGCTCGCGGCCCTGCGCGACGAAGGCAAGACGAGCGTCAGCTACCGCTTGGGCGAGCAGCTGCGGTCTGTGCTGGCGCAAAAGATGAAGGTGACAAGCGAGTTGCGCACGGTCGATTTTCTCCGCACGGTCGTGCGCGACTACAACTACCTGAAGGGGCGGCTCTAGGCCGCAGCGGTCGCTGCGCCGTTGGCATCGGGCGCTGCCTCGCTCATGGCGATGACTTGCTCAAGGAATGCGTCTTCCGTGGTGTCGGGCGTCCACAGGACTTGCTGCACCTGGTCGCGGTAGACATACATCCAGTGCGCCAGAATGCGGATCTCCTCCACCTCTTGCTTGAAGTACGTCTCGGGTGCTGGCGCGGGCTCATAGAACTGCTGCCGGATGTGTGAGCGGAGCACCTCGCGCTCCTCGGCGGAGGGCGTGGCACTGAGGTATACCGTATCTACATGCCGCCCGTGGCGGATGAGAAACACCTGCGTACCCGTGCGATCGTCGGAGAGCAGCAGGGCCGCGTGGTGCTCCAGCACTGGCGACGCGATCATCCGCTGCTTGTCCATCAGCTTCTTCAGGCGGCGCAAGCGGTCGCGATGCTGGCGGGCTTCCTCAAACTTGAATTCGTCGGCGGCAGCATGCATGGCCGTCTCCACGGTACTCAGCAACTGGGTGTCCTGCCCAGTGAGAAAGCGGCGTACGCGCTCCACCTCTTGGGCATATGCGTTGATCATCTCCGCCTGCCCGTCCCCTGTGCCGCGTCCGTGACCCAAGAGCGTCTGCTGCTGCCAAGCAAACTCAGAGGCCTCCGCGTCGAGTATCCCGAAGTAGCCTCGGATGAGGTCCACGATGAACTCGGCCTGCTTACGCCCCGCCACAGGCCCGTAGTACTCGGCGCCGTCGTTGACCACGTAGGAGCTCCAGCCCACCTGGGGAAACACTTCCTGTGTGGTGAGCTTGATGAACGGGCGGTTGCGATACCGCCGCAGCGCCCGGTTGAAGCGGGGCTGCTGCGCCTTGATCAGCCTCGATTCTAGCAAGAGCGCTGCGAGTTCCGAACCCGTCTCTTCCCACTCGATGTTACGCACGCTGTGGACGAGTTTGCGCGTACGGGCAGGATGTGCCTCGATGGCGTTGAAGTAGCTGCGTACGCGGTTGTCCAGCCGTTTCGCCTTGCCGATGTAGATGGTCTCGCCCTGTCGGTCTTTCATGAAGTAGACGCCGGGACGCGAAGGCAGCTTGGGCAGCACTTGCTGACGGATGTGGGCCAAATGCTTGGCCTCCTTCTTTGTCTTGCGGTAGCGCGACTGTTGGAACGCCAGCACCTCCTCCACCGACGCTAGCTCGAACTCGAATTGGAGCTGGGATAGAAATTTGTTGAGTACGTACGCCGTCGCCTCGGCATCGCCCAGTGCGCGGTGGCGGGCCTCGATGCGCAGGCCGTAGAAGTCAGCCAGACTGGAGAGCCCTTTCGAGCGCAAGCCCTTGAGCAGGCGGCGTGCCAGCCGCAACGTACACAAGACGTCGTTCGGCAATGCGGGCTGCCCCAAGCGCAGCAACTCACTGTTCACCATGCGGACGTCGAACGGCGCATTGTGCGCCACGAACACACCGTCGCCCAAGAACTCCATGAACGCAGGCATCACGGTTTCGGCGGGGGGCGCCTCGTACACCATCGCTGTGGAGATCCCCGTCAGCGCGGTGATGCGGCGAGGAATGGCGCGGCCGGGGTTGACCAGCTGGCTGAACCGCTCTACCTCGCGCCCGTTGATAACCTTAACCCCCGCCACCTCGATGACGCGGTCTTCCTCGGCACGTGTGCCTGTGGTTTCGGTATCGACGACGACGAACGGGGTGGTGGTCAGGTCCATTCAGCACAGGCCTCGGGTTAGGTCACCGTCCTACCCCGCCTTGCGTCATGGGTTCACCAGGGCCGTCATTGCTCACCTCTTGTGTGCCGCCCAGCCGCTGCACGCCAACCTGAGGCAGTCGCACCTCGAACCGGCTCCCTTCTCCTTTCTTGCTGTGTACCCGGATGGTACCGTCCATATGCTCAACCTGAAGGCGCGTGATGGTCAACCCCAGCCCGATCCCTTCGTGGGAACGGCTGTGGCCCGTGGAAGCCTGACTAAAGGCCCTGAAGATGGTCTGCTGATGCTCTTCCTCGATGCCTGGGCCTGTGTCTTCCACCCATAACAGCGCCATGCCCCGCTCTCTCGTGACGCCAATGGTGATTGTGCCAGCGGTGGTGTACTTGTACGCGTTGCTGATGAGGTTTTGTACGATACGCTGCAAGAACACGCGGTCTACGTTTACCCGAATGGGTTCATCGGCCCAGGAACACACCAGCTCGATCCCTTTGCGCTTGGGCGGCGTGCTGTACCGTAGCACATGACGCAAGAAATCGACCAGGTCTACCTGATCGAGCGAGAGATGCACCGAGTTGGACTCCAGCTGCGCCAGTTGAAGGATTGAGTTAACGGTTGCGAGCAACCGCTCGCCGCTCTCGCGGATGAGGTGTAGGTACTCTTGATGCTCCTTGTTCTCCACCTCATCTGTCATGAGGCTGGCTACACCGAGTATGCCTGCGATGGGCGTGCAAAGCTCGTGCGTGATGTTGGCCAAAAACGTGTTCTTGGCCTGGGCCATCTCCTCAGCACGGTCTTTGGCTTCGCGCAGCCCGTCTTCATGGGCGCGCTGCATGCTGATGTCTTCCACCATGACCAGCAGCATATGGGCTGGCTGCCCTGGGAACAGCTTCCGCTCATAGCGCACCAACGCCCAGAAGTAATCGTCCTCGCCGCGTTTCATCCGCACCTCAGTAACGAGCCAGGGCTGCTGCGTATGTAGCAACTGCGCCCAGATCGTTCGCTGATCCAGCGGGTTGGCGAAACACTCGGCCAGCCCATGCCGCTTTAGCGCGCCTTCGTCCGTGTCGGCCATCGACAGGAAGGCTTCGTTGACCTGATAGACTTCGCCGTTCACGTTGATGATGACCAGCCCGATCCGAGTGTGCTGGGTCACCTCGTGCAACTGCTCTTGCGCGGTGGCGGCCTGGGCCAAGGTATGCTCCGTCTTCGTGAGGCGCCTCTGGTAGTGCCGTGCGTGCCAAATCAGCATGCCACACAAGCCCAGCAACACCGACAGGCCTCCGAAAAACACCACACGCGCGCGTTGCTGCCGTTGACGTATTGCCTCTTCCGGCTGGTCGAGGCGAGCATGCACCTCCCCTGCCAAACGCGCAGCAGATTCCCAAGCATTGGCCTGCCTGAGGCGATACACCTCTGCAACGGCCTCTGCATATGCTGACGATGCCGGGAGCGTAGCTGGTGTATCGGGCAGTTCGAGACGCAAGGCATCGCGGACGGCGCGAAGGTCGTCCTGTTGACGGTATGCGTCCGCCCATTGCCACCCGCACCACACAAAGGCACAGACGCAGCATACAGCGGCGATACTATAGCACTTGGCTAGCCAACGCACTCGATCCAGGGATTGAACTACAACGTCTCCTACGTACAGTATCGGCAGGTTGGGCGGGTGCAGTAAATCCCGCTTGGGGCCTGCGGGTCAGGCGGCATTCCGATGGACGGCGGGCTGTTCATAGCCTCGCGGCAGGCGCAGGCTAAACCCTTGTTCACCTTGTGGTCCGTAATGCACCGTGAGGTGTCCTGCCATCTTCTCTACGGCGAGTAGGGCCCAGGACCGACCATCACCCATTGACGCCTCGGTGCCTACGTGCATGGTGTTGGCTCCCTTAACTTGCAAAGCGACACCCACCTCTGCGTCTGAGGCCCAAGTAGACATGATCCAGGGCGTTCCTTGCCATGTCTGGCAGGCCTGCTCTATCCCCCAGGTCAGCACATGCTTGAGTGCCGAGGTCTCCGCGAGCGCCGTGGCGTTTTGCGAGGCGTTAGCGTCCCATGCGATTGGCACTTGGCCATACCGCTTGGCACAGCTACTCAGGGCTGCTTGGGCCACCGCCTTTATGTCGACGGGCGTGGTGTTGAATGTGACACGCTGCAGTTGCAGCCACGACTGCGCCTCCCTCGTAATCCGGCTGCTCTGGCGTACGGTTGCGCCTAGCGCGGTCAGGGCGTCTTCTCTGCCGGGGAACAGCATGGGCTTGATCTCCTTGACCTGTGCCCTCAGACGCTCCATCAGACCTCCCAGGGTGGCATACCGCTCCCCGGCGTAGGTGTGGATGGCGTTGAGCACGTGCTCACGCGCAGCGACCTGCGCGGCCGTCCGCTCCTCAGCGTGGTGCCGCGCGGTGCGATCGATGAACACCAAGGTATGGCACACCTCACCCCGCACGGCCTCGGGCATAATCATGCCATACACATCAGCCTTGAGGGTTACTCCTTCGGCAGCATGGACCAGGGCCTCGGTGCCATACACGTGCTCAACCTGTCGGCGACGCTCAGGCACATCGATGGAGAGACGAGGGAAGCACTCGTCGGCAGGCTGCCCCTTCAGTGTGGTTGCCGTCAGCCCTGTCCACGCCTCGAAGGCCTTGTTCACCGCACCAATGGCATACGTGGGCGTCAGCTCTAACATAGGCAAGGGGTGATGCTGAAAACGCCATTGATGGGCACCAGCCAGTTGGGCCAGCTTGCTGGTGGACTGGCCGTGCCTGCGCACGAAGCGATAGCCGAAGAGCAGTGATACGGCCGCCAAAACGCTGAGCCCAAGCAGGCCACCGATCCAGTTGAACAGCGGCGCGCTCTCGATGCGCGTTTGCACGTGATAACGCAGGGCATCGCTCCAGTACAAGCGTAGCCCTTGCAAGGCTGCAGCTGCAGAATCGGCATGCAGCGCACGCCTGGCGCTTCTGCTGGGCCGTGCCGCCGCGGCCACGACGGCGTGCTCCAGCGCATCAACGAGGCCGTCCGTGTCGGCGAGCAGTTCCCGATGCTCCGTCCACAAGGACGCTAAGGCGGCCTGGAAGGCGACAACGCTAGAGTCTGAGAGCTCGGCGGGGGCGTCTCGAAACGGCGCAATATACTTGGTATCGAGGTGTACGAGGGCGCTGTCCAGTTGCGCTAGGCGGGCTAGCGTCTGCTGTTGCTCGTGCAGGGGCGCTACCACCACCATCGCACCGACTATGGCAGCTAGCACCGCCACTAGACAAGCAACCAGTCCTACGAGGTGGGATCGCACTATGCTGATCGGTCGTGGTGAATCGTCTCGGCTTCTTGAGGCAAACACTCATTGCCTGTACCCTTCTAATCGGCAGTTCACAAGCTGTGTTAACCAAACCAGTATATTTCTGGCCCTGCACACTCACTGCGCTGTACTCCTCATGGCTGTCACCTACTCCGACGTAGCCGATGCGTCGAAGCGCCTCGAAGGCATTGCCCACCGAACGCCCGTGCTCACATCGCGCACGCTGGATGCCCGGCTTGATGCGCACATCTTTTGCAAAGCTGAAAATCTCCAGCGCACTGGCGCGTTTAAGTTCAGAGGGGCGTATAACGCGATGGCGCAACTCGATGCCACCGCTCGGGCGCGCGGGGTGTTGGCTTGGTCATCCGGCAACCACGCCCAAGCCATGGCGCTGGCAGGCCACCTCCTGGGCATTCGCACCACCATCGTCATGCCAGAGGATGCACCGAGCGTGAAGCTTGCCGCCACGCGAGGCTATGGAGCTGAGGTTGTGCTCTACGATAAACACGTCATCACCCGAGAAACCCTGGGCGCCCAACTCGCCGATGAGCATGGGTACACGATCATCCCGCCGTATGATCACCCCCATGTGATTGCCGGACAAGGCACGGCGGCCCTGGAACTGATGGCTGACGTTGCTGACCTCGACGTGCTGATGGTGTGTTGTGGAGGCGGTGGCCTCCTCTCTGGCTCGGCACTGGTGGCCAAGGCGCAACCACACGCATGCCGCGTTATCGGGGTTGAGCCTGCGCTGGCTGACGACGCGACGCGTACCTTCTACAGCGGCACCCTGCAGTCGGTACACAACCCTGAGACCATCGCCGATGGCGCACGCACGCCGTCGTTGGGCACCCACACCATGCCGTTGGTCATGGATTTGGTCGATGACATGGTGACTGTTGATGACGCCGCGCTCGTCAGGACCATGCGCTTCGTGTGGGAACGCCTGAAGGTTGTCATTGAACCCACCGGCGCCCTGGCGCTGGCCGCACTCCTCGACGGCAAGGTCGATGTCCAAGGGCAACGCGTTGGCGCCCTCATCAGCGGAGGCAACGTGGACTTGATGGCCGCACTTGCGCTCTTTGCGCGTGGCCACACCACCTAATTTATGTTTAGGAAAAGGTCGATCGCATAAATTCATTGCAGGCACCTCTGCAGATTTGTATTATCATGCTACAACCACTGCGTGAGCACTTCACCACGCCGGCCTAACGGCGCGTTCACAACCCTCATCTCTTCCCCCCGTGGCAACGACAACCCGTATCCTCATCGTTGAAGATGAGGCGATCAACCAATTGGTCATCCTGCGTATGCTCGAGCGGCTGGGCTTCACCGCTGACCACGTAAGCGACGGCCGCGAAGCACTCGACCTACTCCGCGAGCAGCCCTACGATGTTGTACTGATGGACATGCGCATGCCTGTGATGGATGGCCTTGAGGCGACTCGCTCCATCCGCCGGTCCCCTCTGGCACAGCCATACATCGTAGCCCTCACGGCCAATGCCCTACCCGGCGACCGCGAGGCCTGCTTGGCCGCGGGGATGGATGACTACGTGAGCAAACCCATCCGGCTGCCTGACCTGTCGAACCTGTTGAACCGCTTCAATACATGGCGCACCTCTCAGGTCTAACCGTCCTTGAGTTGGCCAACGTGTTGGCGGGCCCTAGCGTGGGCCAGTGGTTGGCAGAGCTGGGCGCGACAGTCCTGAAAGTGGAAAACCTACGCACCGCAGGCGATGTCACACGGCGGTGGGGGCCAACCCCTGCAGACGACCCTTCGCGCTCTTCCTACTTCGCGCACTGCAACTGGGGGAAGCAGTCCATCGCCGTAGACCTCACCCTGCCTGCGGGTCGCGATGTCGTCCACCGACTCGCCGCCCGCGCCGACATTGTGCTGAGCAGCTATCGTCCAGGCGCAGCGTTGGCACTTCACGTGGCACCCGAGCAGCTGCTTGCCATCAACCCGGCGCTGCTGGTGCTTACGTTTAGTGGCTATGGGCCTGACAACGCACGCCCCGGCTATGATGCGGCGATCCAGGCGGAGGCGGGTTTCATGGCGATGAACGGCGAGGCAGAAGGACCTCCATTGAAGATGCCCGTGGCGCTGATGGATATCTTGGCTGCCCATCAGGGTAAGCAAGCGCTTCTCCTCGCGCTCCTCGAACGCCACCGGACCGGGCGAGGGCAGCACATCGACATCGCCCTGCGCGACGCGGCCATCTCGGCACTGGCAAACCAGGCGACCAACTGGCTGATGGATGGCCAGGTGCCTCAGCGCCAAGGGTCGGCTCATCCGAACATCGCCCCATACGGCACCACGTATACTACCGCTGATGGTGCTGACGTCATGCTGGCCGTAGGCACGGATGCGCAGTTCGAGCGGCTCTGTACGCTGCTCCACGTGCCTGAAGTCGCCCAAGATGCCCGCTATTCCTCCAACCAACAGCGCGTGACGCACCGCGAGGCGCTGACCGCGACGCTGCGCGAGGCCATCGCACAGCAGTCCCGCGACGACTTGCTCGCCAAACTCACCGCTGCAAAAATCCCATCGGCTCCAGTGCGCACCCTCGCCGAGGTCTTCGCCTCCCCCTCGGCGCTCACACTGAACGATCCAACGGGCGCACTCTGGGGATTGCGCCAAGCCATCTATGCGCAACCCGACGAGGCGCTGTCACCACCACCTCGCTATGGCGAGCATACAACCGCGATTGTGCGAGACTATCTGGGGCTCGAAGCCGAAGCGATTCAACACCTACGCTCCACAAAGGCTATCGCATAGCGCTGCCATCATCCTACAGGCACGGATACGCTATATCGATGCGATGCTGGCTGCAGCGACCCATCCTTCCTGGCCGTTGGGCAGCTTGACACGTGTCCAAGCCTCGCGTTCTTGGAGCACGTTGAGCATCAGCCCCTCGTGTACCTGGAGTTCGGTCTCGGCCGTCTCGCTGGGCGAAACGCGAAGTGGCGTAGCATCAGTGATGACCACGGCGGGTCCTGGGCGCGCCTCGCGGAGCGACGCGAAGAATGCAGCCAAGAGAAACATGCCCCCCATCAAGAAGGCGCCCCAGCGCACGCGGCGCAGCCACGGGTTGCGGTCTTCTTTCCAGATGCGATAGCCCACCAAGCCGAGGGCCACCAGATAGAACACAATGCCAAGACCAAAGAGGAGGTTGGCCCCAACCGACTGTTCTATACGTACCCACCATCGCTCCCAGAACGGCTGGGGCAGCATCGACAGCTGATCGACCAGGCCAGCCCGGACGATGCTGAGGTTGTGCTTCACTTCAATACTCTCGGGCATCAGCAGGCGGGCGCGCTCGTAGTACCTAACGGCCTGGCCTACTTCGTCGAGGCGGTAGTACGCGTTGGCCATGTTGTAATACAAGGGGCCGCTTTGGTAGCCAGCCCCCTCAGCTTGTTGGTACTGGTCTATGGCCTCAGCGTAGGCACCTGCCTGATAGTGGCGGTTGCCTTCGTCGAACAGCGCTACGGCGTCTGCCAGCAGGTCGGGCTGGCCATACGCGCAGAACGGCACCAGCATCGTGACGAGCAGGGCTGTGATTGCGTTACGCATGAGCAGGTTCTCCTCGCAGTTGGCGATCGAGGTCCACGATAAGCGTGCTGGCACACGCGTGCGCAGCATCCATGGCGGCTTGGTCGGGCAGGATCGGGGCAAACCGGACCTGATCGCACTCGTCCAAGAGCCGCCGGAGGTCGTCGCGGTAGGCAATGTCTATGCCACGCGCACCCAAGAGCTGATCGAGCTTGCCGCGCGTGAGGCCACGCTCGCTCAGGTTGAGACGGTTGCCGATGAAGCCCATGACCGCGTGCTCGAGTTCGGCGTAGAACAGCTTGGCCTGCCCGCCCGCCATGAGTTGTTCAGCTGTCTTCAGGTGCTTCTTCGCCAGCGGGTGCGCCTTGCGGTTGCGCGCAAACTCCACGTCGGTCGCCAAGCGGGTTGCGTGGCGCTTATAGCCAACTATGCCCACGAGTCCCAGCAGCGGCAGCAACAGCACCGCATAGATCCATGGCCGCTGGTGGATGGGTGTGCTGCCAATGCGCTGCCACGACTGGTCGCCGAGCATGATCGTGGCGATATCGTCCACGGGAAGCCCTGCCGCGGTCGTGGCCGAAGCTGCCAAGGGCGCAGCGGCTTCGCCTGTCACGGTGATGGTGGTAGGCTCTGAGCGCAGCGTCTCGTAGCGCTCCGTCCGCGGGTTGAACACCGCATATTCCACCGGAGGCATCTCGAAGGTACCGTTGGAGCGCGGCACCATCACGTAGGTGAACGTCTTCGTCCCCGAGATGGCGTTGCCGCCCCGCGCCACCGTGCTTTCTACTTGCGGATCGTATACCTCAAAGATGCTGAGCGGGTTGTATTGTGGCGCATCGAGCGTGGCGATGTTCCCCGTGCCCGTCAGCCGCACCGTGAGTTGCAGGGATTCCCCTACCTCCAGTTCGGTGCGGTCGTACTGCGCGGCTAGCCGATAGCTGCCCACCGCGCCCTGGAAGGTGGGCGGCGCGCCATCAGGCAAAGGCTTGGACTCGATCGTCACCGTCGGCGAGGCCAGCTCGATCTCCTCTGGTGCGCCGCGGGGGCTGAAAAACGCGTCGAATGGATCGAGTGAGCGCCGCCTCGCCATGACCTCGGCGTCGATCTTGAGCGGATCGACCCGCAGGTCGCCCGCGCGCGTGGGGAAGACGGCGGCTTTCTTAATGGTGATGTAGTTGTAGCGCACCCCATTGACGACCTGCGAACGCGGCAGCGGGCGGCTCTCCACGTCGAACTCCTCGCGCCAGAAGCCCTCGGCATCCCATGAGTCGGCCAAGCGGTACTGACGGGGCACCACATGGTCACGGTAGAACACTTGGTATTCCAGCCGGACTTGCTCGTTCTGGTAGGCCGCACGCTGGCTGGGGATGACGCGGATGAAGATATCCTCGCGCTCGATGGAGGGCGCGGGCTCGCTGGGCTGACTACGCGACCGAAAGGGGTCGAACGGCGAGTGCGGCGTCCGCTGCCTGCGTGCTGGACGCTGCGCCTGCGGCACGACGTCCAGCTGGATCGCGTTGGTCGTATACGCCTGGCCGCCTACCTCCAGGGTGCTCCCGAGGATACGAGCTTGCCCCTCGCGCTGCGGCCTGAACGACCACGTAAAGGCAATGCTCTGGCTGGTGCGCCCGTTGATGAACGACACATTGCGGCGTGTGCTGGGCATCGTCTGCATCAGCACCAAGCCTTCTGTCTCAGGAGGCTGCGGCGTGGTGATTTGGTTGAGGTCAGCGCCTTTCACCTCGACCGTGTAGGCTACGACTTCTTCGGTGCCCACGGTACGGTCGCCCACAGAGGCTTGGACGGTCACCTGCTGCGCCGCGCTCGTGCGGGCTGTGAGCACGACGAGCATCGCCAACAGCACCCCATAGTGCGTACAATGAGCTAGGCCACGCATCCTACCAATCCTTCTCTACCCGCCGGGACGGGCCTTTTGCCTTCTGCACTTCACGGAGCAGCTCCTGCTCTTCGTTGCCGAGCGCCTGTAGTATCCGCTCCGCTTGCTCCTTGCTCAGCTTCGTCGGATCCGCCTGGGAAGGCTGCTGCTGCTGGTTCTGATCCCCCTGCTCGCCGTCGTCAGGCTGCGGTTGTTGCTCACCGTCTTGCTCTTGCTGCTGGTCGTCTTGCTGCTGTTGCTGGTTCTGCTCGCCGTCCTGCTCTTGCTGCTGGTCGTCTTGTTGCTGTTGCTCCTGCTCGTCGTTGTTCTCGCCGTCTTCCTGCTGCTGCGGATCTTGATTCTGCTGGTCTTGCCCGCCGTCACCATCCTGTTGCTGCTCTTCGAGTTGGCGCTTCACAAACTCATAGTTGAACTTGGCATCGACGTTGGTAGGGTCGGCCAGCATAGTCTCTTCGTAGTAGCCGAGGGCGCCTTCTAGGTCTTCTTGCTGGAAAGCCGTGTTGCCCGCGTTGTAGGCCGAGCGCGCCCGTTCAGGCAGGGATTGCGCGAGCCCAACGGCTTGGTCCAGCGCCTTACGCGCATCCTCGTAGTTGCCTTGGCGGTAGAGCGCTGCACCGAGGTTGTTGTACAGCCCCTGCCGTATTGCCAGGTCGCCATCGGCGGGAAGGGCAGCCAAGCCAGCTTGATAGGCCGCCGCTGCCGCTTCATAATCACCCTGTTCGTACAGCGCGTTGCCCTCGCGGCCTTGCTTCGCGCCATCATCGGCCAGCCAGCCGAGCGCCAGGAAGATGAGAACAATGCGGGTCATAGATGCCGGGCATTCAGGTGAGATAACCGCTAGGCGGACTCGCTAGCAACGGGCGAGTTGGCCGACTTCTTACGTCGATCACTGATCAAACGTTCGGCGGCAAGCAACAGGATGGCCAGCAGCAGCGGCCATTGGTATTGCTCCGCGTACTCCTCGTACTCCTCAGCCCCAAACTCCACTTTCTCAAGCCGTTCCAATGCTGGCAGTAGCGACAGCATTGAGCTGGACGTCTTTGCCACGCGGAAGTACGCGCCATCCTCCGCGAGCTGCTGCAACGCCGCTTCCTCCAGCTTCGTATTAACGACGCGTCCGTTCCGGTCTTGCTTGAAGCCCACCCGACGCCCGTTCCGGTAGATCGGGATCGGCACACCATCAGGCTCGCCCACCCCTGCGGCATAGATGACAATACCCGACTCGCGGGCTTGCCCCAGAATCGCATCCACGCCCTCGACGTGGTTCTCGCCGTCGGAGACAAAGATGAGTGCGCGTGTCCGCTGATCTTCTTCGGTCTCGCCTTCCGTGTCGAAGGCTTGCACGGCGGACTGGAGCGCAGCGCCGAAGTCCGTGCCAGGGGTAGGCACTTGGTCGGAGCTGGCGACGTCGAGGAAGAGCCGGACGGCGCTGTAGTCGGTGGTGAGCGGGCATTGGATGAAGGCATCGCCGGCGAAGACGATGAGGCCCACGCGGTCGCCGCGCAGCTCGTCGAGCACCTTCTTGATCTCGTTCTTGGCGCGCTCCAGTCGGCTAGGCGCCACGTCCTCTGCTTGCATCGACAGCGACACGTCGAGGGCAAAGATCAGGTCGATCCCCTCCCGTTTGACCTCGCGCAGCTGAGTGCCGTAGCGCGGCCCCACCAGCGACAGCACCACCAGCGCCACGCTGAGCACCACCAGCGCCGCCTTCCACCGCCGACGGCGCGCGCTGGTGCCCGCGGCTAGCTTCTGAAACAAGTCTTTGTCGCCGAAGCGCGCGATGAGTTGCTTACGTCGCCATGCCGCGAGCAGAAACAGCCCGACGACCAGTGGCACCGCAATGAACGCCCAGAAGTAAACCGGATTAAGCCAAGCCATGGTGGGTTGAAGGTCTCAAGTAGGAAAGTCGCAGGTCTACTGATGTTGAAGGTGCGCCTTAATGGCCTCCACGGCGACCTCGTTAAGGCTTTTACCACTCGCCGTCGCCCGGTCAGTGAGTTGCCGGTGTAAATCGGGCCCCAATCTCAAGCTGAACTTGCCACTCAGCGGCCGTTGCGGCTGTTCACCGTCTTCTTCACACCCCTCCAGATAGTCATCAACTGCTTCCTCGAAGGCTGCCTGGAGCTTGAGGACACTGTCACCTTCATAACTGACAATGTGCCGAATGCCAACCAGCTGTCCAAACAGGACCGCATCGGCATCGCTGTACTCTACTGTACCTAAGTAGCCTTTGTATCGGAGTACGTTTTTCACCGCGTTAACCCGATTTGATGTAGGAATTTCCGAATGTTTCGTATTTGATAGGGCTTGAGAGTCGGCGCCGGGTGAGGCTTGTGGAGATTGAGTCGCTCTTTGCCCAACTTGAAGCGCACCCTAGACCCTCTTCCTTCTCTCAATTCACACCCCAGGGAAACCAGAAGTCGTTCAACTTCGGAATACCGGATGGTTGGCAAAACGGGATTGTGAAAGATGGATTCAAGAGTCCTTCGTTGCTTAGTGTTAAGCCTCCCTTGCTCCATGTGGCGCCATACCGTGGTATCACTTTGAGGTTTCTAGTATTCCTTGCCTTCTATGGAAAGCGGCGGAGGCGGGTGTTGGAGAGCAGTAATTCGAACATCAGCAGCAGGAAGGCAGGCCAGAGGAAAACGGCGTACTTCTCCTCATAGTCGACGTACGTCTGCTCCTGGATCTTCGTCTTCTCCAGCTCGCCGATCTCGTCGTAGACCGCTTCGAGCGCGTCTTTGTCTGTCGCCCGGAAGTATTGCCCGCCCGTTTTCTCGGCGACCGACTGCAGCATCTCCTCGTCGATCTCGACAGGCACCATGCGACGCTGGCGCCCTGCGAACGGATGATCGACCACGAACGGCGCTTCGCCGCGTGCGCCCAGTCCGATGGCATACACGCGCACGCCCAGCGCTTCGGCGACTTCGGCAGCGGTCACGGGATCGACCTCGCC
>JBCDJT010000122.1:0-15461 GCA_038747545.1 Bacteroidota bacterium
GAGGGGCTGCAGCCGCTCGGACGCTACGCGTAGCACGCTCAAGAAGACGGGCTCGTCTCTCGCATGCATCGCCTCGTGAAAGAGCGACTGGCTCATTTGGTCGATGGCGCTCGCCGTGGCGACCTCCGTCGTCGGGAAGTAGGTGACGATGTCGAGCTCGGGCGGGGTGAACAGCTCGAAGTGTGTGCTCTGCCGCAGCAGGTCGGCCCACTGCTGCGCGGCGTCGATGCCTGCTTGGAGGATGGCGCCCAGCCCACTCATGTCGAGCGGGAAGACCTGGAGCGTCAGCCACAGCGCGCCCGCGGCCGCGCCTGCCCGCGAGCATTCCAGGCTGATCTCGCCGAGGTGCAGCTCATCGGAGGTGAAGTAGGTGTACGGCGAGTCGTGCTGGTAGAAGCGCCCCACCGACGGGTCGCGGAAGAGGATGCTGCCGCAGCCGTAGGGCTGGAGGCCGTGCTTGTGCGGGTCGATGGCGACCGAGTCGCACTTGGCCACGGCCCGGTAGTGGCGCTTCGTGTGCTCCCCCAGCCGGGCGTTGTCATCCCAAGCCAGGATCGTGTAAAACCCGCCGTACGCCGCATCCACATGGATACGCACGCCTGCCTCGCGACACACAGACACGATGTCGGCGATGGGATCGACGGTGCCAAAGCCGGTGGTGCCTGCGGTGACGACGATGGTGCCGATGTCGCCGTCAGCCAAACGCTGTTCGAGTGCTGCAACGTCCAGCCGACCGTCGGCATCGGTGGCAAGACGAGCCGTATCGAGGCCGATGACCTCGGCCATGCGGCCGTGCGTGTAGTGCGCCGCCTCGGTGAAGGCGACCTTCTTATCGGGGTGCAGGTACCGCGCCACCCATAGGCCTTCGAGGTTGGCGATGGTACCGCCGCTCGTCAGGTGGCCCAGCGTGTCCTCGGGAAAACGCACCATCGTTGCCAGATCGCGGACGACCTCCTTCTCCATCTGCCCCGTGGGCGGCCCGCCGTCAAGCGCGTGGTTGTTCGGGTTGATGAGCATCGCGCCGAGGTAGCCCAGCACGGCCACGGGATGCGGCGGCTTCAGCATCTGCCCGGCGTAGCGCGGATGGAAGAACGGATAGTTACCCTGCAGGCGCGTCAGGTACATATCCAGCGCCTCGCTAAGGCGCTCCGGCGGCACTTGCAGCGACGGATGCGAGTCGTACGCGCCCCACGCGTGTTGCCATGCCGCGATGGCATCGGTGACGTGAGTGAGGCGTACGGAATCGATCATGGGGAGGCGTCGGGGTCGAGGAGCGAACGAATGCGCGCCTCCAACGCGGCTCCGCGCAAAGGTTCGCCAAAGGCTACGATCTGGCCACCGTGATAGAGTACGCGGTACGGCACAGCTTTCACCCTGTAGGTCCGCGCCACCGGATCTAAAAAGCCTTGGCGGAGCGCATAGCGGCGCCACGGACGCGCGTTTTCCGCCACAAATTGATAGAGGCGTTCCAAGTCGCGCTCCAAAGCAAAGCTCATGATCTCAAAGCCCTCGCCCTGGAATTCGGCATAGAGCGTGTCTAGCGTGGCGAGGTCATCGCGGCAGGTGGCGCAGTCGAGGTTGTAGAAGTCGAGCAAGACCGTGCTGCTATCCATGTTCGGCCATTCGTCGAGCCCCTCTTGGAAGGCGATGCCCGTCCGCAGCTGCACGAACCCATCGCCGATGTCCAGCCCATACGCGTCGCCGAGCACGCCGCCGACCTCCTCAGCCTGATCGGTCTCGGGGTACTCGTTCACCAGTCGCTCGGCCAGCGCTACCGTGCGCGGCGAAGTCCCCTCCCACCGGTACGCCGCCATCGTCAAGCCGTGCAACACGTCGCGGCGCGTGGACGGCGTGGGATGATCGGCGAGAAAAGCATCGAGGTAGCCGGCGTGCTCCTGTGGGCTGTCGGCGATGAAGACGCGCAGGAGCGTTGGGGCGATGTTCCAGTAGAGCGAGGTCGGTGGGATGTGCTCGCGGAGGGCGCGCTTGAAGTCGGCCGAGAGCAAGCCGGGCTGCTCCGGCATGTCGATCCGTCCATAGATGGTTTGGAAGCCCCCGATCTCGACGAGCGTGCGCAGCATGGCAAACGTCCGCGCGACGGGCTCCTCGGTGCGGAGGGCGCGGAACGCTTGGTCCTGAACGGCGACACGGCGCTCCCACATGCGCTCCTCGGGCGATGGGTTCGGGCCTCGGCGGCGCTGCGCGCTGGTGCGGAAGCGTGTGCGGTAGTCAGCGGGCATCCACGTGGTCGCATCGTCGTAGAACGTAGCGAACTGCTCGTGCCAACGGTTGCCTGTACCGTAGGTGAACTGTACCTCCGTTGCGCTGTCGGCAGGGACGAGCGCAGCGTCAATGCGAAGCGTGAAGCTGTCGGCGGGCGCGTCGGCGGCATAGCGAAACGCACCGTCGCCCTGGTACCGAAAGCGGTCGACGTTCATCGACTGGAGTACGTTGCGTGTACTGGTCAGGCGTTGAACGGTCATGCCCGGCATCTCCAACACCACCTCATCGAAGGGTGCGGGCACGAGGGCCGTGTATTGCGTGGGCGATACCTGCTCCAACATCGCCCCTTGCTCGTAGTCAAAGTCCGTATCCCCCGTGGTGATGCGCGTGTACGACTGGTCGGGGTCGAGGATCAGCGGCGCCAGCTGCACGTCGAGCCGAATGGTATCGGCCTCCATTAGAAACAGCGTCTTGGTATTGCGCCGATGCAGCGCGCCCGAGAACTGGAGCGAGACATAGCCCAGCCGATCGACCTCCAGCTGATAGCGGCCATCGGCTTCGACCTCCAGCCGGCTGTCGGCTGTGCGCGATGACACGACGCGCCGGTTGCTGAAGGCGGCTTCGACCACTGCTATGGCCATCGGCTCGCCATCCCACCCGACCACACGCCCTTCGATGACAGATGTACGCGTTTGTGCGAGTGCTGCATCACCGAAGAGCCCGGCCAGCACGAGAACGATCGCGAGGTACCGCATTCCTATCTCAATAGTATGTATGGAGGCATGCCCAACAGACACGCGAGCATGCGGTTTCGTTGCTGTTTGTTTTGCGTGGGTGCGTCTGCACGTGGATGCGTGAGCGCGTGGGGTCGCGTGGCCCGACGTGCGCTTAGCTCAGGTAGGCTGCGGCTCCGCTACAACGCCCACGCGCTTCGACGTCAGCACGAGTCCGACGACGCCGAGCAGCATGAGGATGGAGGAGATGACTTCGGCTTGCGTCACCTGCAAGCCGAACAGGTCGAAGACGTTGTTGACGCGGATCTTCTCGATGAGGAAGCGCTCGGCGCCGTTGAAGACAAGGTAGAGCGAGAACAGCCAGCCCGCGCGGAAGGCGTGGTCGCGCAGCATCCACAGGACGGCGAAGATGACGAGGCACATGGCGATCTCGTAGAGCGGCGTGGGGTAGACGCCCGCCCCGCTGAGGTCGATGCCGAGGTAGTTGCGCGGATACGTCTCGTACCAGAGCCACGTGGGCAGGAAGTCGGGCTTGGCCGCGAGGTCGGAGGCAATGCCCCAGTCGCCATCGCCCGCAAGGTGGCAGCCCATCCGCCCGATGCCGTAGCCGAGGATGAGGCCCGGCGCGACGGCGTCGGCGAAGCGCGGGACGGAAAGGCCCTGCCGCTTTACGTACCACGCCACGAACGCAGCCGCCACCACGAGCCCGCCGTAGTAGGTGAAACCGGCCTGCGAGAGGATCATAGCCAGCGGGTCGCGGCTGAACGTGTCGAGGTTTTCGAGGATGTGGAAGAGCTTCGCCCCTGCAAACCCGATGACGACGGCGTAGACCGTGAGCGAGGTCATGATGATGCCCGGCGAATGGGTGACCAGGCGCTTCTTCCCGTCTTTGTCCTTCTCGTGGAGCGTCACCGCACCGACTTGCCCGAGGGCGTGCATCCGGTTGAGCTCGCGCGTCGTCAGCGCGCCTGCCGTCCAGGCTGCGAGGGCCACCATGGCACCGAAGGAGTAGAGCGAGAACGGCAGCTCGAAGCCAAACAGGTCGGGGAAGATATCGGTGAGGCGGGGGTACATGGCGCGGGCGGTGGGTGGCTTGGCACGCCGCATACGCCTCAGCGCGGCGGGGTTTCAACCGTTCGTCGTACTTGTCGCACGTGCCGCAAGCTCTACAGGGTCGACCTACCGCACGTACGCTGCCAGTGCGCTGAACGCCACGGCCTCCTGCTCGCCCGTCTCCATGCGCTTCACCTGGGCCTCGCCAGCCGCCAGCTCGTCTTGCCCGATGATGGCAGTGAAGGGCGCGTTCTGGCGATTGGCTTCGCGCATCTGCGCTTTCATGGAGCGACCTTTCAGGTCGAACGCCACGGCCACGCCAGCGGCGCGGAGCTGCTGCGCGAGGGCGAACACGCGGCGTTGGGCGTCATCGCCGAGGGCGACGAGGAAGACGTCGGGCGTGGTGGCGTCTGGGAGGGCGTAGCCTTTGGCCTGGAGGGTGATGAACAACCGCTCGAACCCAGCGGCGAAGCCCACGGCAGGCACGGGCTGCTTGCTGCCGACCTCTTGGGCGAGCAGGTCGTAGCGTCCGCCGCCCGCGAGGGCGTTCTGCGCGCCCAGCTTGCCGCCGAGCAGTTCGAACGCGGTGCGCGTGTAGTAGTCGAGGCCGCGCACGAGGAACGGGTCGAGCTCATAGCGCACGCCCAGGTCGTCGAGCAGGCCGCAAACGGTCTCGTGGTGTTCGCGGCTGGCGTCGTCGATGTAGTCGATGAGCAGTGGCGCATCGTCCAGCAGCTTGCGCTCGTGCTCTACCTTGGTGTCGAGGAGACGAAGGGGATTGCTGCCGAGGCGTTCCTGGCTGGTGGCGGTCAGGTCGTTGCGGTACGGCGCGAAGTAGGCCTGCAGCGCCTCCTTGTAGCGCGGGCGGCTCTCGGCATCGCCCAGGCTGTTGAGCTTCAGCGTCATGTCGCTCACCCCGAACGCGTCGTAGATCGCCATCATAAGCGCGATGAGCTCGGCGTCGGCGCGGGCGTCGCTGCTGCCGATGTACTCGGTGCCAAACTGGTGGAACTGGCGGTAGCGGCCCTTCTGCGGACGTTCGGCGCGGAAGCATGGGCCCATGTAGTAGAGCCGCTGCACGCCGCCCTGCTGCGCCAGGTTGTGCTGCAGGTACGACCGCATCACGGGCGCCGTCACCTCGGGCCGCAAGACGTAGTGCGTGTCGCCGCGCTCGAACGCGAACATCTCCTTCGAGACGATGTCGGTGAGCGCGCCGAGGCCGCGGGCGATGAGCGGCGTCGGCTCTAGCACGGGCGTGCGGATCTCGCCGACGTGGAAGCGGCGCATCACCTCGCGGATCTTGGCTTCTACATGCTGCCACTGCGCGGAGGTGGCGAGGTTGCTGCCTTCGGCGCGGACCGGATACGGCAGGATGTCGAAGGTGCCTTTGATGCTCTGAAACTTGGTCGATCCCGCCATAAGTCGGCTTGTCGTCAGGTTCTTGTGGTGCGTTGGTATGATACGTGCCGATACGGCTTGTGCGTGTGGAGTTTGGGGAAAGGCGGTGGCTGGTGACCTTGTTGGGCGCACTGCTTTCGTGAATGCAGGCGGCTTTGGGAGCTTGGACGTTCATTTTGTGGCGACAAAACGAACCAAAAACGCTGTCGATCTCGCAAACGCACAGCGGATGCCCAACGCACAGATCCGCACCTAGCGAGCGGCATGACTGGCGATACTTCTGCGTGTGCTGCTGTTGCTCGCTAGCTGAACGCACTCATCCGCTCATCCTAGCGCGCTCCTGGCCGCGACATCGACGGGGCGGCTCGCCTTGCTCGTTGTAAGCATGATGTAATCCGAGATGGCGAGGCTACCCTCGTATCTGGAGGATTCACGACACAGAACCTTGCTCGGCTTACCCGAACACGCGGTCGAGGTAGCGCTGGGCGGCTTGCTCGTGGCCGCGCATTTTCTCGTCCGACATGCGGTCGAGGTGGCCGGTGAGCATCGACATGCGGCGGTAGGTTTCGATCTGCTCGCGGTAGTCGCGCATGAACGTCCAGAACAGCCCATCCCACTCGGCCTCCCAGTCGCCACGCGGGTAGTGGCTCATTTTGCGGAGGTAGTTGGCGCCGCTGAAGTAGGGCTTCGTCGTGGTCGTCGGTCCGTCGGCGTGCTGGCTCATGCCATAGGTGTTGGGCACCATCACCCAGTCATAGGCGTCCACAAACAGCTCCATGAACCAGCGGTACACGGCGCGCGGATGCACACGCGAGAGGAAGAGCGCGCTGCCGAGCACCATCAGCCGCTCGATGTGGTTAGCGTAGCCCGTTTTGAGCACGCGCTGGATGACGTCATCGACCGGGACAAGGCCGGTGGTGCCGTCGTACCACGCCTCGGGCAACTCGCGCTCGAAGCCCCACATGTTACCGTTGCGCATAGGCACGCCTTCGAGGTCGTAGGTGGCCCGCATGAACTCGCGCCAGCCGATCACCTGCCGCACGAAGCCCTCCAGCGACGCGATGGGCACATCGCCTTCGTGCGCCATCACGGCGTCGATCACCTGCTGCGGCGTGAGCAGGCCGATGTTGAGCATGGGCGTGAGCACGCCGTGGTAGAAGTGCGACTGGCCCGGCTCGAAGGCGTCCTCGTATGGGCCGAAACGGTACAGGCGCTGCTCCACGAACACGTCTAGCCACGCGGCGGCCTCCTCGTGCGCCGTCGGGTACGGCAACGGCGAGGACTGGCCGACGTGATCGGCAAAGTGCTCCTCCACGTACGCCGACGCCTCCTCGATGTAATCGTCCTGCTCGATCTTAGGCAGCGGTGGCACCTCGGCCAGCGCCTTCTTCGTCAGCTTCTTGCGGTTCTCCGTGTCGAAGCTCCAGCGCCCACCGATGGGCTCGCCGTCGCCATCCATCAACAGGTCCAGCCGCCGCCGCTGGTGCTTATAGAAGGTCGCCATGAAGTACCGCTTGCGATTCTTAAAGAAGTCGGCGTTCTCCTGACGCGTGTTGAGAAAGAGCGGCGTGTCGAGGATGTCTTGCGTGAGGCCCGCCGCGTCGGCAGCGTGGTCAAGGCGTTTTTCGAGCGTGAAGTCGACGGGCTCGCAGTAGCGCACGGTGTCAAACCCGTCTTGGGCGAGATTGGCGAGGATATCCGCTGTCGAGACGCGATCTGCCCAGGCGATGTACCGGACGGTGTGGCCGTCGGCTTCGAGCGCATCGGCGTATCGGCGCAGGGTGGCGCGGTGCAGCGTCAGGCGCAGCTTGTGGTAGCGCGCCGGGTACTGAGCATCCCGAAAGAAGAGATCGTCTTCAATGAGCACGACGGCGTCGCAGCCGTCAAGCGCAGGGTGATCGGCGAAGAGTTGGTTTGGAAAGACGAGGGCGGCGGTAGGCATCGGCAGGCAGCGTGTGTGAGCCGATCCTAACGCGGCATATGCCGCCGGGTCGTGCGCCGATGGTGAGGATGTAGTCACGCCATCGACCTAGCCCCTGGCAGCTACTTCGGAGGACGAGACGGCCCCGGCGGCGGTCCCGATGGACGTGACGGTGGCGACCCGCCCGAAGGCGGTGGTCCTGCCGAGGACGGACGCGACGACGGCGGACCTGGAGGCGCACTTGGCGAGCGAGCGCCTGCTGATCGGGGCGCTGGCGGACCAGATCGTGCTGGTGCCGCGCGTCCAGCGGGCTGCGCAGCGGGGGCGCCCACAGCTAGCACGCCGGCAAGCGGGCGCAGCCAGCCTTCGCGCCAGGCCAGCGTCAGGGCCACAGCCCACGACGTAGCGCCGATCCAGAGAATCCACGACAGGATGGCGAAACTCACCTCGTCGCGCACGAGCATGGGGATAATCGCCAGCGCAATCAGCCCGTAGCCCGCCACACGCGGCAGCGTCCACGACGTGGGCGGCGTGGCGTCGGTCACCTTGCGCCAGTTGCGGTCGAGCGTGAGCGCGAGCAAGGCGCAGCCGATGTAGGCCAGCGCAAAGCCTGCTAGCAAGAGGGCACCGTCACGTATCATTGGGCTGCTGTGCTGTAGTTGGAAATTCGATGGGCGCGGCGGGAGCGCCGTCGCCTGTGGGTGGCGCGCCATCGCCCTCCGTCAGGTCGGCCAGCGGGCGGGCTGCCACGCGGGCGGGCGGCGCCTTCGCGGGCACCGCCGTTTCTTCGGCAGGCACAGCCTTCGCCTTGCGGTCGAGGCGGCGCGCGATGACGACGCACAGCACGGCTGTAATGAGCAGCAGCGCGTCCATGCCGAAGACGTTCCACTGCCCGTCTATCGCCGTCTGGATCATGTGGTCGCCCGTCGTCAGCGCGTTGAGCACAACGGCGGCCACCGATAGCACGGCCGTCACCCACAGCTGATCGCTCCACGCTCGGCCGCGCCGCGCCCAGGCGTGCGCGAAGGTGCCAATCCAGAAGACATAGAAGACAATGATCTCCAAGATCGCACGTTCGATGCCCGCCAGCTCAAAACCCAGCGGCAGGATGCGGTTAATCACGAAGAAGACCACGGTGGCGGCGATGATGCCCGTCACGCTGCCGATGGTGAGCGTCTCCACGATACGCAGCCCCTTCAGGCCCAACTCCTCGTGCTTCTTGCGGCGTTTCTCCAGCCAGTAGATGAAGCCCGTGCCGATCAGGATACATCCGGCCAGGCCCGCCAGGAAATAGAGCCAGCGCAGGCCCCAGTGGTCGAACTGGATGATGTGGAAGCCGACCAGGAAGTGCTGCGCCGTCATGATGGGCTCCGTCACAAAGTGGTGCAGCACCTCGCCCGTGCCGGCATCGAAGAAGAAGATGTCGCGGTCGAAGAGGACGTGGTCCTGGTATGAGCGTCGTACGTAGACGTAGCTATTGGCATCGCCGGGGTTGATGACGCGCACGTAGTACGGCGGGATGCCGTCCCATGCCGCCGTGGCGGTGGCGACCATAGCATCAATGGAGAAGGGCTCCTCCAGGGGCTCGCCTGTGGCGGGGCGGGTGTAAGAGCTGTATGCCTCGTCGAAGAACGCGGTGCGCGGCACCTCTTCCTCGCCATACGCCAGGTCAGCGGCTTGCGGGAAGTAGATGTTCATGAACAGGATCACGCCGGAGAGCGCAATCATGAAGTGGAACGGCAGCACCAAGACACCAGAGAGGTTGTGCAGATCAAGCGTGCTGCGCGGCAGCTTCTTGCCAGGGCGGAAGGTGAAGAAGTCCTTGAGGATGCGGGCGTGGATGATGACGCCTGTGACGAGCAAAAGCATCATCGCCATAGCTGCTGCGCCCACGATCCAGTAGCCGATGCCTTTCCAGCCGATGTGAAGCGAGAAGTGGAACGGGAAGATGAAGCCTGTCCCGGCATGCGTGCCTTGATCAGGGATCGGTGTGTTCTGCGCGAGGTCCAGCGTGATGCGTTGGCCGAAGGTGCCCGTGGAGTCGCGGTGGTAGAGGAACGCCATCGGGACGCGGTCGCGAGGCGTGATGAGGCCCCACTCCTGAATGCCCTCGGGAAGCAAGTCGCCCACCTCTTCGGCGAAGGCGTCATAGCTGAACGTCTCGGGCGGCTGGATGCGCGTGTCCGGCATCATCCAGCGGTCGATGTCGTGGTTGAACACCGAGAGCGTGCCCATCCAGAAGATGATGAACAGCAGGCTGCCAATCACCACACCCGCCCAGGTGTGGAGCCACAACATCGAGAGGCGAAACGTCTCCTTCATGGCATGAAGCTGCGGGTGTACATCAGATGATTGGGAGCAGATCAGCCGCCTGCCGATAGTGCGGCTTGTACGAGGCGCACCGCGCCCATGGCGAGGGCCGTGGCGCCACCGAAGACGATCCAGAGGCGCAGCAGGCGACGCTCAGCAAAGGCCCAGAGCAACAGCAGCAGGTAGATGACGAAGCCGAGCATCATGCTGAGCACGACCGCCTCGCTGCGGACCATGCCAACGGCTGCGAGCATCGCCGCCAATAGCGAGACGACAGCCTCAGTGAGCAGATACCCGCCCACCACAGCCAACAGCACGCGCTGCGTGACGTGTACGCCGGGATGGCTTCCTAGGGCACGAAATCCGCGCGAGCCTCGGGGCGGGGTCATAGCGTCGGCAACCTGATTCATGCGGTGCTCCTGATGCCATACTTCGGCATCGACGGTTAGTCGTTGCTCACTACAGATTTACGCGCAGATAAGATACGGTGATCCATCTGCACGGCCTGCAACGAGGTTGATGGGAAAGGAGGGCAAGGCCTGGACGGTGCCACACATCCCGTCCAAACCTCAGCCCTGTGGGGCAGCAGCGAATGTGCAATGCGCCCCATACTTTATCTATTTGGGCTGGCGGCCTGGGGCGGGCGCACGCATCGTCTCGGGCATACCGGCTGGCGCGCCATCGCCGGTCGCTGGGCCGTCGCCTGCTGCTGCTCCCGCACGCGGACGCCCGATGGAGCGCAAGGCGGTGCGGACCTTCGGGCGCGGCGTGACACGATCCATCGGTTTTTCCACGCTTGCGGCTTTTTGTCCCAACCGTCGCGCCAACACCACCGACAGCACGGCCGTCACCAGCAGCAGCGCATCCATGCCGAACACGGCCCACTGCCCCTCGGTGAGCGTCTGCACCATGTGCGCCCCGGTGGTCACGGCGTTGAGGATAGGCGCGACGACCGAGAGCACCGCCAGCACCCACAGCTGGTCGCGCCACACGGCAGCCATCGGCGCCCCGAACCACCGTCGCAGGGCAACGTGCGCAAACGTGGCCAGCCATACGAGGTAGAACAACCGCATCTCCACGATCGCACGCTCCATCCCCCAAAGCTCAAGGCCCAGCGGTAGCACGCGGTTGGCTACAAAGAACGCCACCGTGGCCACCATGATGCCCGTCACGCTGCCAATGGTGAGCACCTCGACGAGGCGCAGCCCGGTCTGACTCAGCTCGGCATGCTTCGAGCGGCGCTTCTCGAACCAGTACACGAACCCAGTGCCAATCAGCACGCAGCCTGCCAGGCCAGCCAGGAAGTACAGCCACCGCAGGCCCCAATGGTCAAACTGAATCAGGTGCAGGCCGATCAGGAAATGCTGCGCAGTCATCACAGGCGCCGTCACGAAGTGGTGCAGCACCTCGCCTGTGGCCGCATCGAAGTAGAGGACGTTGCGGTCGTAATGCACATGGTCTTGGTAACCCCGACGCATCGAGATGTAGGCGCTGGCATCGCCGAGGTGGTAGCTGCGGATGAGGTAGGGCGGCACGCCCCACTCGGCCACGGCTACATCCCACATCGCATCAAGCGAAGCCGTCGTCGTAGCAGGCATCCCGGCCGGCTCGCGCGCATAAGACTCGTAGGCCTCGCTGAAGAATGCCGTGCGCGGTACCTCCTCGTCGGCGTAGGCCAATTCAGCCGACTGCGGGAAGTAGATGTTCATGAAGATGACCACGCCCGTGAGCGCAATCATGAAGTGGAACGGCAGCACCAAGACGCCGGAGAGGTTGTGCAGATCGAGCGTGCTGCGGGCCAGCTTCTTCTTAGGGCGGAAGGTGAAGTAATCCTTGAAGAGTCGCACATGGACCACGACGCCGGAGATCAGCAGGAGCATCATCGCCATACCCGCGCCGCCGACGATCCAGTAGCCCACCTGCTTCCATCCGAGGTGCAACATGAAGTGGAACGGAAAGATGAACCCCGTGCCCGCTAGCGTCTCGGACTCCGGTATGAACGCCCCCGTGGCGAGGTCCAAACGTACTTCGGCGCTGAAGACCCCTGTCGTATCGCGCGTGCGATAGTAGGCGAAGGGGATGCGCTCGCGCGGCATCACGAGAAACCACTCTGTAGTACCAGGTTTGCGCGTCTCTGCCTGCTGCGCGGCGAAGGCATCCAGGCTGAAGTCGGCGGGCGGTTGGATGCGTGTTTCGGGCATCATCCATCGGTCGATCTCCTGATTGAACACCGAGAGCGAGCCCATCCAGAAGATGGCGAAGAGCAATCCGCCTAGCACCACACCCGCCCACGTGTGGAGCCATAGCATGGAGAGCCGGAAGGTCTCTTTCATTGGGGTAAAGCAACAGGTTTATGGAAAGGTGACAACCGCCTCGAAGCACTGTGAAAGCCTGCTCGTGTCCCAACTATGGATAAGAGAGGCCGCTTGGAAGAAGACGGTACAGTGAGCCGGAGCCTTGGCGGAAAGGAATCTGCCAAGACTCCGGCTGCACGTGCATGGGAAATCGCGGGGGAGGACATCGTCCCGCACGCACAGGCCTAGACCTGTTTACATGCCAGGCCCCCAGAGCTGCTGGAAGGTACGCGGGCGCGTGCCCAGCGGCAGTTCGTGAACGATCGTGAAGCTGTCGGTACCATCCTGGCGCACATGCGCCCACGGCGTCGTTTCCCGGTCTACTGAATTCGGCGGTGCCGAGTAGTACGCATCGCCGTTGATGACGCCCATCGGGTTGATTCGCTGGTACTGCGCCAGGGAGTTGAATGGCCGGACGGCTCCGGTCTGCAAGTTGACCAGGCTGCGGGTCGTGCTGTTGTTGAAGAAGTCGCGCCAGTCCTCCGAGTTCTCCGGGAAGTCGGTACCTGGCTCCCAGTGGATGACGAGGGCTTCGTTTCCAAAGACGAACGGGATGGTATCGATGACGACCTGCTGGCCGCCGCCGCCAATCGCCTGCTCGAAGTCGACGGCGAAGTTCGGGTCGGTTGTGCCATTCGGGAGCACGCGGAGGCCCGTGGAGCCTGAGGGAGCTGGGTTGGGCGGCTGGCCGTACGCCACGAGCCCAGAAGACACCCAGTTCGGGTACGTCATGAACGTGCCATCTTCGAGACCAACCATGAGGAAGTTGGCGCCTGAGAGGCGATTATCTGTGATATAGGTAACGGTTTCTGAGGGGATGTCGAACACAAACAGTTGCGCCTCAAACGGAGAGGTCCAGTCGGTGACGTCTGTGTTGACGATGGGTGCTACGATTTTGTCGCCGATGCGCTCGAAGCGGAACGTCCCAGTGAACACGTTATCCGAGGCAAACGGTATGAAGCGGTCCAGAGAGATGCGCTGGAAGGGAATTACCTCGATGATCTCCGGCTCGCCAGCGTCGTTGGACGGGTCGAACTTGATGACCTGTTCCGAGAGGTAGGCGACGAGGTAAACGACGTCCTCAGAGATCGGGACCGGGTTGCCGAGCTCGCCCTCGATGCCAAGGCCCGTCAGGTCAAGCTGGCCAGCCACAGAAATCTCGAGCGTGGTCCGGTCTACCACGTACTTGGTATACACGCCGTTGCCATCGAAGACGAAGATCTCGTCGCCGATGGGGAATGCACGGGCGTTGCGGTCGCCGATCTCGATCATGTCCTCCAGGCTGATCTCGGAGGGGATACCGTCATAGACCGTCATAAAGGAAGCGTCGGCATCGGCGTCGTCAAGCTGTACAGCAAGCAACACGCCTGTCTCGACGCCTTGGTCTTCAGGCGGCATGTCGTCTTCGACATCGGTAGAGTCACAAGCGACCAAGGTGAGGGTTAGCAGCACCATGAGTGCTGACGCAAAGCGGTTGCGCCATGTGCGGCTAGCGCCGGAATAAGATATAGACAAGGAGTTCATGGTCTTATGGGTTATGGGGACGCATCCCCAGTGATGCATGTGAACTGGCAAGGCGCCAGGTCTTGTGAGCAGGTTGCGCAAGGACTATCTGTTGCGCTACAGTTGTGTGGTGAGCTTGAGGAAGAAGGCGCGACCGGGGCGCTGCACGCCGAAGAAGTCGAAGACTGTGGCGTTGGTCAGATTCTGCACCTCGGCCGTGAGTGACCATCGCGTGCGGCCTCTGGTTGAGTCGTAGGTGGCTCCGGCGGCGAAGGTGATCTGCTCCGGTATCTCGGAGGCGAAGGCTCGCTGCCCAGCACTCTCCCAGGTGCGGAAGAAGGAGTGGACGTAGCGGGTGCTAGAGAACACGCTCAGGCGATCGCCGGGGCGGAGGGGCGACCGCGTCCAGTAGCGCGCCGACGCGTTGGCGAAGGCATAGGGTTCGTTAGGAATCCGGTCGCCCTCGAAGAGCGAGTAGAACCCATCGGACGATGTGTTGCGGAAGGCCTGGTACGTTGTATTGGCATTGAGCGTGAGGCGCTCACCGAAGAGCGTAGCACGGCCGCTGGCCTCAAACCCCACGGACGTCGCGCTGACGACATTGTCGAACGCATTGAGCACCTCGTCCACCGCGATGAAGCGGATGAGATTGTCTGTAGCGCGGATGAACCCGTTTGCCTGCAGGGACCAAGACGTGGCTGCGTTGATCGGGCTCGTCAGCCTAAGTTCTAGGTTGGCGTTGTGGCTCCGCTCGGGCTCCAGGTCGGTGTTGGGCGTGACGAAAACGCCATCGCCGAAGAATTCATCGGGCTGCGGGAGGCGCGTGGCCCATTCGTACGAAACCTTGGTGGCGAAGCGGTCGGTCCACGCGATCCGCATCACGTTGCCAATGCCGTAGAGGTTGGTTTCGCTGCGGTTTTCGGGTGCGTCGTCAAGCACGCTGCCCGAGGTCAGCGGGACGCCGAAGGCCGAGGTGGCAATCCGGCGGTAGTCTTTCACAAAGAGTCGGTTTTCAATCCGTCCATCGGGCTTGCCAAACTGGTATTCCAGCCCGCTCACCCATGTGGTGAGTCGTGCGTTTCCGGCAAGCAGGTCCGTGCCCTGCACGATGAGTGCGTCACGCCCCGTCCGCCAGTTGAATGAGGGAGCTGTGCTGAACCGGAGTATGTGCTGCTCGTCAATGCGCCATGTGGCGTTGAAGCGCGCGAAGGCATCGTCGTCTATAGTCGTGCGGTCCGTCCCCCGGTTGCGTATCACCTCGCCGGGCTCACGCGTCTCGATGATGCACTCGCCAAACCAATTGTAGCGGCAATTTGCCACATCGAACAGGCGGCGTTCCGAGTACACGTACCCCCCAACGATATCGAACGAAAGCTGCTCGCTCAACGTCAATTCGTACGTCAGATTGACGCCGTACGTACTGCCAAACGACTCGGCCTCACCGAACGGCAGCCCAGACATGGTTGGGTTGTTCTGAATCTGCCGTGCGAAGTCTACGGCGTAGGCATTCACGCTGAGCTCGTTGGCCCAGGCGCGGTTCCGCACGCCAGCGCTGACGTTGACAGCGCCTGAGCGGTAGCGGTCATTGAACCGAGGGACTGTCACTTCGGAGCGACGGCCCAGATTGTCGGCTACGAAGACATCGACCTCGTAGTCGTTGCGGGCGAAGTCGTAGAATCCGCCGCCGCGCACAAACAGGCCCGTCCTGGCACTCTCGTAGCCGAGGTCAGCCGCCGTGCGATGCGTACCAAACGACCCCACCTGATACGATGCCGACCCGCTCACACCGGGGACGCCCTCGGGGGCGACGATGTTAATGGCGCCTCCCAGCGCATCGGCGCCGAAGCGGATGGGCACCACGCCTTTGTACACCTCGGCGCGCTCAATCAGGTTAACGGGGATGTTGGCGATGCCGAACGGGTAGCCAGCTAGGCCAAGGGGGAGGCCGTTGAAGAAGAACCGCAC
>JBCDJT010000123.1:0-15406 GCA_038747545.1 Bacteroidota bacterium
ATGGACCGCAACCTCCCCTACCAGCAGAATCTGAAGGCTCTCGACCTCGCCGTAGTTGTGATCCGCGCGGTCAGCAATGCGTTGGTGGATGTGTCGCCACTCATGCCCAGGGTCAACAGCGCAGCGCAAACGGCGCAGGTTGGTACAGCGACTATCGTGACCAGAGCGTGAAGGTAGAGCTATCAGGCTGTCTCTGGCATGTTCACCGCAGCCCATCAACGGCCCTGATTGCTACCAAAACTCGCTCGTCGAGTGATCCACTGACGTTGGCGTGTGGCAACTGCCACTCGCGCAGCAACGCTTCGAACTGCGGTTGGAGGGCGGCGCGGGCTTCGGGGCTCTCGCGCTGGCCAGGATCGGGCTTCCACGGGATGTCGGGGGCGCACAGCAGGTAGAGGTCGGCGGCGCGTTCGCGGGCGGCAGTCTCGATCCACGCTGGACATGCGCCGTACAGGTGGCGGCTGTAGATGACCGTGGAAAGCAAGTCGGTGTCGAACAGCAGCAGCGCTGACGCTTCCTGTGCAGCGGCCTCGGCTTGTGCGATGTGGCCGCGGGCGATGGGTTCTACATCCGCCGCCGTCAACGCGTGGTCTACCGTTTCAGCATAGGTCCGCGCGTACTCTGCGACCCACGGCGCACCGTAGTGCGCGGCCAGCGCCTGCACGAGCGTGGTCTTACCGGTCGACTCGGCGCCCGTGGCCACGATGCGGCGCACGCTACTCGGCAAACCGCTGGAACGCGACCGACGTGTTGTGGCCACCGAAGCCGAACGCGTTGCTCACCGCCACATCTACGGTGCGCTTTTGCGGCGTGTTGAACGTGTAGTTCAAGTCACAGTCGGGATCAGGCGTCTCGAAGTTGATCGTAGGCGGCACCGTGTTGTGCTCGATGGACAGGATCGCAGCGATGGCCTCGATGGCGCCCGCCGCGCCGAGCAGGTGACCCGTCATGCTCTTGGTGGAGGATACGTTCATGGTATACGCGTGCTCGCCGAAGACCTGCTTGATCGCCTTGGTCTCGGCGCGGTCGCCCAGCGGCGTCGAAGTGCCGTGCATGTTGAGGTAGTCCACGTCGGTAGTCTGCAAGCCTGCCTCAGCAAGGACGCCGCGCATCGCCAGGGCTGCGCCGCTGCCCTCGGGGTCAGGCGCCACGATGTGGTGCGCATCGGCCGACATGCCCACGCCTACGATCTCAGCATAGATGTGCGCGCCGCGATCCAGCGCGGACTCCAGCGTCTCGATGTAGAGCGCGCCGCCGCCTTCGCCTAGCACAAAACCGTCGCGGTTGGCGTCGAATGGGCGGCTCGCCGTGGCCGGGTCGTCGTTGCGCGTGGAGAGCGCCTTGATCGCGTTGAAGCCGCCGATGCCCGTCTGCGTCACCGACGCCTCGCTACCGCCACAGATAGCCGAGTCAATGGTGCCGCGCTGGATGAGCATGTAGGCGTCGCCGATGTTGTTGTTGCCCGTGGCACACGCCGAGACGATGCAGTAGTTAGGGCCTCGAAAGCCGTGCTTGATGGAGATGTGCCCGCTGGCGATGTCGGGGATGAGCATCGGGATGAAGTGGGGCGAGACGCGGCGTGGGCCGCTCTGCTCCAGCGTTTTCACCTGCTGATGGAACGTCTGCATTCCCCCAATCCCACTGCCAAAGATGACGCCGACCCGGTCTTTCTTGTCTTGCGAAAGCGTCGTCGTGTCCACATCGGCATCGGCCAACGCTTGGTCGGCTACGATGATGGCGTATTGCGTGAACGGGTCAATCCGGCGTGCTGTCTTCCGGTCCATGTAGTCCGTCACGGAGAACCCTTTGAGTTCACACGCGAACTTGGTGGTGTACTCTTCGGTGTCGAAGTACGTGATGGGAGCGGCGCCGCTCTGGCTGCACATCATACCATCCCAGAAGGCTTTGGCGGTGAGCCCGATGGGTGTGAGGGCACCGAGGCCCGTGACAACGACCCGGCGAGGGGAATAGGCCATAACGCTGAGTGTAGGGGTAGCACAAATACAAAACCCGGCAGGCGGCACCGCTTATACGGGCTCCCTGCCGGGTCAAAAGCTGCGGCGGTCGCTTACGCGGCTTTGCCTTGCAGGTACGTCACGGCATCACCAACGGTCGAGATCTGCTCGGCGTCTTCGTCAGGGATGGTGATGTCGAATTCCTTCTCGAACTCCATGATGAGTTCGACGGTGTCCAGCGAGTCGGCGCCGAGATCGTTCGTGAACGATGCTTCGTTGCTGATGTCGGACTCGTCAACGCCGAGCTTATCGACGATGATTGCGTGGACTTTGGATTCGATGTTGGCTGCCATCAGGTAAACCTCTATATGCTAAGAAAACAGGATGCGGTCTGCGCCAGCGGGCGCAGCAGCGCACCGTATAGACACGCCATCTCGCCCGTTTATGTTCTAGAGCGTCAAAGTACGCTGCCCTGACGCAGCACGCAATTACTGCCGAGGGCTTGATCCAGACTTCGCATTTCGCGTGTGCAGGTGCGCTTCGCTCGACGTGAGCGCGTTGACGCGTTTCGCCACTCAGCCCATGTATTTGTTGGAATTACAATTCCTTTCGGCGGTGCGGTCATAACAAAGCGCGAAGACGCTGTCACGCGCCCACGCACAGACGCTTACGCCGCATGCCGCAGCAGCGCGTCCAACGCCCAGGTCTGCTGCTCAATACCACTCCATGTGTAATGCGGTATCGTTTCATGGGCTACTGCCGACCAATCCACGGTCCAGTCTTTGTGGATGTGAAAGGAGAACTGCGCCTCATCGGTTTCGGCATACAGCGCGCCCTCGCTCGGGTCGTAGATCAGGTCTACCCCATCGTCGTCCTCAGCGCGCTTTGCAGCCAAGACAAGCAAGGGGACCTTGAACCGGTAATCCGCCACTGGTACGCGCTTGACGGCACTGTTGAGGTAGTTGGCCAGCACGATGCAGCCCTCACTGGAAACGAGCGCGGCCCGCGCTGCATCGTATGTGGCACTATCAGCGTCAATCCGCCGAAGCGTACGCTCTAGGATAGGCCAAACGGGCGTACCGGCCTGTTCACGCCCGGTTAGGCTCGACTTTTGCGGTATTTGTATGACAATATCGCTAAGGCACATGGCGGGGTGTACGTGGTAGCGCTTCCAACTTCCGTAAATATCGGAAAAACGGTGCTGGAGTTAAACCTGACGGGTCAGTATTCTGTAGGGGTGGTACCAAAAAGAGGTTGCACATTTTGGCCAGACGACCTTCTTTAGACATGGTCTAAATAGTGTCAAATTATTTTTCACACAGGCTTGCCTAAAGCCGTACCGTTCCTTACCCGATTCTGTACATTGTGTAACCGATTCGTCCGTACTTTCAAGCCCCTCCGAAACTTTCAGGCAAAACTGAAAGTAGCGATCTACCTACTGACAAGTCATCTAGTCTTAGATGATTAAGCTTAAAGACAAGATTGTGGCGCTGTACGCTTCTCCCATCGGGAAGAAGTATGTGACAGGTATCACGGGGCTCTCGCTGGTGCTCTTCACGCTGGTCCATATGTCGGGCAATCTGGCGTACTTCAGCAGCGACCCCACAGCGTACAACGCATACACCAAGTTCTTACATGACTTGGGTCCCCTCCTCTACTTGGCAGAGATTGGGCTCCTCGCGTTCTTCCTATTCCACGTGGTGTTGGGCGTGAATATCGCCATCACCAAGCGAAGGGCGCGCAAGAACAGGTACCGCAAGTACAAAAGCTTGGGAGGCCCGAGCAGACAATCTGTGGCCTCCCGGTCGATGATCTACACGGGCATCATTTTGCTCGTGTTCACGGTGATGCACCTGATCACGTTTAAGTTTGGTCCAGGCATGGCCGAAGGCTATGTGACCACCATCAACGGTGAAGAGGCGCGCGACTTGAAGCGTCTGGTTACCGAGACCTTTCAGAATCCCTTTTACGCGTTCGGCTACACGGGCGTGATGCTGCTGCTGGCCCTCCACCTGCGGCACGGCATCTGGAGCGCGTTTCAGTCGCTCGGCGCTATGACGCCACGGCTTTCGCCGCTGATCTATGCGGCAGGCGGTTTCGTGGGCGTTCTTATCGCTGTCGGCTTTTTTGTTCTACCCCTATACGTTTACTTCACTGGAGGCGCGTGAGATGTTGCTCGACTCGAAAGTTCCAGCCGGGCCGCTTGAAGAGAAGTGGCGGCGCTATTTGAAAAGTGTGGCGCTCGTTGCTCCGAACAACAAGCGGAAACACAACATATTGGTCGTGGGCAGCGGCTTGGCAGGCGCCTCGGCAGCGGCTACGCTGGGCGAGCTGGGCTACAACGTCAAGTGCTTCTGCATCCAGGACTCGGCCCGGCGTGCGCACTCGATTGCGGCGCAGGGCGGCATCAACGCGGCTAAGAATTACCCGGGGGACGGCGACAGCGTCTATCGGCTGTTCTACGATACCATCAAGGGCGGTGACTACCGCGCCCGCGAAGCCAACGTACACCGTTTGGCCGAGGTCTCAAACAACATCATCGACCAAGCCGTGGCGCAAGGCGTACCGTTCGCCCGCGAGTACGGCGGGCTGCTGACCAACCGCTCGTTCGGCGGTGCGCAGGTCTCGCGCACGTTTTATGCCCGAGGCCAGACGGGGCAGCAGCTCCTCCTCGGCGCCTACAGCGCCCTCAACCGCCAGATTGCGAAAGGCAAGGTAGAGATGCTGGCGCGGCGCGAGATGGTGGACCTCGTCGTCATCAACGGGCAGGCACGCGGCATCATCACGCGCAACCTGGTGACGGGCGAGATGGAGCGCCACGCGGGCGACGCCGTTTTGCTCTGCACCGGCGGCTATGGCAACGTCTACTACCTCTCGACCAACGCCAAGAACTCCAACGCCTCGGCGGCGTGGCGGTGCTACAAGCGCGGCGCGTTCTTCGCCAACCCGTGCTACGTGCAGATCCACCCCACGTGCATCCCCGTCTCGGGCGACTACCAGAGCAAGCTGACGCTGATGTCGGAGTCGCTGCGCAACGATGGGCGGGTGTGGGTGCCGAAGAAGAAGCACGACCGTCGCCCGGCTAACCAGATTCCTGAGGACGAGCGCGACTACTACTTGGAGCGCAAATACCCGAGCTTCGGTAACCTCGTGCCGCGTGACGTGGCCTCGCGCAACGCGAAGTACATGTGCGACGACGGTTACGGTGTGGGCGAGACGGGCCAAGCGGTCTACCTCGACTTCCGCGATGCCATTGAGCGCGACGGCCGCGACGCCATCGAGGCGCGCTACGGCAACCTGTTTGAGATGTACGAGCGCATCACGGACGACAACCCGTACGAGGTGCCCATGCGCATCTATCCCGCCGTCCACTACACGATGGGTGGGCTCTGGGTCGATTACAACCTGATGACGACCGTGCCGGGCCTCTTCGCACTGGGCGAAGCCAACTTCTCGGACCACGGCGCCAACCGCCTTGGCGCGAGCGCACTCATGCAGGGCCTCTCGGACGGCTACTTCGTGATTCCGTACACGCTGGGCCAGTACATCGCCACGCAACGCCGCACGATGGAAGCCGTTGACACCTCGCACCCGGCTTTCGCCGAAGCGGAAAACGACGCGATGGCCCGCATCGACAAGCTGCTCAGCATCGACGGGCAGCGCACGGTGCTCGACTTCCATCGGGAACTCGGTCGTGTCATCTGGGACTACGTGGGCATGGCGCGCACGAAGGAAGGGTTGCAGCACGGCATCGAGCGCATCCGTGAGATCCGCGCCGAGTTCTGGCGCAACGTCCGCGTGCCAGGTGTCAACGCTACCTATAATAAAAAACCTCGAGTTCGCCTGCCGCGTCGCCGACTTCATGGAGTTGGGCGAGCTGATGGCTGTGGATGCGCTACAGCGCGAGGAGTCGTGCGGCGGGCACTTCCGCGAGGAGTACCAGACCGCCGAGGGCGAAGCCAAACGCGACGACGAGAACTTCACCTATGTGGCCGCCTGGGAGCATCAAGAATTCGGTCCCGCGACGCTGCACAAGGAGCAGCTTGAGTTCGAGAACGTCAAGCTCACCCAGCGCAGCTACAAGTAAGCCGACGACGCACTTTAGAGGAGAGGATTGATATGGAGATTAAGGATAAACACGCCGCGTATGAGGCGGCCGCGCTCAAAGAGAACGCGGGGATGACGATCCACCTGAAGGTGTGGCGCCAAGACGGCCCAAACAGTAAGGGCCATATGGAAGACCACACGGTGCCCGGTGTGAACCCCGACATGTCGTTCCTGGAAATGTTCGACGTGCTCAACGAGCGGCTGATCGAAGCCGGCGGCGAGCCCATCGAGTTCGACCACGACTGCCGCGAGGGCATCTGCGGCTCGTGCAACATGATGATCAACGGGCAGGCGCACGGCCCGCAGCACCGGACGGCTACGTGCCAGCTCCACATGCGTCACTACCACGACGGCGACACGATCTACGTGGAGCCGTGGCGCGCCGAGGCCTTTCCGATCATCAAAGACCTCGTCGTGGACCGCGACGCCTTCGACCGCATCCAGCAGGCCGGCGGCTACATCTCGGTCAGCACCGGCAATGCGCCCGACGCGCATGCTATCTTGGTCGAGAAGGACGATTCGGACGAGGCGTTCGAGTATGCCGCGTGCATCGGCTGCGGCGCATGTGTGGCCTCGTGCCCCAACTCATCGGCCTCGCTCTTTGTGGGCGCCAAGATCTCGCACCTAGCGATGCTGCCGCAGGGCGACCCCGAGCGCAAGCACCGCGTGCTCAACATGGTCAACCAGATGCAGGAGGAGGGCTTCGGCGACTGCTCCAACCATGCGGAGTGCGAAGCCGCGTGTCCCAAGGGCATCTCGATCGACGGCATCGCCACGATGCGCCGCGAGTACTTCAAGGCACTGCTGGCTTCGTAGGCGCCACCTCCAACATCCGTAAGGCAACCCAACGCCCGTCGCGTCATTGTGCGGCGGGCGTTTTTTATGATTCAGCAGCACCTCGATGGTTCTCCCCTCCTCCACAAACACCCTCATTGTAGGCGGCGGCCTGAGCGGGCTGATGGCCGCGTGGCACTTGCATCGCGCAGGTCGTACCGTGCATCTCGTCGAGGCACGTACCCGCTTCGGCGGACGCATCCTGACGACGGCTGAGCATACGTGCGACCTCGGCCCGTCGTGGTTCTGGCCGGGCCAGCCCCTCATCGCCCGTCTCATCACTCACTTCGGCTTGGAGGCCTACGATCAGTTCGCCGACGGCATCACGCTCCATCAGCGTGCCGATGGCTACGTCCAGCCCATGATGCCCACCTCGCCCATGGCAGGCGCGTTTCGACTACGCGGCGGTCTCCAAGCGTTGGTTGATGCATTGGCTGCTGACCTGCCACGAGATACGTACACGCTCGGGTGCAACGTCACAGGCATAACACGCGATGCCGAAGGCGTGCGTGTGACCATAGCGGCGCCAACAGGCTCCGTCAGCATCACAGCCAAGCGTGTCGCGCTAGCAATTCCGCCCCGGCTGGCAGGGAGCCTGACGTTCACGCCCGACTTGCCACCTGCTGCGCTAGCATCGCTTCAAGCGACGCCGACGTGGATGGCGGGACATGCCAAGTTCTTCGCCGTCTATGAGCGGCCGTTCTGGCGCGAGCAGGGCTTGTGCGGATCGGCCATCAGCCAGCGTGGCCCACTCGCTGAGATCCATGATGCCTCCACGCCCGATGGTGCGTACAGCCTCTTCGGCTTCGTCGGCCTCGACGGCGATCGCCGGGCGATACTTGGGCCGAAGGCTGTCACCGAGCAAGCCATGGTACAACTCGGCGCACTGTTCGGACCGCCCGCCAAGCAGCCCATTGCCACCTTCCTACAAGACTGGAGCGTCGAGTCGTTCACCGCGCACGCGACAGACCGCGTACCGCAGACGCGGCATCCGCAGTACGGCTTGGACCTTCGGCTGGACGCGCCATGGGCTAGGCGGCTTGCGTTCATCAGCTCGGAGACCTCGTTCACGAACGGCGGGCTCGTTGAAGGCGCGCTGGAGTCAGGTCTCGCTTATGCGCAAGACGTCATCGGCGCAGCGACATCCGAGGCATCGTCCGACGCCGAGCACGAGCCGCACAAGGCGAGCATGGGCTGGGACTGGCTGTGAGGTTGCGAGGCATCGCGTGCCCACTTAGCTTGGCAGCGTTGTGCTCAGCCTCTTCCCACTTCCAGACATGCGCCTCTTCTCTCTTGTCTTTGCCGCGCTGCTAATCACGCCCGTCCACGCCCAGTCGGATGACGAGCATCTGGCGTACATGGACGTGTTCGAGTTGGAATACGCCGCGGATCCCCAGATCGCGCCCGATGGCCGGACGGTAGTCTATGTGCGCACGGCGATGGATGTGATGACGGACCGCTCCACGCGACAGCTGTGGACGATCAAGGCCGATGGTACGATGCACCGCCCGCTCGTCACCGAGGGCGAGCCGAGCCGGCCGCGCTGGTCGCCGGATGGGACGCGGCTGCTGTATGCCGCCACCGATAGCGACGGGCAACGGCAGCTGATGGTGCGCTGGATGGATACGGGCCAGACCGTTGCCATCACCGACGTGATGCGGTCGCCGGGGAGCGCGGTGTGGTCGCCCGATGGGATGCACGTCGCCTTCACCGCCTTCGTCCCGCGCGCCGCCGAGCCGCTGGCCTCGTTGCCGAGCGCGCCGGCTGGTGCCGAGTGGGCCGAGCCCGCCCGGGTCATCACCAACCTGAATTACCGCAGCGACGGCAGAGGCTTCTTGCCTACAGGCTCCACGCACCTCTTCGTCGTCCCTGCCGAGGGCGGCACCGCGCGCCAGATCAGCTCGGGCGACTTCAACCACGGCGCCCCCGCATGGCACGGCAACGACGCCGTCGTCTTCTCCGCCAATCGCGACCCCGACTACGAGCGCAAGCCGGGCCAGTCGGAGGTCTACCACCTCACCCTTGGCGGCACGCTCACCGCCCTCACTGACCGCTTCGGTCCTGATTCGAACCCCACGCCCTCGCCCGATGGCCAGTACATCGCCTACACGGGCTACGACGATACGTACCAGGGCTACCACGTCACGCAGCTCTACGTGATGAACGCCGACGGCACTGGCTCGCGCTCGCTCACCGCCGACCTCGACCGCGATGCCAGCAGCCCGCAGTGGAGCGCCGACGGTCGCTCGATTTTCTTCCAGTACGACGATGAGGGCCACACGCGCTTGGCTCGTATTGCATTAGATGGCGAGATCGAGCAGGTCGCCAACGACGTGGGCGGCCTCAGCCTCGGACGTCCGTACGGCGGCGGATCGTTCTCTGTCTCAGACGCTGGCCTGCTGGCGTTCACGATGACCTCGCCCGAGCACCCCGCCGACATCGCCGTGGTCACGCCCGGGCAGACGCCGCAGCGCCTCACCACCCTCAACGCCGACCTGCTCGGCGCAAAGACGCTGGGCGAGGCCGAGGAGTTTTGGTATGAATCTTCGCACGACGGGCAGCGCATCCAGGGCTGGATGGTCACGCCGCCCGACTTCGACCCGGCCAAACAGTACCCGCTCATCCTTGAGATCCACGGCGGCCCGTTTGCCAACTACGGCTGGCGCTTCTCGATGGAGGTACAGTTGTTCGCGGCGGCGGGCTACGTCGTGCTCTACACCAACCCGCGCGGCTCCACCAGCTACGGCGCCGCGTTCGGCAACGCCATCCACCACGTCTATCCGCAGTACGACTACGACGACCTGATGAGCGGCGTCGATGCCGTGATTGAGCGCGGCTTCGTCGATCCTGAGCGGCTGTACGTGACCGGCGGCAGTGGCGGCGGCGTGCTCACGGCGTGGACCATCGGCAACACGGACCGCTTCCGGGCGGCGGTGGTCGCCAAACCCGTTATCAACTGGGCCTCGTTCGTCCTCACCTCCGACATCCAGGCGTTTACCAGCCAGTACTGGTTCCCGTCGATGCCGTGGGAGGACTACGAGCACTACTGGCAGCGCTCGCCGCTCCGCCTCGTCGGCAACGTCTCTACGCCGACGATGCTGCTCACGGGCGAGTCCGACTGGCGCACGCCCATGACCGAGAGCGAGCAATATTACAACGCGCTCCAGCTACGCGGCATCCCCAGCGCGCTCGTCCGCATCCCCAACGCGGGCCACGGCATTGCCGCCCGGCCCAGCAACCTGATGGCGAAAGTCGGCTACATCCTGGCGTGGTTCGACAAGTACGACGCCGAGCGCTGACGCCTCCTCACCACTAGACCAAGACACATGGCCAACGCCACTCCGCCCCGCTGCCCCGACTGCGATACATTCATGACCGAGGGGTTCTTGCTTGACGTCACGCACGGCGGTCGCCATCCTGTTCAATGGGTGGAGGGTCCGCACGAGAAAAGCATCTGGACCGGTGCTAAAATTGGCAACCGGCCAGTCTACGTCACCGAGTCGTACCGCTGCGACGAATGCGGCTTGCTCCGCACCTATGCCCTCAAGCGCAAGAAATAGCGGCATCCCGTTTTCTTTTGCGCCGAAGCGATATATTCCTGCCTCACGCCCTTCCCTCTTGTCGATACGACCATGAAATCGCTTGCTTTCTCGCTCCTCGCGCTGCTACTGATTGGCTTCGGCTGCGCTTCTGATACGGACTCTGCGGATACCTCTGCCGATGTCGCCTCCGATGATCCGCCGCAGTGGGTGACGTACGAGGGCAAGGACGGACCCGGCGAGGGCAAGCAGATCGTGCTCGTCAGTGGCGACGAGGAGTACCGATCGGAGGAGGTGCTGCCCGAGCTGGCGCAGATCCTGGCTGAACGCCACGGCTTCACCACGACGGTGCTGTTCGCGCAGGACCCCGAGGCGCCGGGACTCATCAACCCGAACTACATCGAGAACATCCCCGGCCTAGAGATGCTGGACGATGCCGACCTGATGGTGCTGTTCACGCGCTTCCGGGCGCTGCCCGCTGAGCAGATGGCGCACATCGAGGACTACTTGATGGAGGGCAATCCGCTGGTGGCTATCCGCACGGCTACACACGCCTTCAACTACGCCGACTACCCCGACCATCCGTACGCGCATTGGGGCAACTACCACGAGGACGAGGGCTCGCCGTGGCACAACGGCTTCGGGCGGCTGGTGCTAGGCGAGAAGTGGCACACGCACCACGGCCACCACAAGCATCAGAGCGCACGCGGCGTCATCGCCCCCGGCGCTGAGAATCACCCTGTCACCAACGGCATCGCCGACGGCGCCATCTGGGGCCCAAGCGACGTCTACGGCGTCCGCCTGCCTATGCCTGAGGGCACCGAGCCGATCTTCCTCGGCCAGGTGATTGACCGAGCGGGCGAGTACGACGAGAACGACATCCACTTTGGGATGCGCGACACGGACATGCAGCTCGCCTCCACCAACCCCGCCACCGACGGCTCGTACAACCCGAACGACCCGCTGATGCCGCTGGCGTGGACCAAGCCCTACCAGCTGCCCGGCGGTGCGGAAGGCGTATCGTTCACCTCCACCATCGGCGCCTCCAATGACTTCCTAAACGAAGGCGTGCGGCGCCTCTTGGTGAACGCGGTCTACTACATGCTCGACATGGACGTACCGGAGATGGCGGACGTAGCCGTCGTAGGCGAGTACAACCCCACCGCCTTCAACTTCGTAACCGACGACTACTGGATCGAGAAAGACCTGCGCGTGGCCGACTATGTGGGCGCCCTCGACAACGATTGACGCATCCGTAACCGCGCGGCGCGGGCGTGAACTGACGGCGCGGTGGCGACGTACGACCCCACCTAAACCATCGCCGCCCCACCGTTATGCTGCTCCGCTACAGCGAGTGGAATGAGAAGCGCCACGGCCAGCCTCAGTCCACCTTCGACACCCTCTTCGACCTCTTCCAGCAATTGCTCACCCTCTCGGCGGGCGATGTCTCGGAAGCGCTCAACTGGCTCACGCAACTCGACGAGCGCTACGGCCTCACCGATGAGAACATGGGCATCGGTGACTTCGTGGAGGAGTTGCGGAAGCGGGGCTACCTGGACGAAGACCGTCCTGGCGGCACCATGAAGCTCACGGCTAAGTCGGAGCGTGGGCTCAGGCAACGGGCGATGGAGGAGGTCTTCAGCCACCTGCGCAAGAGCGGGCGCGGCAACCACAAGACGCAGTTCCAGGGCGAAGGCCGCGAGCGCCTGCCCGAGACGCGCCCTTGGCGCTTCGGCGACGACGTCCACAACCTGGACGTCACGGGCACGCTCTCTAACGCGTTTCGGCGCAACGCGGGCGGCTTCAGCCTGTCGGAGGAGGACTTCGCGGTCTACGAAACCGACCACCACACGAGCGTGGCGACGGTGATGATGATCGACCTCTCGCACTCGATGATCCTCTACGGCGAGGACCGCATCACGCCCGCCCGCCGCACGGCCATGGCGCTCTCCGAGCTGATCCTCACGCGCTACCCCAAAGACACGCTCGACATCGTAGCGTTCGGCAACGAGGCGTGGGAGGTGTCGATCAAGGACCTGCCGTACCTCAACGTCGGTCCCTACTACACCAACACCCGCGCCGGTCTCCAGCGCGCCCGCGACATCCTGCAGCGCCGCAAGAACCGCAACAAGCAGATCTTCATGATCACCGATGGCAAGCCCAGCTGCCACATCGAGTACGGGAAGATGTACCGCAACGCGTTCGGGCTGGACCGTAAGATCGTTAACAAGGTCTTGGACGAAGCTGTGATGTGCCGCCGCGAGGGCATCGACATCACCACGTTTATGATCGCCAACGACCCATACCTGCAGCGCTTTGTACAGCAGCTCACCGAAGCCAACCAAGGCCGGGCCTACTATGCCTCGCTCGATGACTTGGGCGGGTTCATCTTCGAGGACTATGTCAAAAACCGACGCAAGCGGGTGCGGTAGCAGTGGGTATCCGCTTGGGGGGACGCGGCAATTCCCTAATTGCAAAAAATGCGGTTTTTCCTAAACATTTACCCTAATTCAGGTTAGGCAGCCCCGGGTGCGCTGCCAATTGTACCGATGCTGTCAGCAGGTGGACTACACACAACACCTCCGCTATATTTACACGGTTAATTCACTCTTTGGCGTCGTGCTGTGCCTGTAGTACCTCTCCTTTCTGTGCCCGAACCGCTCCGATGGCAGTGGTGGGGCACTGTTGCTGCAGCCTCGTGTGTTCTTGCCGTCAGCGGACTCCTGCTGGGCACGCGCCTGACGCTTCCTATGGGCCCTTGGAGCCTCGGCGCTGGGCTCGCCGTCGGTTACATCCTTGTCTACACCCGCTTCCTGCTGCGTGAGAACCGCCGTGCTGACGGTACGCGCCCCCTGCCCACCCTTGGCATTGCCACCAGCATCACCCTGGGCCGCGCCCTGTGCTTTGCGGTCTTGTTCGGGTTCTTGTTCATTCCACCGCCGCCGGAGTGGCTACGCTGGACGATCGCTCTCGTCTTCCTCGTTGCCTCCCTCAGTGACCTCCTGGATGGGTACCTCGCTCGTCTCACCGACCACGTGACCGAACTGGGCGCTCGGTTGGATGTGGAGGCTGATGCACTCGGCATGCTGGTCGCCTCGGCGCTGACCGTACACTTCGGCATCTTGCCTTGGCCATTTCTGGGCGTGGGACTCCTCTACTACGGCTACCGCCTAATGCTCTACGCCCGCGAGCAACGTGGCCTCGTCAACCACGACCTACCCGAGAGCGGCTATCGACGCGTCGCTGGTGGGTTTGGGGTCGGCTTCTTCGTGGTCGTGCTGTTCCCCTTGTTCGACCCGCCTGCCGCCACGTGGGCGGGTGTGCTGTTCATTGGCCCCGTGCTGCTCAGCTTCCTGCGCGACGGGCTCATCACCACGGGGATGATCCAGCCGAGCGCGCCACGCTACATCGCCATCCGGGCAGTGGCGAAGCGCATCCTGCTGGGCTACGTGCCTGTGGCGGCGCGGCTTGTGTTGGCCGTCAGCAGCGCCATCTTGGTGAGCGTGCTATGCGAGCCGTGGCTAACAGCTACGGGTAGCACGGTGGGATGGAGCCTCTGGGGTGTGGGCACGATGTTACTCGTAACGCTGGTGACCGTAGGCTGGATGGGGCGCCTGCTGGCGCATGTGCTGCTGTTGTTCGTATGCTACGCGCTCCTGACCTTTGGCTCGGACGCACTCACGATGACGGTTCTTCTCTCTACAATCCTTGTGATGGTCGCAGGCACCGGGCGGATCTCGCTCTGGCAGCCCGAGGAAGCGATCCTCACGCGCACCTCTACCGACGCGAGCGCCGACAGCCTCGCATGATCGATGCGCTGATCGTTGCCGGGTTCATGGTCTATGCCGTGGCGATGGGCTGGCGCGCCCGCCGACGGGCCGCCACAGGACTCGATGCCTACTTTCTGGCAGGGAAAGACGTCAGCGGCTGGCGGGCAGGACTCAGCATGGCCGCCACACAATACGCCGCCGACACGCCGCTGCTGGTGACGGGCCTGCTCGCCACAGGCGGCGTCTACCTGATGTGGCACTTCTGGATCTATGGCTTCGGCTACCTGCTGCTAGCGTTCTTCTTCGCCGAGGGCTGGCGGCGCTCGGGCGTACTCACCGATGCCGAGCTGACCGAGGTGCGCTACAGCGGACGCGGCGTCCTCGCCCTCCGCACGCTCAAAGCCATCTACTACGGCACCATCGTCAACGTCTTTTTTCTGGCGATGGTACTGCTCGCGGCTGTTCGCATTGCCGAAGTCTTTCTGCCGTGGCACGCGTGGCTGCCTGCCGGATTCTACGGCGGCCTCTCCGGCGCCATTGATGCGCTCGGGCTCGCCGTCTTCACCTCGGCTACAGGACTGAATGCCGTGACGGCCACGACCAACGGGCTGCTGAGCATCGTGCTGATCGTGGCGTTCGTCTACGCCTACGCCACGTCGGGCGGGCTGCGCGGCGTCATCGCCACCGACGTGGCGCAGTTCGCGCTGATGATGATCGGCACCGTCGCCTACGCCGTTCTTGTGGTGCGCGAGGTCGGCGGGCTCGGGATACTTGGCGAGCGCATGGTAATGCTCTATGGCGAGACGCAAGCGGGCGACCTGCTGGCCGTGCTGCCACGTGGCGAAGGCGTGCTGTTTCCGTTCCTGATGCTGATCGGGCTGCAGGGGCTGTTCTGGATCGGCTCGGATGGCACGGGCTACCTCGCGCAGCGCGCTATGGCCTGCCGCACCGACCGCGAAGCGCGCGTGGCGGGCGTCGTCTTCAGCTGGGCGCAGATCCTCGTGCGCAGCGTCGTGTGGCTCATCATCGGCGTGGGGCTGCTCGTGCTGATGCCGTTCGACCCGGCTGCAGCAGGCACCGACGGTTTTGCCGCCGCGCGCGAACTCACCTTCGTCACGGGCATCGATACCTACCTGCCCGTGGGGCTACGCGGCATCATGCTGGCAGCGCTGCTGGCGGCGCTCGCCTCCACCATCGACAC
>JBCDJT010000124.1:0-14831 GCA_038747545.1 Bacteroidota bacterium
CGAAGGTCGAAGGTCGAAGGTCGAAGTTCGAAGGTCGAAGGTCGAAGGTCGAAGGTCGAAGGTCGAAGGTCGAAGGTCGAAGGTCGAAGGTCGAAGGTCGAAGGTCGAAGAAGATGTGGCGCCTCGGCTCTGGGTCAAGTGAATTCAGCCTGCTGACGCTCTTTTCTTCGGCGATGCTGTCTCAGCTGGACGCCCCCAAGACCCACAGCGAGCGAACGCGAGCGTCCCAAAACCCAAAGCGAACGCAGTGAGCGTCCCGAGCCCCGCTCACGCGTCGAGTGATCGCTTCAGGGCACGCTTCATCAGCACGTTGTGATAGCCGCGCTCCTTCTTCTCAGTGGATGGCATGCGTTGCACGTAGCGGCCGTCAGCGTGCAGATCCCATGCCAGGCGCTCATCCTCAAGCGCCAACTCAAGCGTCCGCATGAGCCGGTGCTTGAGGGCGGCATCCTCCACCTCGGCGATGACCTCCACACGGTCTTCCAGGTTGCGGCGCTGCCAGTCGGCACTGCCGAAGTAGATTCGGGGTTTGCCGTTGTTGTTGAACGAGTAGATGCGGCTGTGCTCCAAGAACCGCCCGAGGATGCTGATGACGCGGATGTTCTCGCTATAGCGCGGCAGCCCAGGGCGTAGGCGGCAGTGCCCGCGCACAATCAGGTCGATCTGCACCCCTGCCTGCGAGGCTTTGTAGAGCGCGTGGATGGTCACCAGGTCGTCCAGCGCGTTCATCTGGGCAATGATGCGGCCATTGCCGTGTTTCTTCTGGTTGGCGATCTCGCGGTCGATGGCCTTGAGGAACGTGTCGCGCATGAAGCGCGGCGCCACAAGCAACTTCTGGTACTCTTGCGCTGGGGCATAGCCCGTCAGGTAGTGGAACAGGTTGACTACGTCGGTGCCCACGGCGCGGTCGCAGGTGAACAGCCCCAGGTCGGTGTAGAGGCGAGCCGTCTTAGGGTTATAGTTGCCCGTACCGATGTGGCAATACGTACGCAGCCCTTCCTCTTCCTGGCGCACCACGAGCGTCACCTTCGTGTGCGTCTTCAGGCCGACGAGCCCATAGGTCACGTGGACGCCCGCCTTCTCCAGCTTCTGCCCCCACTCGATGTTGTTCTGCTCATCGAAGCGCGCCTTCACCTCGACGAGCACCGCCACTTGCTTGCCGTTCTCTGCTGCCCGGATCAGCGCCGCCATCACCGGCGAGCGATCAGAGGTGCGGTACAACGTCTGCTTGATGGCGAGGACATCGGGATCGACGGCGGCCTCTTCCATGAGGCGCAAGGTGCTGGCGTTGAACGACTCGTATGGGTGATGGACGAGCAGGTCGCCGTCGCGGATGACGTCGAAGATGCTGCGCAGCTCCTTCCCGTCGGCCTCCATGGCCAGCCGATGCGGCACCACGGGCTCCCACGGCTTGAACGAGTGCTCGCGCAACCCGATGTTGGCGATCTCGAACAGGTCGGTCAGGTCTAGGAGCGCCTTCGACTCGTACAGGTCGTCCTTGTCGATGTCGAGCTCGCGCATCAGGATCTGGCGCAGGTGCTCCGGCATATCGGCATCGACCTCCAGGCGCACCACGCGCGAGAACCGCCGCAAGCGAAGCTCTTCTGAGATCATCGCCAGCAGGTCCTCCGCCTCCTCTTCGTCGCGAAGGATATCGGCGTTGCGGGTGATACGAAACGGGTAGGCGCTGACGACCTCCATCCCTCGGAACAGCTCGTCGAGGTTGTTGACGATGACTTGCTCCACGGGCACAAACGTCTTCGATCCCTGCAGCGGGACGAACCGAAACGTGGCGGTGGGCACCTTGAGGCGGGCGAAGTGCTCACTTCGCTCTTCTGGATGCCGCAGGATCACCGCCAGCGACAGGCTTAGGTTCGAGATGAACGGGAACGGATGGCCCGGGTCCACCGCCAACGGCGTCAGGATGGGAAAGATGTGCGTGGTGAAGTAATGGTCGAGGTATTTCTGCTCCTTGGGGGTGAGGTCGGCGTAGTTGCGAATGTGGATATCCGCCTCGGTGGCCAGCATGGGCTTGAGCACATGGTTCCACGTCTCGCAGAGGCGGTCTTGTAGCGGCAGCACGGCCTGACGAATGAGGCGCAGCTGCTCGTCCGGGCGCAGCCCCTCGGGCGAGAGGACATCGATGCCCGCATCGTCTTGGCGTTGCAGCCCCCCCACACGCTTGCGGAAGAACTCATCGAGGTTGCTCGCCGTGATGGCCAGGAAGCGCACCCGCTCCAGCAGCGGGAAGCGCCCGTCGATGGCCTGCCACAGCACGCGCCAGTTGAAGTCCAGCCAGCTCAGCTCGCGGTTGAAGATGAGGTGAGGGTGCGTCCGCGTGGCCCGGCTGGGCACCGAGCGGGGCGCCGTCGCACGTGGGATAAGCGGTTTGCGAGCTGTGTTCTTGGAGCCGTCGGCCATGGGGTTCACTTCAATCGCTAGGTGGTGACGAGGTAGGCTGCAGTGGGGCGGAAACTACTCATCGGCGTACCATTCTAAAAATGCGCCTTGCTTTATCTGCTCGCGGAGCTTTTGCAAATCCATGATGCGGGTGAGGTTCTCCATCAAGGCATCGCCCTGTAAGCTCTTGCGGTGCTGCTGCAACTTGACTTCTTCGATAGCCTCGTCGACGCGATCGAGCTTGAGCAGCTTCATCGCACTGGTTGCGGCCTCACGCGCATTCTCATCGAGGCGTGGCACCGTCACGTTGACCTTCTCCTCCCACCCTTTCGACGGTTCGTAGCGCGTCATGCTGACCTCGGCGGCAAGCTGCTGTACGCCACGCCCATGGGTGCCGTCAAACAGCGCCTTCGTGTCGAGCGCGTCGGCTTCGTACATGTGGATGAACTGCTCTACCATCGTCCGCGACGGTCCCAGCGTGAACTCGTCGACGCCCATGTAGCTCAGCACGAACTCGATCATCTCCATGCCGTGCTCCAGCATCATGCGCAGCAGCGCCTTCTCCTCCGGCTTGGGCTCGGCGAGCATGGGCGCCTCAACAACGGCCACATCGTGCGGCACCTCTTCTGAGATGGGTGCAAAGGGGCGTGGCGGAGCGGTTTGCGGCGGCGGCTCCTCATAGCGGCGCGGCTCCCGCGAGCGCTTGCGGCTTCGGTCGCGCACGGCGCGCTCCAGCACCGGATACAGGTACGAGTCCGGCACGCGCAGCACATCGCTAGCCGTGCGCATGTACGTCTCGCGCATGAGCGGGTCGGGGATGCGGGCGATAGTCTCGATGACGCCGCGCTGCGCCTCGGCTGCCCCTTCGGGCGTGTCAAAGTCGCCAGCGCGTTGGGCCAAGTTGTACTTGAACCGCACAAAGTCGAGCCGCTGCGTCTTCACATACTCCCGGAACGCTTCGCCGCCGTGCGTCTGGACGTACGAGTCGGGGTCCTCGCCACCGGGCAGCGAGACCGCGTAAGCCGTCAGCCCCTGCTCCAGCACGATGTCGATGCCCCGGATGGCCGCCTTAGCCCCCGCTGCGTCCGCGTCGTAGAGCATGACGATCTTCTTGGCATAGCGCCCGACCATCTTGACCTGCTCAGGCGTCAAGGCAGTGCCCGAGGACGCTACCACATTCTGCACGCCTGCTTGGTGCAGCGCGATGACATCGGTGTAGCCTTCCACTAGAATGACCTCCTCTTCGCGCCGGATGGATTGCTTGCCTTGGTAGAGGCCGTAGAGCACGCGGCTCTTGTGGTACACCTTGGTCTCGGGCGAGTTGATGTACTTGGGCTGATTCGAGTCCGGCTGCATGATGCGCCCGCCAAAGCCCAGCACCTTGCCCACGTGTGAGAAGATGGGGAAGATGACGCGGCCCCGGTAGCGGTCGTAATGGCCTGAGCCGTCGCTCCGTGGGATGATGAGCCCCGCCTTCTCTAACACCTCAGCCGAGATCTGCTTCGCCTCCGCCGCCTTCATCAGCCCGTCCCAGCTGTCGGGTGCATAGCCCATTCCGAAGGCCTTGACAGACTCCGGCGTGATGCCACGCCCTTTCACGTACGCGAGCGCCGCCGCTCCTGCCTCGTTGCGCGTCAGGTTGGTGTAGAAGAACCGCGCCGCCATCCGCAAAGCGTGATAGATCGACTCGGTCTCGTTGTACGCCTCGCGGTCTTGGTTGTCCTCGTCCGGCAGCTCGATGCCCGACCGCTCGGCCAGCAGCCGCACCGTCTCCACAAAGCCGAGGCTTTCGGTGCGCTGCACGAACGAGAACACGTCCCCCCCTGCCCCGCAGCCGAAGCACTTGAAGATGCCCAGGCTTGGGTTGACGTTGAACGACGGCGTCTTCTCGTTATGGAAAGGGCACAGCCCAATGAAGTTGGAGCCACGGCGCTTTAACCGCACGTAATCCCCCACCACGCCCACGATGTCTGAGGCGGACCGGACTTCTTCGATCTTGTCGTCGGGGATGATCATATGCGATGCCGGGTGTGCGCGTGCGCGCGTCGAGGGCGTGAACACAGCTCGACGGCAATACCTCTCATCACGCGCCCACGCGGCACGCGATCACGCAAAGCGTATCATTACGCCCGGGTCTCTGGCATCACGATAACAGCGCTAGACTCTTCGCCCTCGACCGGACTCATAGGCGGCTTGTCGGCGCACTGGCAGGAGCTGAGGGTGGCGGTGAGCGCGAAGACAGCGAAGAGGAGGAAGCGTTTCATGACGGCCCGGTTCAGGTATTTTTGGTGTGGGTCGCAATCTACCATGACGAGTGGCGTGGCGGCAATGCGGCGTGGTGAATTGGCGCAGGTTTAACGGCTCCGTTTCATCTGGGGCGATGCTCCACTTGGCTGGGTGCTCGGTGGTACGTATGTTCAAGCCTCTCTCGATCACAAACGGCTAAACCCGTGCATATTCTCGGCATTGACATCGGCGGATCCGGCATCAAAGGAGCGCCTGTCGACCTCGAAACCGGTGAGCTTACTGGCGAGCGCTACCGAATCCCGACGCCTCAGCCCGCCACGCCCGACGCCGTAGCGGGCACCGTGGACCAAATCCGGCAGCACTTCCACTGGACCGGACCCATCGGGTGTGCCTTCCCGGCTCGCGTCCGTAACGGCTACACGCTCTCCGCTGCTAACGTGGACGACGCGTGGATTGGCACGAATGCCGAGCAAGTCTTCAGCGAAGTCACGGGCTCGCGCGTGAGCATTGTGAACGACGCCGACGCGGCGGGCATCGCCGAGATGGCCTTCGGGGCTGGCAAGCGGCACGATGGAAAAGTGCTGATGCTCACCTTCGGCACAGGCATTGGCAGCGCGATGTTCTTGGACGGGAAGCTGCTCTCCAACTTCGAGCTGGGTCACCTGGAGTACAAAGGCATGGACGCCGAGCACTATGCTGCTGACAAGATCCGCAAGGACGAGGACCTGTCGTGGAAACAGTGGGCCGGGCGCGTGCAAGAGGTCTTGGATCATATCGAGTTCCTGTTCTCCCCCGACCGCATCATCATCGGCGGTGGCGTGAGCAAGCCGAAGCGGGTGGAGAAATACTTCAAGCACCTCAGCACTGACGCCGCTCTGGTGCCCGCCGAACTCAGCAACGAGGCCGGCATCGTGGGCGCTGCCATGAGTGCCAAGCACCTGCTCTAGTTCCCCTCCGCTTATCGCACTTCCGATTTGAAACACGTCACCGTGTACACCGACGGCTCGTGCAGTGGTAACCCTGGGCCGGGCGGCTGGGGCGCCCTGCTTGAATACGGCACCATCGAGAAAGAACTCTCTGGCGCCGAAGCGCACACCACGAACAACCGCATGGAATTGCGTGCAGCGCTAGAGGCGCTGCGGGCGCTCAAAGAGCCATGCCGAGTCGATATCCACACCGACAGCTCGTACCTGCAACGCGCCTTCACCCAAGGCTGGCTCACCAATTGGCAGAAGCGGGGCTGGAAGACGGCCTCGAAGAAGCCCGTGGAAAACCGCGACCTCTGGGAGGCCTTACTCGACGCCGTCAAGCCGCACGAGGTCCGCTGGATCAAGGTGAAAGGCCACGCCGACGACGAGCGCAACAACCGCGTGGACGGGCTAGCCGTGCAGGCCATGAAAGCCGGACGAGAGGCACGCGACTAGCACTGGCATTGGCCCATCCACCGCACTTCTCCTCACTCCGCTGACACTACTGGGCGTCATGGTTACGCACCTGGACCATATTGTCCTCACCGTCCGCGATCTAGGCGCCACGGTTGCCTTCTACACCACAGTGCTCGGCATGGAGGAGGTAACGTTTGGGCAAGGTCGCAAAGCGCTTCGGTTCGGGCATCAGAAAATAAACCTCCACGAAGCTGGGCAGGAGTTCGAGCCCAAAGCTGCCCGGCCGATGCCCGGCTCGGCAGACCTCTGTTTCATCGCTTCTACGCCCGTTGCTGAAGTTGCTGCCCGCGTGCGGCAGGCCGGTGTAAGCGTGATCGAGGGCCCCGTACGTCGCACGGGTGCAATGGGCCCGCTCCATTCGATCTACTTCCGCGATCCCGATGGCAACCTGATCGAAGTATCGAATTACTACGACCCCGAGTGAACCAGGTCAGCGAACGGGCTTGGCATTTCGGGGTGGTCAGGCCAAAGCTGTCTGGGCTCTAGCGCCCAGCGATGGTCCGCAGCAGCCGCCCCGTGGCAGCCTCCCATAGCCGGATGCGTCGGTCCTGTCCTACCGTGGCAAGGGTCTGCCCGTCTGGGGATGCAGCGACAAAGAAGGCGATGCTGCGGTGCGCACCGCGCGTGTACAGCTGACGGCCATCCGATCGCGACCACGCCTTGAGGGTGCCGTCGCCGCCCACACTGGCTACGATGGCACCCGTCATGACGAACGAGTTGCTGTAGACGCCGTGGTCATAGGTTTCGCGCAGCGCTCCAGTGGCTTCGTCGAACACGCGGATGACACCTGCACTCCCACCGCCAGCTACGACACGTCCATCCGGGCCGAACAGCGCCGTAGTCAACGTCTCGCCGCCGACATCGTAGGTCGCCGTCACCTCCTGCGTGGCGAGGTCCCACTGCTGCACCGTGCCGCCCCGTCCCGCCGTGAGCAGCGCTTGCCCATCGGGTGAGAGGCGGGCCGTCGTGGCGATGTCGCCGGGTGGCGATAGCCGATGGCGAACGGTCTGTGTGGCGAGATCCCACACGATGACCTCAGCGCCTTCTGCCGCTGTCGCGAGGGACTGCCCATCGGGCGAGAAGTGGGCGTAAAACGGCACGCCGCCGTGTCCTTTCAACTCAGCGCGCAATGTCCGCGAGGCCACATCCCATAGCCGAATCACGTTGTCGTAGCTTGCGCTCGCCACCGTCGCACCATCCGGGCTCCAGGCGACGAACACGACGTAGGCCTCCAGCGCTGGAAACGCCGCACGCCGCTCACCTGTCGCTACATCCCAGATCACGACTTGGTTGGCCGAGTTTGCGGAGGCGAGAAGCGTACCATCTGGCGAGAACTGCACCGAGTTAACCGCGGCGCCCTGGGCGTTCACAGGCGGATGCGATAGGTACAGCAACGCAGCTGCGACAATTACGAGCTTCGGAAGGAATCCAGGTGGGGAGATCATGAGGTTGCAGCTTCTGCGCTATGTCGTTGAGAGGGCATTCGCACGGATGATAGGTGTAGAGCTGCCGCCACATCGACTGTATGCGGCAGGAGGCGCTATGCTGCGCCAAGCGGGCATCAAGGTTCACCATCCTCCTTCACCTTCCCCCGTCCATGCAGCGCCTGCGTGAATGCCTCGGTAAACGCCGCTGTGTCACGCTGACGGATGGCGAGGGTGATGGCGGTGTCGTGGCCGTAGGCGGTGTCGATGATCTTGGCATCCACCTGACCGATGGCGTGCATGGCAGGCGAGGTGTCGGCGTAGGCAAAGCGGACGGTGACGGTGTCGCGCAGGATGCGTTCTTCGATGGTGACCGCCTGCAGCACGAGCGCAGCGGCTTCGCCGTAGGCGCGTATGAGCCCGCCTGTGCCCAGCTTGGTCCCGCCGTAGTATCGCGTGACAACGACCAGCGTATTGGTCAGCTCCAGCTTGTCGATCTGGCGCAAGATGGGCGGCCCCGCCGTGCCCGAGGGTTCGCCGTCATCGTTGTAGCGGAACGTACCGCCATGGACGCCCACGCGGTACGCCGTGCAGTGGTGCGTGGCGGTGTACTCGGCCTTGCGCAGCGCCTGGATCTCGGCCGCCGCGGCTTCCGCGGTGGCGACAGGAAACGCTCGCCCGATGAAGCGCGAGCCTTTGATCTTTACTTCAGCGTGGGTAGCCGCCTTGATGGTGCGGTACGTATCGCTTTGGGGTCTCAGGTCTGAAGGTCCCATGTCTCAGGTCGAAGCATCACCCAGAAAGATATGCCTCATGGGTAGGTGTAAGATGGACCTTTGACCTTGGACCTGCCGACTTGTGACCAACAGACCTAACCTTGAATCTCAGTCACAAGCTGTATCTCACGCAGCACGCCCTGCACGCGGAAGCAGTCGGTGAACTCGCCTTCGTAGACGACGCACTTGCCTTTGGTATGGACCGTCCAGGCACATTGCTCTGCTTTCTCTGCCGAGCAGCCCGTCGCCTTGATCAGTTGGAAGATGACCTCGTCGAACGTGTGGATCTCGTCGTTGTAGAGCACCACGTACCATGGCGTATCGACCTGGACCTCTTCATCCACGGCCACCACGGTGGCTTCATCGGGCAAGGCGATATTGGCGTAGATGTGGGCCATCAGAACAACAACGGCTGTCGGCGAGAAGAGCGTTTACGCGAGGTCAACGGCGGCTACGTCCACGGCGTAGTCTTCCATCACGGGGTTGGCAAGCAGCTTGTCGCAAGCCTGCTCAGCAATAGCTTTGGCCGCGGCGGCGGAGTCGGCTTTAATCAGCATCTCGACGTACTTGCCGATGCGTACATCCTCCACGCCGCTGAAGCCGAGGTCGGCAAGGGCATGGCGCGTGGCTTTGCCTTGGGGGTCGAGGATGGACGGGCGGAGCGTGATCGAGAGGGTCGCCTTGTACATGCGTCTGGGCTAGGCCGTGGTGAACAGTTTTACACCCCGAAAGATACAACCCCGAGGGGTGTTAGGTGTTGGGGTTTCCTGAATCTTCGTCCTCCACGTCATTCACCGCGCGGATGAAGCGGACAAACGCCATGCCAATGCCATGCGCCAAGTAGCCCACCAGCGCGATGAGCAGCCCGATCTGCTGTAGCACGACCGTCAGAATGAAGCCTGTCAGGTACAAGGCAAACTTCAGCGGATGCTGGCGGATGTAGCGCGGCGAGGGGTTGGGCATGGCATCGAACGGCACCGTGGATACCATCAGACCACTCAAGACCACCACAATCGGGAACAGTAGCGACAGGTTGTTGACGCTGAACTGATGGAAGATCTGCGTGTCCTCCACGTTCAGGATGAGCGCGATGATGAACGCCGCAGCCGTTGGGATGGGCAATCCATCGAAGTAGTCCTTCTTATCCCCGTCGAAGTTGACGTTGTAGCGTGCCAGCCGCACGGCGCCGCAGATGGCCGGCAGCGCCGAGGCGATCACGCCCAGCATACCCGCATCGCTCAAGCCATAGGCATAGACGAGCAGCGACGGCGCCAGGCCAAACGAGACGATGTCGGCCAGCGAGTCCAACTCTACACCGAACAGACTTGCTGAGTTGGTGATGCGTGCCATCAGGCCGTCGAGCGCATCGAAGAACGCGGCCAGCACGACCAGCCAGCACGCCTGCTCGTAGTTGCCGGCCATCGTCTGGGTGATGGAGAGGAAGCCGCTGAACAGGTTCATCAGCGTGAAGAACGACGGCACGGCCACCGCCGGGATAGGCCGCCGCAGCCGCCCGCGGCGCTTGGACCGATAGGTGCGGAGACGGCTACGGAACTGCCGCTGCTTCTTGCCCGGTTCGTGCTTCGGCATCCGTCTAGGCGTCGGCTTTTGCAGGCAGATGCCCAATGACCGTCTCGCCCGCTGTCACCATATCGCCAATCTTGACGGTGAACTCAACCTCGGGCGGCACTGCCACATCCATGCGCGAGCCAAACTTGACCAGGCCGAAGCGATCGCCCGCCTTCACCGTGTCGCCGTTGGTGATGTGGTAGACGATGCGCCGCGCCACAGCTCCCGCGATCTGCTTGAACAGGATGGGCGTACCGCTGGCGTGGCGGATGCCGAGCTGCGAACGCTCGTTCTTTTCACTCGCCTTCGGATGCCACGCCACCAAGTACTCACCCGGCACGTACTGGTCAAACTCCACGACGCCATCGGCGGGGGCACGGTTGACGTGGACGTTGAGGGGCGACAGGAAGATCGAGATGCGCCGCGAGGGCCCAGCCAAGTATAGCGGCTCGTGCTCCTCCACGATCTCAACGACCTTGCCATCGGCGGGTGCGAGCAGGAGCGTGTCGGCGGGCGAGGGCGGGGTGCGCTTGGGGTCGCGGAAGAAGTAGAGCGTGAAGCCGATGGACAGCACGCCGATGGCCGTCAGCAGGAGGTGCAGCCAGCTAGGTGCGAACAGGTAGCCGATGGTGAACAAGACGGCGGCGATGCCGATAGCGGCGGCGATGAGGGGATACCCTTCTCGTGCAAACACAGGCAGATGTACCGAATCGAAAAAAGAGAAACCAGGATTGTGGAGGTTCCGTTAACGCGCCGCCACGAAGCCAAGACCAACGCCCATGCCCAGCGTTTCGTTCTACACCCTCGGCTGTAAACTCAACTACGCCGAGACCAGCACTATCGCTCGCGACTTTGAGGCGCAGGGCTATGCCATTGTCCCCTTCGGCCAGCCCGCCGACGTGAGCGTGATCAACACGTGTACCGTCACCGAAGAGGCCGACCGCAAGTGCCGGCAGGTCATCCGTAAGGCGCTGCGGGCCAACCCCGAGGCGTTCGTCGCGGTCACGGGCTGCTACGCCCAGCTCAAACCCGAGGAGATCTCGGGCATCCCCGGCGTCGATGTCGTCTTGGGTGCGCAGGAGAAGTTCGACCTGTTCAACCTCGTCACCTCGTTCAGCAAGAAGCCCAAAACGCAGATCGCCGTCTCGTGCATCGACGACGTGACGCACTACGGCCCCGCCTTCTCCGCTGGCGACCGCACCCGCGCCTTCCTCAAGGTGCAAGACGGGTGCGACTACAGCTGCGCGTTCTGCACGATCCCGCTGGCGCGTGGCAAGAGCCGGTCACTTACCATTGCGAAAACGTTGCAGCACGCCCGCGAGGTCGCCGAGCGCGGCTACAAAGAGGTGGTGCTGAGTGGCGTCAACATCGGGCTGTTCGGGCAGGCGCACGGCGAGTCGCTGGTCGATTTGCTGCACGAACTGGACAAGATCGACGGCATCGCGCGCTACCGCATCTCCTCCATCGAACCCAACCTCCTCACCGATGCCATCATCGACTTCGTGGCAGGCTCACAGCGGTTCATGCCCCACTTCCACATCCCGCTCCAAAGCGGCGATGACTACGTGCTCGGCAAGATGCGGCGGCGCTACCGCAGGCAGGTGTATCAGCACCGCGTGGAGCGCATCAAAACGGTGATGCCGCACGCCTGCATCGGCGTGGACGTGATTGTGGGTTTTCCGGCAGAGAACGAGGCGCGGTTCGAAAATACGTACGCGTTCTTGCACGCGCTGCCCGTCTCATACTTCCACGTGTTCACCTACTCCGAGCGCGCCAACACCACGGCTGTGGATAAGCTCAATAGCATGGGCGGCGACGTGGTGCCCAAGGCCGAACGGTCAGCACGCAACCGGCGCCTGCGTATCCTTTCCGAGAAGAAACGGACGGCGTTCTACCGCGCTCACCTTGGCGAGACGCGGCCTGTGCTGTGGGAGGAGCACAACCGCAACGGGCGCATGCATGGCTTCACCGACAACTACGTGAAGGTGTCGAAGCCGTACGACCCGCTGGATGTAGGCGCCATCGAGCCCAACGTCTTGGCCGCCCTGGGCGAGGACGGCACGGTGCATGCCGAAGAAGCAGCGTTCGTCTCGCTGCTCTAGAACCGCAGCCCCTTGATGCGCACCTGATACGCCATGCCGCCGCTGAGCGGGTCCGGCAACACGGCGACCTGCGGCGGCTCGATCTGCCACTGCCCCACCTGCACGTTCCACTGACGGCGCATTCCGGCGCGGGCCAAGGCGTGCGCAAGGACAGCACCCGTAGCGGGCATGGCCGTGAGCAAGATGCTGCGTCCGAGCCCGAAATCGAACTCTTCGCCGAAGCCGATCATGATCTGCGAGCCCACGACGCTGCCCGCCATCGCGGCGATGAAGGTCAGCCGGTTCGACTGCTGCCGCGACTGCATCTGCACGCCGATGGCCGTGCCCAGCACCGCCCCCGTCACGTAGCCGATGCCGAGCTTATCCGTACAGCTGTCGTCGCAGTTGGCAATTGCTTGCGACGTGAAGCCAAAGATCAGCCCCGTCCCAATGCCGATGCCCATCCCTGTCCCCAGTTGCGCCGCTGTATCCCCGACTGACATGCGGGCTCCAGGCTGTTGACCAAGCGCCGACATTGGCACGAGCAGGGCGAGCACTAGAGCAAGTGGCAGGGCGGCACGCATGGAGAGACATGTCAGGTGGCTTAGACGAACGAGGCGGCCTCGCCCCAGGAGTCGCCGAACACCCACTCGCCGAGTGGCTTCCGCGTGCGCGGCGCCCGCTCTGACTCCGCCATGTTTTCCGGCAGGCTGTCGGCGCTGCCAAGATAACCGAGGGCGGTGACGTGGACAATGTCGAATCCTTCGGGGATGCTGAGCGCAGCGCGCAGCGGCTCGGCCTTGAAGCCTGCCATCATGTGCAGGTGGAGCCCCTGTTGCGTGGCTTGTGCCGAGAGGTTACCCATGGCGAGACCGATGTCGTGCCATGCGTGCGCGTTGGGCTCGCCGTTGTGCTCAAACGTAGTCCGTGCCGTAGCTACCGCCAACACGGGAGCGGACGGCGCCCAGGCTTGGTTGAACCCGATGAGCGTCTCGACAATGCTGTCAAACAGCGGCGTGCCACGACGAGCCACGATGAAACGCCACGGCTGGCCGTTGAATGACGAAGCCGCCCAGCGCGCGGCCTCGAAGATGGAGCGCAACGTGTCATCGTCGGGCTCGCGCTCGTCGAAGGCGCGTGGGCTCCAGCGCTCCTTCAGGAAGTCGGCGATGGGATGATCCGGGGCTGCGTGCTTGACGTGGGCTGTATCGGTAGGCATGGTAGCGGTGTGGTAGTGGGCATGGTTCATGTTGCCAACCGACCGTTACGTCCACCTGTTCAGCCTGATCTGCACCGCTTGTGTAACAGATCCTGAGGCAGGATCAAAGCAGTTCCATTTGTTCAGCTCTCGCCTATCCATACTTCCACAATCCAGGTTGCAAGATCAGACCACTTCTCGCCTCCGGCGCCATTATGAGACCAAAACACCACCTTACCGTCCTCGTCCAGACAGTAGAAGTCGGAGTTGTCTTCACAGATCGGTAGGAGATTCTTCGGTACACCGTAGATACGCGCGTCTTCAAGCACATTGGGAAGAAAAGAATCCGCGTTTTCTGGCAAGGCGGTTACTGGTTCGAGTGTGCCCACACAAACATCGCTCGCTTCCAATAGGTAGCGGCGAAAATCCAACTGAAAAGTGACGCCGAGCTTCTGCTCAAGGGCATTCACTTCCTCAGACGTAGGAAGGCTTAGCGGCTCAGGAGCTGACTCATTGAGTAGCCTCAGTTTCCGTATTGCCCCTTCCATAGGCATCTTCTCCTTCTTGACCCCTCCAATCCGGCTACCTGCTCAGGTACAGGTTGCGCATCTTGTACGGACGCTTGAAGTGGTCGTCCGTGAGCTTGTCGATGAACGCGATGGCCTCGCCCGTGCTCTTCATCTCGGGACCGAGTTCTTTCGGCACCTCGGGAAATTTATCCCATGAGAAGACCGGCTCTTTGATCGCGTAGCCCACCAAGTCCGACTCCAGCTCGCCCCGCTCACGGAAATCCGCCAGCTTCTCGCCGAGGATAACTTTCGTGGCGATCTTCGGGATGGGGATGCCCGTGGCCTTGGCGACAAACGGCACGGTCCGTGACGCCCGAGGGTTGGCTTCGATGACGTAGACGATGTCGCCCACAACGACCATCTGCACGTTGATGAGCCCGCGCACGTCCAGCCGCTTGGCGATGTCCGTGACGTAGCGCTCGATGGTGGCGATAACGGTGTCGGAGAGGTCGAACGGCGGCAACACGGCCGTCGAGTCGCCACTGTGGACGCCAGCGGGCTCGATGTGCTGCATGATGCCTGTAATCCACGCCTCTTCCCCGTCGTACACCGCGTCGGCATCGATCTCTACGCCGCCCTCCAGGAAGAGGTCGAGCAGGATGAGGTTGTTGGGGAGCATGCGGTAAATGCGCTCCACGTACTCACGCACCTCGTCCTTGTTGATGGCGATGCGCATGCCCTGCCCACCCAGCACGTAGCTCGGCCGCACCAGGATCGGGTAGCCGATCTCCTCGGCCACCTCGATGGCTTCCTCTACGTCGTGCGCCACGCCGTACGGCGGGAACGGAATCTCTAGCTCTTTGAGGATATCTGAGAACTTCTCGCGATCCTCAGCTAGGTCCATCATCTCGAAGGTCGTGCCCAGGATCGGGATGCCATGTTCATCGAACTTCTTCGCCAGCTTGAGCGCCGTCTGCCCGCCGAGCTGCACGATGATGCCCTTGGGCTTTTCGTGCTCGATGATGTCCAGCACGCGCTCCCAGTAGACGGGCTCGAAGTAGAGCTTGTCGGCCACGTCGAAATCCGTCGAGACGGTCTCAGGGTTGCAGTTGATCATGATGGCTTCGTAGCCCATCTGCTTGGCGGCCAGTACGCCGTGCACGCACGAGTAGTCGAACTCGA
>JBCDJT010000125.1:0-14794 GCA_038747545.1 Bacteroidota bacterium
ACCGGATGCACGGCGGTGAAGTCGAACTCGGGGCGGTAGCGGAACGCCTGCCGGGCGGTCGTCTCTTGGCCATTCACCTCTAAGCTCCAGACCAGCGCGGTGCCCTCCAGTTCGCGCTGCATCGGGATGGCGACGACCTGCTGCGCCGTTGGCGTGAAGCTCGTGCTTTGCGCGCTGGGGTTGGCAACGGGCCAGCGCTGCGGCGCGCCACCGGGTGCATCGGCGCGGCGCACGAGGACGGCTAGTGACTGGATGCTCGGCGTGCCGCTAAACGCCCACCGGAAGGTCGGCTGGAGCGCGAGCACGAGACTGTCGGCAGCGGGCGCCTGGAGTTGCACGCTGACGGTGGACGACGGCGCGCGGCTGCCCATCCGCACCCGCTCAACCAGTGGCCCGGTAGCCAGCTGCCACCCCGTCTGTTGGTTAACCAGCGCCACGCCAAAGCTGTACGTGGCCGCCTGATCCACCAACACCGAGGCGGCCTTCAGCGCCACCCGCGCCTGGCTTTGGCCATCCAACTGAATACGGATGAGTCGGGCTTGCTGCTGTGCCGCTTGCGCGTCGGTTTCGCTGACGACGGTCAGAAACGGCTCTACCAACCCCGTCATGCCAGCAGGGGCCCGCACGGACACGCTCAGGTCAAGCTCTTGCTGAGTCACTTCAGCATCGCTGATAAGGCCGGAGATCGTGGCGTCGAGCGAAGGCTCCCATACAAACGAGGCAGAGGTGCTGACCTTCTTGCCGCTGTTATCGCGCAGGTGCCAGCGGTACGTGGTTCCTGGCTGCAGCTGCATCACCTGCGCAGGCGTCAGCACCAGCTCGCGGTCGCGCAGGTTGCCGACCGGGAGCGTGACCGCTGGTCCGCCGCCGCTGGGCGTCAGGCGCGCGGTGCCGGCCTCGGAAGGTGCGTTCTGGCGGCTCCAGGAGAGCGTCAGGGCGGGCTTGGTGATCGTGGAGCGCGTGCGCGGCCCCGTCAGGGTGATGAGGTTGCTCGCCGCGCTCTTAAAGCCCACGTTGGTGGCTACCGCCAGCGATCGGAACCGCCACTGCGCTTGCGACCCCGAGCGTAACCCCAACGAGACCGTGTAGCGCTCAGCGGGATCCACGGCCAGCTCTTCCACATCGATGGTCGCGCTCCCGCGCGGCTGCACCGTGACCTCGCCCAGCGGCACCTGCACTTCGTCCCCGTCATCGGGCGTGAGGTAGAGGACGGCCTCCAAGTCCATGGGGTTGAGGAAGACCGCATCCGCTTTTAGGTCGAGCGCCCAATCGAGCTGCACGGAGGTCCCCTCCACCGTTTGGCCGGTGGAAAGCCCGGTCAGCGTGGGCCTGACTGAAACAGTAGGCAGGTAGGTGAACGAGACGGCTGTACTGAGCGGCACATTGTTGGCGTCCAGCAACCGCCAACTGTATCGCTGCCCCGGCGTCAGCCTGCGCGCAAACGGGTTGACAGCCGTCAGTTCTACTGCACGGCCAAGCGCCAGCGTCGAGATGCGCTCCCGATAGATCCGAGGAAGCGTAGCGCCGCTGACCTCGACAAACCCACTGCCTTGCGGGAGGGCGCCCGAGAATGTCCACGTGAAGGTCGGGTTGGCGTCGTTCATCGCCGACGGCCCGATGGGGTTTGTCGGCGTCGCCATCGACGTTCCACCGGAGAGGAACCGCACGTCGGTGATGGACGCATCGGTAGCGAACTGCCAACGAGAATCGTTCCGCCGTTGGATGACCAAGCGCAGCGTGTACGGCTGCCCCTGGACGATGGGCAGCGTGGCTGTTGCGATACGCGCAGCGCCTTGACCGCCATTGGTGCCCACCTCGCCGAGATCATACTGTGCCACAACGGCGCCATTGGGCGCCACAACGTCGAGCTTCGCCTCCAACCCCGCTTGTATTGCATCGCTGGCGGATACGCCTGCATTCCAGTTCAGCGTCACCTCGTCGGTAGTGACCGCAGCGCCGTCCGCCAGGCCCGTCAGGGTGGCGGAGAGGCCGGGGCGATAGGTGAAGGTGCTCGTGTTGGAGATCGGCTGGCCATCGGCGCCGAGCACTTGCCATTCGTATTCGGTGCCGGGGCGAAACAACGTGACTTCGGCCCACGACGTGGTGTACCGTCCACTGCTCAACCGGCCTAGCGGAAGCACACCCCCGCTGTTGCTATTGGTCGGCTTGAACCGGACGAAGCCGCCGCCCGAGGGCAGTTGCGCACCCGACCAGCTGAACGTCAGCCGCAGGTCTTGCGCGATGCCCAGGGGCGCTACCCCAATCAGCTGCGGCAGGGCGAAGCTGAAGGTGCCCGTCTGCAGCGCACGTACCTCGCTGCCGCGCAGCGCCACCGTCCACGTCAGCTGTTGGCCTCCCGATGTGGGCAGCCCGGCGCTGGCCAGCTGGCTCTTCGTGAGCGTCGTGGTTCCGACAAAGCCGCTGTTATCGACGGGGAAGCGCGTGGGCGTGTCGCCATTGTTCGCCCACACCAGCACGTCGATATCTGCCCGTAGCTGGCCGCTGGGCAGCGTGAGTTGCCACGCGAACGGAATATCATCTCCCGCGATGACCTGCCCCTGCGTGGGCGATATCAGGCTGGCCCGCAGCCGGGGCCTGTACACGAAGCGCTGCGTGTTGCTCGCCGGCTGGCCGTCGATCTCAATGTACCATCCGTATGACGTGCCAGGGCTTAGCTCCGCCTGCTCGGCAGCCGCAAGTGTGTAGCTGTAGCTGGTCCCCGTGGACGGTGCCACGTCGATGCTCTGGTCAAAACCGCCCCCCGTAGGCCGGATGACCAGTTTTTGCGCCGCGTTGAACGTCAAGGCTTGCGAGGTCGTCCACTCAAACCGGGGCGCCATGCGCTGCACGGTGGCGCCATTGCTGGGCGCGTCCAGCTGCACGGCCAGCACGGGCTGCGGCGGCGTGTCGATGGGCGTGGGTCCGCCACCCGGCGCGTAGTTAAACACACCGGGCAAGCTCAGCGCGAGGTCGCCACGCCTGATGGCCCAGCTGTACTGCGTCCCCGACGCCAACTGGCCGGCCTCCGACAGCGAAAGCCAGTAGCTGCCATTGGCCGTCTCCGGCAGGTTGACATTGAACGGCGTGGCTGTCGTCGATCCGCCAAACAATCCACCCAGCGGGGTGAACTCGATCACGACGGGGTCCAGCGTGTTGGTGAAGTCAGGCGGGATGAACCCGGTCCACTCAAACGTAGGCTGCGACGCGCTGACGAACATACCGTTGAGCGGCGTCGTGAGCTGAATCGGCAGGTCCGTTTGTCCGAGGATGGTCGGGGGCGTAAACGTGAACGTCCACGCCTCGCTCTCCCCGTCTTCCGCGAGGGCCAACAAGCCGTTCGCATCGCGGGCCGTGACGCGCCAGGCATAGCGTCGCCCAGGCGCCAGGTCGAGAAATTCGGGCAAGTACGGCAGCGTGGTCTCGGTGGTCACCGTTTCGGCGTGCGGCCGGTTGCCGTCAAGGCCGTCATCGGGATCTTGGCCGTCGAGGAGTTCGACCATCAGGAAGTCGTACTCCACCATGCTCTGCGGCGAGGCCAGCACCGGCACCCACGTGAAGACGGGCGTGAACGCCATCACGTCCACCCCATTATCGGGCGCGAAAAGCACGGGCGGCTCGGCAAGGCGGACGTTGAACGTCACGGTAGACGCCAGCGTGAGGATCAGCGAGCTCGGATCAACGATGGGCTCAATGGTGAGCGTGTACTGGCCCTCAGGGAGTGCGCCGTTGCGCTCGACCTGACTGGCAATCTCTCCCGAGAACTGCTGCAACACGGCATCCACGCCGCCATCGATCTGCATGCGGGGCACGTCGTCGAACTGCTGCCGCAGGTAGGCGCCCGGCGTGATGGTCTCGGGGACGGTCTCGATGTCGAGCAGCGTCTCGCCGTCGAGCGCCAGCGTGATCCGAAAGCTGAACGACGCGGCACCTGCCGATGGGCTGGAGTAGATGAACTGGACCGGATAAACGCCGCGATCGATCTGCTCCACGAGATCGGCGACGAAGGGGGAGTCGAGCGTAGGCGGTATGCCCAACACACCCACCTGCGCCGTGCCCTGTGCCTGCGCGGCAGCCGTGCCGAGCAGCGCCAGGAGCAGCACCACACAACTACGTTGGATCAGGTCGGATAGCCGATGAAGCATGGTTCGGGGTATCAGAGTCAGTTAAAAGCGGTGGTCGTACCGAAGGGAAGCCTGCACCTCGCTGAAGTCGCGGCCGCCCGTAGTCTGGGCATCGTTGACGACGCCGCGCAGCGTGAAGCGGATGGCATCGCCGCCGGGCAGGCGGTAGTTGGCACTGAGCGTGGTGAGCCACTGCGCCGTCTGAATGCGGCTGCGCTGCGTACCCGCGTCGGGTACGACAAACGAGCGGGCCGACTCGGTCTGCGTCCATCCGCCACTCGCACGCACGTTCAGCGCGCGGTCCATGAACGTTTGCCCGAGGCCGACCTGCACACCCCGCACGTCGGTGGTGGCGCCGCCCGCCTCGCTCTGCAGCGCGTTGCCGCGCAGGGTGAGCGACAGGCCCGACGTGAAGCCGAGCGCATAGTTGAGCATGGCCGTGGTGCTCTCGTTGCCCACCGCGGGCCGCAGGTTCTGCTGCACGGCCAGGCTGTTGTCATCGGTTTGCTGGAAGGCCAGCGAGAGTGCCACCGTGTGTGAGAGCCCATCGGGGCGCTGCCGCGTAAACACGGGCGAGAGCATGACTGCTTGCGAGAGCTGCGACTGCTGCAGGCCCACACGGTTGGCAACGCCTGTACGGGGAGTGTTGGTGTTACCCATCCGCATGTAGGAGCCGCTGAGGCTCAACGACGGCAGGAGGCGCACCTGCGCCGTCACGCCGCCCTGGTCGCGTTCCAGTGTCGATTGGCGCTGATCGAGCAGGTTGTTCCGCGTGCGCGCCAACGTAAAGCCCAGGTTGACGCGGCTGTTCAACAGGCTCAGCCGAGGCTGCAGCCGCACCACCTCCTGGTCGGCGCGGGTATACTGCAGGCCCAGCGACTCGAAGCCGGGCTGGATGCGTGAATAGCTCGACTGCATCCCAAACCATCCCAGGTTGAGCGCGGCCGAGGCCTCGCCCGCATAATCCACCTGCGAGCCCGCGCGCGGCGTGATGCCCCAGCGCAGCCATCCGGGGATCTGGTCGCCCGAGGCCAGCGGCGCCCGCGTGTCCAGCGTAAACGCCGACATCGTGACCTGCCCGGTCATCGTCAGCTTGCCATCCAGCAGCTTGGTCGAGACCGAGGGCGTCAGGCTGAAGTTCTCTGCTGGGTTGACGGTGCCCGGCTCCAGCGTGGAGGGCAACACATCGCGGACGTAGACGCCAATCAGGTGGACGTGCGTCTCCCGCGGCTTGCCCCACCCGAGACGCGTGCCCACTAGCCACCGCTGGTCCTGCTGATCGGTGAGCGTGTTCGCCAGCGTCGTTGAGCGGCGCGGCTGCCCCCCCGTCACGGTCAGGTGCAGCCGCCCGGGGTTGTATTCCACCAGCCCGCCCCGCACGATGGTGCCACTGAGGCTGTAGCGTGAGAGGCGCGGGCTCACATCGCCAGCCGCCACACGCCCCTGCTCCCAGCGTGTATCCAACTGCAGGCGGTTCACGTTGCGGCGCAGCTGCGACTGGTCGGTGTCGAAGCTAAGGTTTAAGCCCGTGGTGAGGCCGTAGAGCGAGACGTTGGCGTTGGCGTACGTCCGCATGCTGGCTGGCGCCCGTCGCCCGGCGATCCCGTCCGACGCGTAGGCTTGTCCCTCGAACCCGATGCCGCCGCTAACCTGGATCGGCCCCAGTCGCGTCTGCGCTTGCACGCCCCGGCCGGTCAGGCTGAGCAGAAGCAGTAGGCAGCAGACTGAAGGCCCCAGTGAGCGCACGGCTGTTGCAAGGTGGGTTCGACGAACAAACGTTTCCCCCTATTGCGAAGCCCACCCCTCAAACCGGACACGGGTTCACAAATTCCGTCGACCAGCTGCTACTCGGTGACTGCGAAGTAGATAAAGAAGGCGATGAACACGATGATGCTGATCGTGAAGCCCCACATGAAGATGGTATACGAGATGCGCACCAAGCGGTACTTGCGCGCTAGCACATTGCCCAAGCCATACAGGTCCCGCACCATGTTGAGGTATAGCAAGTCGGTGCTCTGCATCAAGTCGGTCATGCCCTCCACGTAGTCGTCCTTCGACATGTTGGCGAAGTTGCCGAAGAAGAGGATGTTGGCGCGGTTCTCGCGCACGTCGGCGAGCGAGATGGCGTTGCTGCTCACGCGCGGCCGTGCGGCCCGCACGGCGTAGACGATGGCCGCCACACATGTCACGAGCAGGATACTCGTCGGGATGAGCAGCCACGGGTCGGTGGTAGCACGGGGCGCCACCGAGGCGATGATGATGGAGACGATGATGCCGTTGATCGAGATCATGATGTTGGCCTTGTTGTCAGCCAACGCGCTCAGGTCCATGTTCACACGGTACGAGGTGCGAAACATCGTTTCGATGCCGCGCTTGGAGCCCAGTTTTTTGTCTTTGGCCATAGGAGAAGAGCGTCGGTCTGTGCATCGCCATCGGGGGGCGCCCGATCGGTCGGGATCGCAGGGGGGCGGCTATAGGTACCAAGGTAATGCTGAGTCGTTGAGTCTGCACCCCACCGCGTATGAAAATCGCCGCCCTCTTCATTGCTGCTGCCCTTGCCTTCAGCACCTCTATGCCCCGCTCAGAGATCGCCGCCTTGTCCAACATACCGTACGACCTCACGCGCCCTGCCCAGACGATGGCGCTCGACAATGAGTTGTTCGAGGTATCGGGCCTGACGGTCATCGACCTCAACACGCTGGCCGCGGTGCAGGACGAGAAGGGCCGGATCTACTTCCTCGATGCCCAGACGGGCGCCATCCGCAGCGAGATCAAGTTCGCTGATCGCGGCGACTACGAAGGCATCGAGCGCGTGGGCGACAAGCTCTGGGTGCTAGAGAGCGACGGCGATCTGTACGAGATTAAGGACTGGGACACCGACGATGTTGATACCGACAAGCACGAGAACGCGCTCAAGTCGAAGCACGACACCGAGGGGCTGGCGTATGACCCCATCAACGACCGCCTGCTGATTGCCTGCAAGGAGTTTAGCGTGAAGGGCGAGAAGGAGAAGAAAGCCATTTACGCCTTCGACCTGCGCACGGAATCGCTCATGGAGCCGCCCCTCTTCCTCATCGACAAAGCCGAGGTTCAGACCAAACTCAACGCCTCCACAGCGCGTGAGCGCATCAACGATCGCATCCGCAGCTTCCTCTCTTCTGCCGTCGACCTGAGCGGCTTCAAGCCTTCTGCGCTGGCCCGCCACCCGCTCACGGGCGATTGGTACTTGTTGTCCTCGGTGCGCAAGATGCTGGTCGTGCTCAACCCCGCGGGCGCCGTCACAACCGTCCAGTCACTGCCAAGTAGCGTGTTTGCTCAACCTGAAGGCATCGCGTTCATGCCCGACGGCACCCTGTTTATCTCCAACGAAGGCCTGGATGGCCCACCCACCCTCTTACGCTTCGACGTGACGTCGTGAGACGCAGCCCCGTGCGTGTGGCTGCGATGCTCTTGCTGTAGGTACAGCTCAAACGCCTTACATCGCGTCCGTTCTCGTCGATACCCGACCGTATCACGGTGAACGAGCTTGCCTGTCCACCCGTATCAGTCGTATTCCACCTATTAGATCGTCCCCTCGTACCATGAACGGCAGCAGCCTAACAGCACTCGGGATCCTGCTCTTCGTCGTGACCATGCTCACCATCCAGTCGTGGCGTGAACGATCGGAGGTGGCTGACCCCGATCAGGTGCCCGACTATGAGGCGCCGCGTCCTACGGTGTCTACGGATCGCCCGCAGGACTACGAGGGCATCAACCCTTCCCAGCTGCTCTTACAAGTCACGTTCGACCGGAGCCCCCTCGGGCCATACGATGAGAATCGACTGGAGCGCGAGTGGTTGGGCTTCAGCTGGGCCAACGGCGCCGACGAGGGCCGCACGACCATAATCGACGATGCCCAGCGCGGGCGCGTGCTACAGGTTGCCTATCCGTCGGGCTCCGTGGGACCCAAGGCGGGCGGTGCGCAGTGGCACGTGGAGCTTCCTGCCACACGCAGCGACCTGTACGCTGCCTACTACGTCAAGTTTGAAGCCGGCTTTGCCTTTGGGAAAGGCGGTAAGCTGCCCGGACTTAGCGGCGGCAAAGCCAACTCGGGCGGCGACAAACCCGATGGCACCGACGGCTGGAGCGCCCGCATGATGTGGCGCGAAAACGGCACCGCCGGGCAATACGTCTACCACCCCGACCAAGCAAACAACTACGGCGACCTGATGCGCTACCGTGATGGCGCACGAGCCTTCCAGTTCGAGGCCGGACGCTGGTACCGCGTGGAACACCGCGTGCGGCTCAACACACCGGGCCGATCCGACGGCCGTATGCAGGCCTGGGTAGACAGCCAACTCGTGCTCGACCAGCGCGATATGCGTTACCGCGACACCTTCGATCTCGGCATCGACGGCTTCTCCTTCAGCACGTTCTTCGGCGGGAGCAGCCGCGACTGGGCCAGCCCGAAGACCCAACATATCTTCTTCGACGACTTCATCGTCGCCGCCGAGCCGATCTCGCACTGAACCAAGCACAGCGCTGGGCTGCCGATTATTCGATGATCAGGCTCTCGCGCGTGTTGGGCGCTGGTGATCCATCTCCGGCATCGGCAGCCTCGATGAACGGCACCTGCCCACGGAGCACGCTGTTGCCGTTGAATAGCTGGCGCTGATCGATGGGCGCGGGGTTCAGCCAGTCGGATTCGTTGAACTGACCACTCTGCCCGTAGCACGCAAGCGCGTTGGCGTAGCACACCTTGTGCATGTCTGCGTGGCTGATGCCGCGCTGGAGCATGAGGCGCCCCGTCTTCGGTACCGCCATCGGGTCAGACTTGCCCCAGTCGGCCGAGCTGTCGGCGATGATGCGTTCAGAGCCGTACTGCCGCACGATCTCGACCATGCGCTCGTTGCCCATCTTGGTCTGGGGGTACAGCGTGAACGCTGCCCAGAAGCCCCGGTCCAGGACCTCGCGGACGGTCTCCTCGTTGTTGTGGTCGATGACGACGCGCTGCGGGTCCAGGCCAACCGCATCGCACAAATCCATGCTGCGTGTGGTACCGCGTTTCTTGTTGCGGTGCGGCGTGTGGATCATCACCATCATGTCCAGCTCTTTCGCCAACTCCAGCTGGAGGCGGAAATACTTCTCTTCGGCGTCGGTCATGTCGTCGTACCCGATCTCGCCGATGGCCACGACGCCTTCCTTGCCGAGGAACAGCGGCAGCAGCTCCATCACCTCGTCGGAAAGCCGCTCGTTGTTGGCTTCTTTGGAGTTGAGGCCGATGGTGCAGTAGTGGCGGATGCCGAACTGCGCCGCCCTGAAACGCTCCCACCCCACCAAGCTGCTGAAGTAGTCTTTGAACGCGCCGACGGTGGTGCGCGGCTGGCCCCACCAAAACGATGGCTCAATCACAGCTACCACGCCCGCGTCGCGCATGGCCTCGTAGTCGTCCACCGTGCGCGAGGACATGTGGATGTGGGGGTCGATGAAGCGAAGCGGCTGTTCCATGGCAGTAGTCAGGTCGAGATGAACGTTAGGCAGTGGCAAGCGTATCCCAGGTCAGCAGGCCTTGGGCGATATGCTGGTGCAGGTCTGGGCGGCGGGCCAAAATGTGTGTGGCGTCGGGGTCGGGGCTGGCGGCAAGGGCGAGCGCACCGGCCTGCTGCTGGATGGAATCGGCATGTGTCAGCACGCGCTCCAGGTCGGCCAGCGCGGCGCCCTCGGCAAACGGCCCGACGGGGCGCCACAGCTCGTGCGTCACCGTGCGGCTCGCGGCCCACCGCTCGTGGGCATAATCGGTGAGCATCTGCGCCAGCGTAGCGTTGGCGCGCGCATCCAGCCCCACGATGCGATGCAGCGGGCTGCCGATGAACAGCGCCTTGAGCACCATCTGGTTGAAGGCGTTCTCGCCAAACTGCTCGGCGGGGTACGGATTGCGCAGCGCCACGGCATCGAAGACGGTGGTCATGTTGCTGCGCAGGCCCTCGGTCGCTTGGAACAGGAAGGCCTCGGGGTGCGCGAGCAGCGGCAGCATCTGATAAAGCGCCACGGCGGCAGCCACATCGGCGGTCTCATACAGCAGCCGGAGCGTGTCTTCGTACGCCTCTGGGTCATCGGCAGGTAGCGACAGGATGAGCCGTGTGCGCGCCGCTTGGTCTATGCTCCACGCACTGGGGTCCCAGCCCACTCTGGCCTGATGGGCCGCATCGAGCGCGGCATCACTCAAGCTGAGATCCACCTTGCCCACGTGGCAGGGCATGCGGTTAAACGCCACGTATAGCGTCGCCTTCGGCCCCCCTGCTGCCACCTTGTCGCACAAGGCGAGCAGGTCGCGCATTTGCTCACCACTGAGGCGTGCAGCCAACCAGGTGGACAACAACGATTGGATCGCTTCGGTAGCCAGGGTATTGCTCATCGGCACAAACGCTCATCAGACACAAGATGGCCCCAACGGCCCATGCGTGCTCGTGGTTTCACGGACTCAAGCATGAGCGTATGGCTTCGCAACCCCCACAATGTGGCCCGTTTTCTGTACGCTCAGCAGCTTCCTGTAGGCATGCCCACAATAGAAACAATGCATTTCTCGGAAACGCTTTCATAACTGTCCGCGCCATGGCGTACTATGCGTGCGCGCTCCCACGATCACTCCAGCCGTACATGAACCGTCCTGCCCGCCTTGTCGATATAGCGGAACAGCTCGGCATCAGTGCCAGCACGGTTTCGCGTGCGCTGCGGGGCTATCCAGACATCAGCCCCGACACTAAAGAAGCGGTCGTCGCCCTAGCGGAGAAGCTGCACTACCGCCCCAATCCCATCGCGCAAAACCTGCGGAACCAGGAGTCGCGAATCATTGGCGTGATGATCCCCGAGATCGTCCACTACTTCTTCTCGAGCGTGATCGGCGGCATTATGGAAGCTGCCGACCAGCACGGCTACACGGTCATGCTCTGCCAATCGAGCGAGAGCGAGGCGCGGGAGAAGCAGGACGCCGCCATGCTGCTCAACAGCCGCGTCGACGGCGTGCTGATCTCCCTCTCCGACACGACGCGCACGTTTGAGCACCTGGAAGCGTTCCGCGCGCGCGGCACGCCCGTGGTGATGTTCGACAAGGTGGCCGAGCACATTGCAGCCTCCAAAGTGCTCATCGACGACGTGCAGGGCGGGCGGCTGGCTACGGAGCACCTCATCGCTCAAGGGTGCAAGCGCATCGCGCACATCCGAGGGCCACACGGCCCTGTCACGACAGAGGGCAGGATGGCAGGCTACCGCGAGGCGTTGGAGCGGAATGGCCTGCCCTTCGACCCGGCGCTGGTGAAGACCTGCACGCGCGTCACCAAAGAAGCCGGCATGGCACTCATGGCGGAGCTGATGGCCTTGGAGGCACCACCCGACGGGCTGTTCGCCGTGACGGACTTGGCCGCCATCGGCGCGATGGTACAGCTTAAGCGCACGGGCTACGCTATCCCCCACGACGTAGCCATCATCGGGTTCAGCGACTGGGATATGGCCTCTATCGTCGATCCACCGCTCAGCTCGGTGTTCCAGCCCGGCTTCGACATGGGACGGACCGCCACCGATCTTCTCATCCGCGAGATCCGCTTGGGCCAGCAAGAGCAGCCCGCGGTACCCGAGACGCATGTGCTAGAGACGCAGCTCCAGATCCGCGCGTCCTCGACCCGCTGATGACCTCGCAGGGGGCACGGCTCACGTGACGTCTTCCCATGAGGCATCTTCCACCTCATCATTGGTGCGCGGTGGCGCAGGTGGTGTGGTCTTCTGGTTCCAACCCCTTGGCTGCTGCCGCTCCAGGTCGCGATAGACGCGCTGGAAGTAGCCGCGTCGCTTTTGCCGCAGCCCCAATGCCTCACGCACCACCTGGTACGTGAGGTACAGCAACACCATCAGGACAATCAGCTTGAGCATGCCACGGGCTACAGGTTGAGCTGCGCAGTGGGGTGCGGCGTGTACGTGACTACGCCCTCGCCCGGGTGCGTGAAGATGGCACGGAGCAAATCGGCGCGGTGGTCGGCGTTGCCGATGAAGTCGATCTCGGTGGACTGCACGATGAGCAGCGGGCTGCGGGTGTAGCGCTGGAAGAAGTAGTCGTAGGCCTGCCCCAACTCAACCAGATAGTCCGGGTCGATCTCGGCCTCGTAGGACCGCGCGCGCTTGCGGATGTTGGCCAGCAGCCGCTCCAGGCTCGACCGTAAGTACACCACTAAGTCTGGGCGTGGCACGCGGGGCTCCATGATGGTGTACATCGTCTCGTAAAGCTGCAGCTCGTCGCCGTTGAGTGTGACGTGGGCAAAGATGCGGTCCTTCTCAAACGCGTAGTCGCTCACAAGCGCGTTGTGGAAGAGGTCGCGCGTGCTGAGGCTCTGCTGTTGCCGAAACCGGCTGGCAAGGAACGTGAGCTGCGTCTGGAAGGCCCAACGGTCTGGGTCGGCGTAGAAGCGCTCCAGGAACGGGTTCTCCTCGAACTGCTCTAGCACCGTTTGGCCGTTGAGATGCTCGGCCAACAAACGCACCAACGACGTCTTCCCCACCCCGATAACGCCATCCACGGCGATGTACTGGAGCCAGTCAGGCGGGCTTGGGCGTGGCATCTGGACAGACGAGCGGTTGAGCGTGGCGACGGAGCGCGTGCGTATCGGGGCAGCGAGCAAGCAGCTCCGACACGGTTGCGTGGTGCGGCGCAGAAACCCAAAGCGCTGGGGCAAGATCCGCCAGCGGCTGCAACACGAACCGCCGTAGGTGAAACCGCGGATGCGGAACCACCAGCGCATCGGTGGCAATGGCGAGGTCGCCGTAGAGCAGCAGGTCGAGGTCGAGCGTGCGCGGCGCCCACCGCACCGGGCGCTGCCGCCCGTGCTGCTGCTCAATGCGATGCAGCCCCGCCAACACCTCCTCCGCTGATCGCTTCGTTTGCAGATGGGCCACAGCGTTCAGAAACTCCGGCGCCGACGCCTCTGGGTCGAGGGTGTGGGCCTCTGAACAGTAGACGGGCGAGACAGCCACGACCACCCCCAGCTTCGCCAGCGCGACGACAGCCGCCTGCAGCGCGCCCATCCGGTCGCCCAGGTTGGCGCCGAGCCCGACGTATGCTGCTACCGGGTTGCTCCTTGGAGCGGGATGCGTATCTTCGGCCTTCATTTCACTTGGCGCAGGCTGGCCGCATGGCGTTCGACGAGTTCATCGCGTGGATCGAGCAGAACCTCGGCCTGGGCATGGTGGATAATGTCGTGATGGTGATCCTGATTGTGGTGGCTACGCTGGTGGTCATGCGCGTGGGGCGGCGCCTCGTAGATCGGTTTGTGGCCGACCCGGAGCGGCGATACCAGGCCCGGCGCACCGTGCGAACGACGAGCCTGATCATCGGTTTTCTGCTGATCGCGCTCACCCTCGCCCCGGGCACCGACGGCTTCCTCTCGTTCTTCACCGTCATCGGCGCAGGGCTTGCCATCGCTCTGCGCGAAGTGCTGCTCAGCGTGGTGGGCTGGCTCAAGCTCAGTGTGATGCATACCTACCGCATCGGCGACCGCATCGAGATCAACGGCGTCAAGGGCGACGTGCTGGACATCCGCGTGCTGCGCACGACGATGATGGAGGTAGGCGGCTGGGTCGATGCCGACCAGAGCACCGGGCGCATCGTACATGTGCCCAACTCGTGGCTGTTCAGCGAGGCGTGCTACAACTACACGCGTGGCTTCCGCTACGTGTGGCATGAGATGCGCATCGTCGTCACCTTTGAGAGCGACCACGAGGCCGCGCGGCAGATCCTGCTCGACCTCGCCGAACCGACGACGCGTGCAGCCGAACAAGAGGCCGCCAAGGCGCTCTCCTCCACCTCCAGCCAGTTCCTGATCCACTACAGCATCATGACGCCGTTCGTCTACGTAGACATCGCCGAGAACGGGGTCCAACTCACACTGCGCTTCCTAAGCGAGGTGCGCAAGCGGCGCGGCATGCAGCACGCCATCACGCTCAGCGTCCTCCGCGCCTTCGGCGAGCACGAGAACATCACACTTGCGTATCCAATGCTTGGCATTCAACAGACACCGAGCCGTAAACCTGAGCGGCCCTTGCCTAGTTGAGGCCACCTACCTGCTAGACAGACTCGCGCTGATGCTGCAAGACGAATACTATTTCACCTGCCCGTACTGTTGGGAGCAAATATCGATGCTGCTCGACCTGAGTATCCTTGAGCAAGCCTTTGTGGAAGACTGTGAAGTGTGTTGCAACCCCATCCAGGTCGTGTACACCGTTGACGAGGACACGGTCGCGTCGTTCTCTGCCGAACCGCTGGGCCAATAACTGACTATGCCGCAGACCCTCACCGAACGCCTCCACCGCATCCAAGCGCGCATCGAGGCCGCGTGCGCCCGCGCCCAGCGCTCAACGGACGACGTGACGCTCATCGCAGTGTCAAAGACGTTCCCAATGGCACGCATCGAGGCCGCCCGCGACGCAGGGCTGCTGCACTTCGGCGAGAACAAGGTGCAGGAGCTATCGACCAAGGCGGACGCGCTTCCTGGTACGCACCAAGGAGGCGGAGTGGTTTGGCACATGATCGGCCACCTGCAACGCAACAAGGCCAAAGAGGTCGTCGCGGTGGCGGACCTGTTTCACGGGCTCGATAGCCCACGCTTAGCCAAGGCGTTGAACAAGCGCGCCGAGCAGGTGGGTCGTGTCAT
>JBCDJT010000126.1:0-14712 GCA_038747545.1 Bacteroidota bacterium
CAGGGCGAGCGCATTCTAATTTATCGAGCGGCTGAGACAACGTTGAGCGGATCGCTGCCTGCGTTTTTCGGGTGTTTTCGGACTCGAGAATTCGGACGTTTCCCGAGAACGAGGCAGAATATTTAGAATGCGCTCGCCCTGTTTTTGTCGTGTAGTGAGCAAATGTTGTGGAGCACCTAGCTTTCGGCCATGACGGAGACCGACTTCTACCAGCAACTGCTCGACCTCGACCGCCTCATCGTCAACCACGTCGCGCACCACACCGACCACATCCTCATCTATGCTACCCTTGAGGCACAGCCCACACCCTGCCCGCTCTGCCTCAGGCCCACCACAACCGTCAACCAGTATACCCAGCGCCAACTTCAGGACCTCTCCATCTCTGGCAAAGCCGTACGACTCGACGTGCGCATGCCGCAGTATAGCTGCCACCGCTGCACGCGCTACTTCACCGACGAGCCCGACTGGATCATGCCCGGCGAGAGTCACACCCGGCGTCAGGCCAAGTGGATCTTCGACCTGTGCGCCAAGCAACCCTTCACCGAGGTTGCGGCCCTAGTCGGACGCAGCCACAAGACGGTCGAACGGCTCTACTGCGCCTTCGCCCAGGAGCAGATCAACCTGACGGAGCGCTATGCGCGTGTGCGCCGCCTGGGCATTGACGAGGTCGCCCATCGCAAGGGCAAGCGCGACTACGTATGTGTGCTGACCGACCTGGACCGAGGCGTTCAGTTGGACGTGCTACGTGATCGCAAGAAAGCGACGCTGATGGCGCATTTTGAGGCGTTGGGCTGTGATTTCGCGGATCAGATCAGATCGAGGTGGTCTGCTGCGACATGTGGCGGCCGTATGCGGAGGTAGCTCGGGCGTGCTTCCCGAAGGCAAAGCTGGTGGTTGATCGTTTTCACGTGATGAAGGCGCTCAATGGTGTGCTTGATGAAGTGCGCAAGCAGTTGCGGCGAGCGCATAAGCATGAGCAGGCCTTCAAGCGGATCAAGTGGGCGCTCTTCAAGCGCCGTCCGAATGGGTCGGAGCGGGAGCGTTTGGCGGTGGCCTTCTCGAAGTCGTGGCTGTTGGAGGAAGTGTGGTCGCTTCGTCAGACGTTTGCGGCGCTATTGGACCAGATGCGAAGCGCGTCGGGTCTGGCGCGTGAATTGGGGCATTGGATGGCACACGCCGAGGCAGTGGAGAGTGCGCCGCTGAAGCGTTTTGTGGGCACACTGCGTCGGTGGAAGGCAGAGGTAGTGGGCTTTGCTGAGACGCGGGTGACGAACGCGGTGACGGAGGGGTTGAACAACTACGTGCGCTACTTCAAGCGGATCTCGTTCGGTTTGCCGAGCTTTGAGCACATGCGGTTGCGGATCCTGATGGCCACGGCCTGATCACAAGATTTGTCAAAGAGCCAAATGTATTTGCAACGGGGCTAAAACTACTCTTGCTGGGTGATTGAAATTAAGTAATCAACGAGGGCTGGTACGGCCACTAACCTCGTTATCCATATCTTGCACTAGAGCAACGAGGTCCCGCTTGTAGGCCATCATACGCTTACGGAGTGACGCATCAGCCGTGGAGAGGATCTGCACCGCGAGCAAACCTGCGTTCTTAGCATTGCCAATGGAGACGGTGGCTACTGGAACGCCGCCGGGCATCTGCACGATGGAGAGCAGCGAGTCCATACCGTTGAGGTTGCGAGTGGGCACGGGCACGCCGATGACCGGGAGCGGGGTGCTGGCCGCGATCATGCCCGGCAGGTGCGCCGCCCCGCCCGCACCCGCAATGATAACGCGGATGCCGCGCTCGTGCGCCGTCGCGGCATACGACTGCATGGCCTGTGGTGTGCGGTGAGCCGAAAGCACGCGCGCCTCGAAGGGTACGTTGAACTGTTTGAGGATAGTGACAGCGGCTTCCATCACGGGCCAGTCGGATTGGCTGCCCATGGCGATACCTACGAGGGGAGAGGGCGTTGACATATTGCTTAGAGTTGGATCAGAGCAGCGGCACGCTCGGCACGCTCGCGTACTTCGGTGGGATCACTGCCTGTGGCAGTGACGTGCCCCATCTTGCGCTTGGGCTTCGTCACGCCTTTGCCGTACAAGTGTACATCTACTCCAGGAATGGCGAGGGCCTCACGGTAGCCATCGGTGGACGACGGCTGCCGAGTGCGGTGGCCGAGCACATTGATCATGACGGCGACGGGGGTACGCATGTCGGGGGCGCCGAGGGGGAGGTCGAGCACGCCGCGCACGTGGTTCTCGAACTGTGAGGTGTGGCTGCCCTCGATGGAATAATGCCCCGTGTTGTGCGGACGCGGCGCCATCTCGTTGATGAGCAGCGAACCGTCGGCAAGCTCGAACAGCTCAACGGCGGTGAGCCCCACGCCGTTGACCGTCTCCACGGCCTTCACAGCTAGGGTTTGGGCCTCGCGGGCGACTGCCTCATCAATGGCAGCAGGCACCACGACGGCATGGCAGCGGTGATCACGCTGCTCGGTGTACGCCACAGGGTAGACCGCCGTCTCGCCACTGGGGCGTCGGGCCACCAGGACAGCCAGTTCGCGAACAAACGGCACCCACGCCTCCACCAGCAGCCCGTCGTGGTCGGCGAGCTTGGGCCACGCAGCTTCCAGGTCGGCAGGGGAGTGGATGGTGGCATTGCCATAGCCGTCGTACGAGCCGCGAAAGCGCTTGAGCAGCGCCGGGTAGCCATACGCCGAGGCGGTGCTCAGCGCCTCGCCCTGCGTCGCGCAGTTGGCGAACGCGGGCACAGGCAAGCCCGCATCGCGCAACATGCGCTTCTGCACGCCTTTATCGCGGATCGTCTGGAGCGTCGCGGGAGCGGGCCATAACGCGACACCATCAGGCAAGACGTTGGCCATCTCATCCGCAGGACCCCACTCGCTTTCCACCGTGACGGCATCGCAACCTTCGGCGAAGGCCCGGAGAACGTCAGCGTCTTTCCAGTTCCCGACGGTCACCACGCCCAGCTGCTCCACGGGCGGTGCGGGTGCGGGGACGAGGAAGCGGACGTTGAGGCCCATGCGTATCGCGGCCAGCGCGGTCATACGACCCAATTGCCCGCCACCCATGATGCCAAGTGTAGGGAATGCCGAGGAAGGCCGTGTAAATGGGGGTGAGGCCATGAATACTAGAGAAGAGCTTCCAGTTCTTGTTCGGTAGGGACGAGCACCTGCCGCGCCTTAGAGCCCTCGAATGGACCTACGATGCCCGCGTCTTCCAACTGGTCTACGATGCGGGCGGCACGCGAGTAGCCTACGGAGAGCTTGCGTTGGAGCAGGGACACCGAGCCCTGCTGGCTGCGCACGATCACGCGAGCGGCATCAGCGAAGAGGTCGTCGCGGTCAGCGGTGCTGCTGGTTGCCGGGCCGCCAGCGTCGGGGGCTTCCTCCAGCGGCGGCAAGATGTACGGGCCTTGGCCGGACTGGGCCTCCACAAACTCGGTGATGCGATCCACTTCTTCCACCGACACGAACGGTCCCTGCAAGCGCACCATCGTGCTCCCCAGGCTGTAGAGGAGGTCGCCGTTGCCTACGAGCCCTTCGGCGCCGTTCTGGTCCATAATCGTGCGCGAGTCAATCTTGGACGCTACCTGGTAGGCCACGCGCGACGGGAAGTTGGCTTTGATCAAGCCCGTGATGACATCTACCGACGGACGCTGTGTGGCCAGGATCAGGTGGATACCCACGGCCCTGGCCATTTGCGCCAGCCGTGCGATCGGCCCTTCGATTTCCTTGCCGGCGGTCATCATCAGGTCGGCCAGCTCATCAATGATCACAACGATGTAGGGGAGGTGGCGGTGCCCGTCTTCGGCCTTGAGCTTGCCCTTGCGCACGTCGCGGTTGTAATCCTTCACGCCGCGAACCATCGCCTTCGAGAGCAGGTCGTAGCGGTGCTCCATCTCCTTCTCGCACGACCGCAGCACACCCAGGGCCAGCGTCACGTCCGTGATGATCGCTTGCTCGGCCTCTTCCGGCATGGCGATGTAGTGGTCCATCAGCCGCGCATACTGCTGAAGTTCGATCTTCTTCGGATCGATCATCACGAACTTCAGGTTCGAGGGATGACAGGAGTAGAGCAACCCAGTGATGATGGTGTTCACGCCAACCGACTTCCCCGATCCCGTAGCGCCGGCGATCAACATGTGAGGCATCTTGGTCAGGTCCACCAGAAAAGCCTCGCCCTCAATGGTTTTGCCAAGGGGGAGGGGCAGCGCCATCTTGGTGTCGCGGAATTTCTTCGTCCCGATCAGATCGCGCACCCGCACCAGCTCGCGGATACGATTCGGAATCTCCACCCCAATCGCCGACTTGCCAGGTATCGGGGCGATCATGCGGATGCCGCGCGCGGCCAACGCCATCGCCAAGTCGTCTTCCAGCGACTTAATCCGGCTGATCTTGACGCCCGGCGCCGGGGTCAGCTCATACAACGTCACCGTGGGTCCCACGATGGCGTTGATGTCGGTGATCTGGATCTTGTACGTCTCCAGCTTGTCGAGCAGGATCTGCTTGTTTTCCTCAAGCTCGTCCAAGTCTACCGTGGGCTCATCGCCATCGGCCTCGTCGAGTAGGTGGATGGCTGGAAACGTAAAGGGCACGTCCTCGGCCAGCTCTAGGTTGGGCTTGAGCGTGTTGGTGCGTTCTTCCTCGATGCGTTCCTGAATCTTGAGCGACGGCTCTGCAGGTTCATCGGGTGGCGCCACCGGAAGGGGGGAAGGCTGGAGCGGCGCCGGGCGTACGGGAGGGCGCTCTGGCGCGCGGGGAGCGGGTTCAGCCTCAGGATAGATTGCGTCGAGCGTTGGCGACGGCGGAGCGGGGAGTGGAGCTGGCGGCTTGGGCGCGGGGCGTGTTGATGCGGGCTGCGCCGCCCGGTTTTGGTCGCGTTCAGCACGATGGGCAGCGCGCTCCTCCTGTCGCTGTGCGCGTCCATCGCTCCATCGCGTTTTGAAGTCATTCCAAAACCGGGTAATGGCATCTCGGATATCCAGCAGCGCATCTTCGACGCGCTGGAGGCTTTTCTGAATGTCACGGTCGATGACAAGCATAACCGTGATCAGCACCGAGAAAACGAGTAACAGGAACGAGCCGGTGCTCCCAAAGATGCCACGCATCCAGTTGGCGATGTTCAAGCCGACTGCGCCACTCCACAGTTCGAGTCCAGCATCAAGTTGATAGTGAAACCAGCCGAGCAGCGCCGAGCACACAAACGCGCCCACGAAGCCGAGCACGCTGAGCACAGGCAGATGTCCCGATGCTTTCTGCCGAAACCGGACGTACCCCCACGCCAGAAGGAAGCCCGGAAGCAGTAGGATGACGTAGCCCAGGAACTGCTTGACGCCGTAGTATGACAGGGTGGCGCCGACTAAGCCGAGGGCATTCTGCGCACGCTCGCTGGGCGCCGAAAACGCGTCAGCGAAAGAGAACGAGCGGGCAAACGGGTCGTCGTCCGGGGTGTAGCTGACAAAAGCGAGGGCCAAGAGGAGGCCGAGCAGGATCATCAAGGCGCCCATGATCTCGGACTGCCGCTGCGGCGTCACGAACGGCTTGGAGGCCTTCTTCTTGCTCGGTTTGCGCTTGCGCGTCGTGGATTTGGTGGTCGCCATACGGCGCTAGACACACGTCAAATGGGACGGGCAGGTAACGCTGGTAAGGTAGGCATCATCCTGGATGAAACCAATGTGTGTGGGCTGCTCAGCGCGTCAGGGTACGCAGGTGGTTGTCATCGTAGACGGGCACTTGAGCCGTAGTGTTTTGCTGAATGCAGTAGGCCACATCGTCGCCGTAGCCAAGCCCAATCAGACGCTGCCCGTGATTGCTACGCGTGAGCGTCTGCGCGAGGGAGGCGCGATCTTGCGCGTACAGGCTAAACACCATATGCGCGGCATCAGAGACGAGCCCAGGCTCCTGCCCATCCCACAGCCGATGCAACAGCAGGCCTGCGCATAAAGCGTCTTCCAAGCTGAACTGGTTCTGAGAGCCCGCGCAAATCAACACTAAGTCCTGGTTGGCTTGGCGCACCGCTTGGGTGACGGCATCGGCGTTCAGGAAGCAGCCAACGAGGAGGTGCGCTGCCGATTTTGCGCGTGTCAGCGCCCGCGTTCCGTTGCTGGTGTTGAAGATGACGGTCTTGTTGCCCACACTCTCCACGGTGTACTCAAAGGGCGAGTTGCCGTGGTGGTAGCCTTCGATCTTAATGCCCCCACGCTCTCCGCCGAGCACGTAGCTCGCAGGGTCGAGCGCCGCAGCAATCTTGCCCGCGTCGGCCATATCTGCGACCGGTACGATGGAGCGGGCGCCGTTGTCGAGCGCGGTGACAATCGTGGACGAGGCCCGAAAGACATCGATGACGACAGCCGTCCGGCCTTTCACGTCATCGTCGGCAACAGCATTCGCTGACAGGAAGACATCGACTTGCATGCGAGGGGAGGGAGCCGTGCGGTGAAGAGGGGGAGACGATGAGCCCAGCGCTCACTTATGGAACGGCGGTTTCTGCACCGTCGCGGGAATCACCCGCTTGCGCACCTGCAGGCCGATGGCAGCGCCGGGTGTCGTGTGCGCAGGTTCATTGGCGACATAGCCCAGCCCGATCCCGCATTCCAAGACTGGCGACAGGCTGCCGCTGGTAACTTCTCCGATGACGTCGCCGTCGGCGTTGAGGATCGGGTAGCCCTGGCGGGCAATGCCTTTGCCATCGAGCTTGAAGCCCACGATGCGCCGGGTGGCTCCAGCCTCTTTGACAGCCGCTAGGGCGTCCCTGCCAATAAAATCCGTGTTCAGCTTCGTGACCCACCCCAGACCGGCCTCGATGGTATTGGTGTCCTCGGTGAGCTCGTGCCCGTACAAGCTGAAGCCAGCCTCCAGCCTGAGGGTGTCGCGCGCGCCCAAGCCTGCAGGCTTCAGCCCATGCGCCGCGCCAACCTCCAGCAGCGTGTCCCACAAGCCCGCCACCTCGCTCGCGGGAACGTACAGCTCCAGCCCCGACTCGCCCGTGTAGCCCGTATGCGACAGGATCGCCGACGTACACTCGGCGAACTCACCCGCGCCAGCTTCGATGAAGTGGTAGTATTTGATGGCTGTGAGGTCAAGGGCAGTGAGCTGTTGTGCGATGGTAAACGCGTTCGGCCCTTGCAGCGCGAGCAATCCCATCTCCGCCGATACATTGGCAAGCTCAGCACCCATGGGGTTGTTTGCCTTCATCCATGCCACGTCCTTGTCGATGTTGGACGCGTTAATGACCAGCATGTAGCTCTCTGACGAGCGGCGATAGACCAGCAGGTCGTCCACGATGCCGCCGTCGGGCTTACACATGGCGGTGTACATCGCGCGGCCGTCATAGAGCCGATCGACGTCGTTGGTGACGAGGTGCTGCACGAAATCGCGTGCGGAAGGCCCTGTGACCATTACCTCGCCCATGTGGCTGACATCGAACAAGCCAGCAGCCTTACGGACAGCCATGTGCTCGTCGATGATGCCGCTGTATTGGACGGGCATGTCGAACCCCCCAAAAGCCATCATCTTGGCGCCGAGAGCGAGATGCTTCGCGTGGAGGGGCGTGGTTTGGATATCAGACATGCAGAACGCAGGGCTTATGAGAACTCCGCGGAGGATACTGCCTCGGGGGAAGCCGTCAAAGTCGGTAGGCCGTATACCCATAATTTTCGAGCGCCGCTACCGCCCGGTCGGCTTCGTCTGCGCGTGCCACGCTCAGCCGGAACGCGCCGCCTGTGCCCTCGCGGATCTTCAGCAGCTCAATGTCCTTGATGTTAATGCCATCCTCGTACAGCGTCTTCGTGATGAAGTACAGCACGCCAGGCACATCCTCCACATACACGTACAAGTCGTACAGCGGCGTGAGAAAGCCTTTGGTATCGCGCGGGATGGTGTCGCGCGTGGTCTGTGCGCGTGTGAACGACGTATCGAGCGCGTCGAGGTCTTCTTCGATGATGCGATTACGCGTCGCTTGGATCTCAGCGGCTAAGGCGGCTAGCGTGTCGAGGATGGGTCCTTGGTTACCCGCGATGATATCGCGCCACGGCCGAAAGGGCGACGAGGCGATGCGCGTCATGTCGCGGAAGCCGCCCGCGGCCAGCTTCAGCGTCTGGTCGTCGGCGTCGTGTAAGCGCGCGGCCACGTTCATCAGCGCGACGGCCAGCAGCTGCGGCAGGTGGCTCACCGCAGCGGCGATGCGGTCGTGCTGCTCCGGCTCCAGGTGCAGCACGCGGGCGCCCATCTGCTCGATTTGATTCGACAGTTTGATGAACGCGATGTTGGGCTCCGTCGGCGGGCACAGCACGTAGGTAGCGTTCTCGAACAGCAGCGCGTCCGCGTGGTCGATGCCGCCGTGTTCCGAGCCTGCCATCGGGTGGCCGGGGATGAACGGCGTGTCGCGGCGCAACACCTCATCGGCGTATGATGCGATAGGGTGCTTGACCGAGCCTACGTCAGTCACCACGGTGCCCGCATCAAGGTGAAGCGCAATGGCTTCGAGCTGGCGCAAGATGGTGGCGATGGGCGTAGCGAGCACTACGAGGTCGGCGCCCAACACGGCATCCGGTAGCTCCACGCAGCCCCTGTCAATGGCGCCCTTAGCCTGGGCCCGGTCTAAGACCGCTGGCCGATCGTAACCGACGACCGTGCTCTCGGGAAATGCACGCTTCCACGCGAGGCCGAACGATCCGCCAATCAAGCCCACGCCGAGGATGGCAATGCGGTCAAAGCTCATATCGCATATCCGTTAAACAGAAAGGCCCCGCCACAACGGCAGGGCCTTCCTTCATGTAATGGCGGTGAGCGCTCACTCCTTGGTGTCCTCAGCGGGCTCGTCTCCCCCTGAGTCGTCGGCGGCATTGGCCGTGGCTTCCGCCTCGGGCTCCACTTCTGGCTCGGGCTTGGGCTCAGGCTTTGTGATGGCGAACTGCAGCGTGTTCTTCGCCACCTTCTCGTCGTGTGTAATGACGATACCGCCACCTTCCGTGAGGTTGTTGCCCAGGATCTCTTCAGCCATCGGGTCCTCCACGTACTTCTGGATCGCACGGCGAAGCGGGCGGGCGCCGAACTTGGGATCGTAGCCCTTCTCCACGAGGAAGTCCTTAGCGCTTTGCTCCAGTGTTACGTCAATGCCAAGGCCCTCTGTGCGCTTGAAGAGCTCCACAGCCATGATGTCGATGATCTTGTGGATGTGCGCCTTCTCCAGCGGGTGGAACACAATCACATCGTCGATACGGTTGAGGAACTCGGGGTTGAAGACTCGCTTGAGCGCGTCCTCTACCGTGCTCTTCATGTTCTGGTAGTTGAACGTCACATCGCCCTGCGAGAAGCCGAGGCCTTTGCCCAGGTTCTTGATGTCGCGCGCCCCGATGTTCGAGGTCATGATGATAATCGTGTTGCGGAAGTCCACACGGCGACCCAAGCCATCGGTCAGGATGCCATCATCCAACACTTGAAGCAAGATGTTGAACACATCGGGGTGGGCTTTCTCGATCTCGTCGAGCAGGACGACCGAGTACGGCTTGCGGCGCACCTTCTCGGTGAGCTGCCCGCCTTCTTCGTAACCGACGTATCCCGGAGGCGCACCCACGAGGCGGCTCACGGAAAACTTCTCCATGTACTCGCTCATGTCGATGCGAATGAGCGCTTCTTGCGAGTCGAACAGGTACTCCGTCAACACCTTGGCCAGCTCGGTTTTGCCCACGCCTGTGGGGCCGAGGAAGATGAACGAGCCAATGGGACGCTTCGGATCTTTGAGCCCGGCACGCGTGCGGCGGATAGAGCGCGAGAGCTTGGCCACCGCCTCGTCCTGACCGATGACGCGGCCCATGAGCTTGTCTTCCATCTCCAGGAGCTTGCGCTGCTCCGGCTCGGAGATCTTGTCCACCGGCACGCCCGTCATCATGGCGACGACCTCGGCGATGCTTTGCTCGGTAACGGCGTAGACCTCGGTGTCGGCCTTGCGCTCCCAGTCTTGCTTGGCCGCCTCCAGCTCTTCCTGTAACCGCTTCTCGCTGTCGCGCAGGCGCGCCGCCTCCTCGAAGCGCTGGCTCTTGACGACTTGGTTCTTGAGCTCTTTGATCTGCTCGATCTGGTCTTCCAGGTCCACGATTTCTTTGGGCACGCGGATGTTGGAGAGGTGGACGCGAGCACCCGCCTCGTCGAGCACGTCGATGGCTTTGTCCGGCAGGTAGCGCTCGGTGATGTAGCGCTCGGAGAGCTTCACGGCCAGCTCCAGTGCTTCGTCGGAGTAGCTGACGTTGTGGTGCTCCTCGTACTTGCCTTTGATGTTCTGGAGGATTTCGACGGTCTCTTCCGGCGTCGAGGGATCGACCATGATCTTCTGGAAGCGTCGGTCGAGCGCGCCGTCTTTCTCGATGTACTGACGGTACTCGTCCAGCGTCGTCGCGCCGATGCACTGGATCTCGCCACGCGCCAGCGCAGGCTTGAACATGTTCGACGCATCCAGCGACCCCGACGCGCCGCCCGCACCGACGATGGTGTGCAGCTCGTCGATGAACAGGATGACATCGGGGCTTTTCTCCAGCTCGTTCATCACCGCTTTCATGCGCTCCTCGAACTGCCCGCGGTACTTGGTACCGGCGACCAGCGCGGCGAGGTCGAGCGTGACGATGCGCTTGTCATAGAGCACGCGGCTGACCTTGCGCTGGATGATGCGCATGGCAAGGCCTTCCGCAATCGCAGTCTTGCCTACGCCGGGCTCGCCGATGAGCACCGGGTTGTTCTTCTTGCGGCGGCTGAGCACCTGCGCCACGCGTTCGATCTCGCGCTCGCGGCCCACCACCGGGTCTAGCTTGTCTTCGTCGGCTAACTTGGTCAGGTCGCGACCGAAGTTGTCGAGGACAGGGGTTTTACTTTTATCGGCCATTTTACGCTCTTTTCCTGATCCAGTGGGGCGGCCACCGCCGCCGCCCTCGGCGACGCTAGCCGTGGGGCGGTTGGAAGCACGTCCGCTGATGATCGAGTCTAGCTCGGAGCGAACGGCGTCGTACGAGACCGAGAACCCTTGCTGCATGATCTGCGCGGCAATGTTTTCGTCGTCGCGCAGCAGGCTCAGCAGCAGATGCTCAGTGCCAATGACGTCGCTCTTGTACAGCTTGGCTTCGAGGTAGGTGATTTTGAGCACCTTCTCGGCCTGCTTGGTCAGCGGGATGTTGCCCACCGTGAGGGTGCCGCCTGTGGAGCGGACCGTATCCTCTATGGCTTTCTTCAACTTGGTGAGGTCGCAGCCGAGGTTACGCAAGATCTTGACGGCGATGCCTTCGCCTTCGCGGATGATGCCCAGCAATAAATGTTCAGTGCCGATGTAATCGTGGCCAAGCCGGATGGCTTCTTCACGGCTGTAGGAGATCACATCGCGCACGCGGTTTGAAAAGTTTCCTTCCATGCTGTTGTGCTAAACGCACGCTGGTTGAGGGTGTAACGCGCCACCGAACGCTACGGATGGCGTACACTCGGGGTAGGGCGGACTAGCTACCGTATAACGCACGGACAGGTTTCACCCGGAGTTGGATAGACTAGCAACAAAAAGCGTGCGCTGGAGGCCAACGCACGCTCGAATTGGAACGGAGCTATGCCGAGACCGCTCGGTCAAACGCCAAAGCTCGACCCACAGCCGCACGTGGAAACGGCGTTGGGGTTATCGAAGGTGAAGCCACGAGCATTCAGGCCATCGTGGTAGTCTACGGTCGTCCCCATGAGGTACAACCCCTGCCGCTTATCGAGGTATACGGTGATCCCATCGATGTCGTATTGCTTGTCGTGCTCGCGCTTGCGGTCGAAGCCGAGGATATAGCTCATGCCCGAGCAGCCTCCGCCACGCACGCCTACACGCAAGGCGTAGCCATCGGGGAGTTGCTTGGTGCGGATGATCTTGAGGATCTCGTCCGACGCCCGATCAGACAGCGTGATGGGTGCGGATTTCGTTTTCTTTCTGGGTGCCGTTTCTGTCATGGCGTCCTCTGCACAGTGATAAATGCTGCCGCCCGAAAGGTGGCGATGCTCAGAAAACGATGGCCGCAAGAGCCAGTTCCTGCACGACCTGATCAAAGACGGCTACAAGTCTATCCGAGCCAGTACGACAGCATAACCAGGAAGGCGTTGGTGCGAGCGTCCGTGGAGCGGCCCCGGCGCCCTCGCCTGTGTCTATACGTAGTGCCGCCAGCGATGCTAGTCGCAGAGCCGAACCAGCACCCGCGCTTCGGTTGGCTCGGTCGGCGGTTGCGGAGGCCATTGGGCGAGAAGGCTGGGCAGCGGCGTCTACCACAAGGCCAAGTAGGCCGGAGCACGCATGGGCAGAGCGGGCACGCCGGGCCTTGCGATGCAGAACGCGAGGCCCGGCGATAGATCGGGACGAGCTTAACGATTGCGCGGCGCGGCACGCGTGAACGTCTTGTTGATGATCTTCCACGCGCCATCGACCTTGATAAGCGTCATGTAGTCCGTCAGGAAGGCGTTCGGGTAGTCGAGCTCGATGGTGGCAATGCCAACGTCGCCTGTGATTTCGAGGTGGGTGATGCTGCGCTTGCGGTCCGCTTCATCAGGCGCTGGGCCACGGTTGAACAGACCCGCAAACTCATCGGCTGTGCGAGACGCTATGCTACCGTCGCGCATCCAGAAGATGCGCGCGTCGGGGTGGAACGCCGCCCTACACGTGCCCGAGCGGGGCGGCCGTGGATGACGCCTGCCGCTTCACCGAGGCGACGACGGTGTACCTGTACCACTACGACGGCGACCATCCGGACGTGCTGCCGGTGAACGACGCGGCGCGCTGCCCAGTAGGTGGTGGACTGCCGTGCTACCGGAGCGAGATCGCGTTGCGTGGCGAGGTGAAAGAGGCGTTGGACGATGTACACCTGGCCGTAGAGCCAGCGGTGAGCTTGCTCAGCTTCCCGGCCGTAGATGTAGGGGAGACGGATGTAGCGCTGATCGAGCGGACGCTGGTGCTGAGGAACAAGAACGCAAGCCAGAGCCAGACGGTGCAGCTGGGCCTGGGCAACCGGGGCGACTTCGCGCTCTCAGTCGAGGGTCCAGCGGGTCAGCCGGAGGAGGTATGCTACTTCCCGTTCGACACAAACGCGGACACCTGCACGGGCGACTACACGATAGCGGCGGGGCAGAGCCTGGAGGTGACGGTGCACTTCCTGCCGCAGAGCGCGGGGCTAAAGCTGGACGATATCGCGATCTTCCACAGCGACGCGGACCTGGGTGGTAGCCCGCTGGTGCTGAATGTGGAGGGCGTGGCGCGCTCGGGGGCGTCGAAGCGGTACTACTACATGGCGGACCACCTGGGGTCGGTGCGCGCGACGGTGAACGAGGATGGCGTGGTGGTGGGTGCGTCGGACTACTACCCGTTCGGTCTGGAGCAGCCGGGTCGGGTGTACCAGGCGGGGACGGGGACGCGGGAGAACTACACGGGGCACGAGCTGGACGAGGAGACGGGTCAGGTGTACGCAGGAGCACGGTACTACGACCCGGTGGTTGGGCGGTGGGGCGCGGTGGACCCGCTTGCGGATATATACCCCTCTTTGAGTCCGTACAACTACGTGGACAACAACCCGCTGGTCAATTATGACCCGGATGGTCGGTCGATTTGGACTAAAATTGCCAAGGCAGCAGTAAAGGTCACGCAAACGGTAGCCCGTGAAGGCGTGGGCTCACTGAAGAAAGGAGCTACATACGCCGATGCGTTTTCAGGGGTAGTCTCTGATGTTCAGACGGTGTTGGACGGTAATGCAAGTATTGGTGAGCGCATAGTGGCAGGTGCATCACTAGCAAGCGAATTGCTTCCCGTGAGTGCTGGCGATGTGAAAGACGCCGCTCAAGCATTGGGTGTAGTTGGGGGGGCAAGAAATGCTGGCCAAGCTGCAGATGCTGCTCAAACACTGAAGCCAAGACCAGGGGCGGCTGGAACATTGACAACGCAGGATGGCAAAGTTTACTCTGGGGTAAGTGGGAGCGCTCATGGAGGACAATTACACCCTGATGTACAAGCTGTGTATGACAACGTCCCAATGAACAAAAGGTCAGCACCATATCAACATGGTAAGTGCGCCGAGGCTCAATGCCTGTCAAATGCGCTCAATGACGGTGCTGATGTTTCAGGGGCAATCAGTGATGTTCGTTCCGTCAGGGGGCCGCAAAGCAGTAATCACGGAAAACCAAAAGAAGCTTGTCCATCATGTCGTCATGTTCTGGGGCAGCTCGGATTACGTGATGCAAACAGAAAAAATGAGTGAATTTAATATGTATTCAAAAAAAGTTGCTTCTCTTATAGCTAAATCAGGTTGGTATGAGGCGCGAGTCTCGAAAGGGTGGTTGCAGTCAATACTTGAAATAAAGTTTTCTGTGCCTAGTTCGCACGCGTGTAATTTCATTAGAGAGTTTCATGGATTAACTATTGAACCTGCTACATTAGGAGTTGATTTTCATCCTGGAAATATCCAAATAGATCCACAGCTTGCTTTTGGGGAAGATGATCGCTTTGCCTATTTCTCTAAGAAGGTTAATGATGATATTTTTCCTGTAGGAGAAGCATTTGGAGGGCATCAATTTGTTGGTATTGGTAGTGCTGGGTATTTTTATGTGTTTATGGATGATTATATAGTTACTAAAAAAAATGAAAATGATTTATTTGAGCATATATTATTGGGTTTAATGTAGTTGTTGAAAGTGAATATAATTATCTGGGA
>JBCDJT010000127.1:0-14665 GCA_038747545.1 Bacteroidota bacterium
AGACGGAGGCGCGAATCGGCAGCAAGGTGCTCAACGGTATGCTGGCGTTGGGCCGCCCGGAGAGCTATGCACTCTCGGCAGGGTGAGCAGAATGGGGTGAGGGGGCAATGTGCCTACCTCTTGCCTCCGTGCAACAGAGCCGTTGCTAAGCAAAAATATACCCGAGTCAATCCATCGATTGATCAGGATTAACAGGGTAATTAGGCGTCTTGTCACTACAAAAAAGACGATGCTTTGTGCGCTGGATTTACACTTTCGCTTATGCTTGCGCACGTTCAAACGGCAATCGGCGCCTTGATCGTGGGATGGTGCTGGTAGTCCACGATCTCGAAGTCCTCGAAGCGGTAGTCGAAGATGGAGTCGGGTGTGCGGTGGAGGACGAGGCGCGGTAGAGGGTAGGGCTCGCGGGCGAGTTGCTCCTGCACCTGCTCCAGGTGGTTGAGGTAGATGTGGCAGTCGCCGCCGGTGAAGATGAGATCGCCCACGTCGTAGCCCGTCTGTGCGGCCAGCATGTGCGCGAGCAGCGCGTACGAGGCGATGTTGAAGGGGAGACCGAGGAAGCTATCCACCGAGCGCTGCTGCCACATGAACGATAGCTTCCCATCGGCCACGTAGCACTGATAGGCATAGTGACACGGGGGGAGGGCCATGTTGGGTAACTCGGCGGGATTCCACGCGCTCACGAGGTGGCGCCGCGAGTTAGGGTTGGCTTTGAGCGCTGCGACAAGGTTGGTCACCTGATCCACGCCGCCGAAGTCGCGCCACTGCTTGCCGTAGACGGGGCCGAGGTTGCCGTCGGCATCGGCCCACGCGTTCCAGATGCGCACGCCGTTCTCCTGCAGGTAGCGCACGTTAGTATCGCCGCTGAGGAACCACAGCAGCTCGTGGATGATGCTGCGCAGGTGCAGCTTCTTGGTGGTGACGAGCGGGAAGCCCTCCTGCAGGTCGAACCGCAGTTGCCGCCCGAACACGCTGATCGTGCCGGTACCCGTACGGTCGGCTTTGCGCGTGCCGTGGTCGAGAATGTCTTGGAGGTAATCGAGGTACGCGCGCATGCGAAGGGCTGTTGAATCAGAAGCGGACAGGGGAACGCGGCGAAGCAGGCTACGGTTGATCACAACCTACACGCAACGCCTTAATCTACGTTACTTCCCGCGACGATGGACCCGAACCTACATCAGAAAATGGGCATTACCCACATGAACCGCGCCATCCAGTACGCCGACATGGTGGAGGAAGACGGGCAGGCGCAAGTTCATCTGACGCGCGAAGACTGGCAAGTGGTGGCCGACACGCTCTTCGCCATGCACACGCCGCCAGAGATGCTGCCGGACGAAGTGGAGCGCTACGAACTCGTCAACGAGCACCGCACGATCCGTCTTCACACGCCCGACTTGATCATCGACGTGGAAGCGTTGTAAGGCTGAATAAGGCGCGCTACGCTTCGGAGCCCGAGAGCGCGGCGTCTTCAGGTTCGGCAGACTCGTTCACACCTGCGCGGATCTTCTGCATCGTCGAGTACACGCCAAACGCCACCATCGCGGCGACAAAGCCGTAGACCCACAGCGGAATGTTCTCGCCCGCGATGAGCAGATAGAGGTAGGCCGAGATGAAGAAGAAGCCCGTTGCTAGCGTGGGCAGCACGATAGGTTTCTTCTTGCGGAGGTTGCGAATCAGCCAGCCCAGCGAAATCGTGAAAAACGGAATCGCGCCCACGTAGATGACGCCGAAAATGATGGGGTCTACGCCGTATTGGTCGCCGAGGCTCAAGAACCAGTCGACGAAGGTGTTCCAGGCATCCATGAGGGGTGTGCAGTCAGTGGCAGGGAGGCAGTGAGGATATAGTAGCGCTGGAGCGGCACGCGGGGCAAGCCGAAACAGGCTGAGGCCTCTCGTGTTGATCTCATTGCGCGCCTTCCTGATGCAGACGACGGTCGATCCGTTACCTGACACAGGCCGAGACGTGCTCCGTACGTGTCCTCCTCGATGCCTCGCCCCGCATGGCCGCTTCTGCGCCTCCCGCCACATTCTCTGTACCGTCCTCCAACGACGAATGGGTCGCTGCCCTCAAAGGCCCGCGCCGCGACCGTGCCCTGGCGGCGCTGCGCGAGCGGCTGGTCCGCGGCCTCCGTGCTGCCCTTGCACAACGGGCACCCGGCAGCACCATCGACACGCTCGTGGAGGACTTCGTGCAGGAAGCGCTCCTCAAGATCCTGGACAACCTCGACTCGTTCCGGGGCGAGAGCCGCTTCACGACGTGGGCGCAAAAAATCGCCGTGCGCGTGGCGCTCTCCGAACTCCGCCGGAAGCGCTGGCAGGACGTCGCCCTCTCCGACCTGACGGGTAGCGACGACGGCAGCAGCGACTACACGCCGACCGTGCTCTCAGACCACGACCTCAACCCCGAGGAGCAGACGTCGCAGAGCATGATTGTGGCGCAGGTGGAACAGGTGATCGCCGAGGACTTGAGCGAGCGGCAGCGGCAAGCGTTGACGGGCGTCGTCATCCAGGGCATGCCCGTCGAGGTGGTGGCTGAGCGGCTGGGCAGCAACCGCAACGCGCTTTACAAGCTCATCTTCGACGCGCGCAAACGCCTCCGCAAAGGCCTAGAAGATCGCGGCCTGACGCCCGAAGGCATCTTAGACGAACTGTAGCGACGCACGGCAAACACGTAAGACGGCCCCGCATCTCAACGTCAAGCCCACACCACATCGGACAACGCACACCGGATCATGAAGCTGAAGAAAGGGGATTGCAAGAAGATGGCTGAGGCGGCCTCGGCCACCGATGCCCCGAAGATGGGGTGTGGCGATTGCTACGAGGTGCTCGATGCGTTCGCCGAGCAGATCCTGGCTGGCAAGAAGCCCGAGGAAGCCATGCCGCTTGTGGAAGCCCACCTCCAGTCCTGCCCGTGCTGCCACGAAGAGTTTAACGTCTTGCTAGAAGCCCTGAAAGCCCAGCGTAGCGCTGAAGAAGCAGACGCCTGAAACAGGTCACACCTCGTCGCCCGTGAGAAAACGCTGCACGCGCTCCACCATCTCCGGGCTACCGATGTACAGCGGCGTGCGCTGGTGCAGTGACGTCGGCATCTGGTCCAGGAGCCGCCCGGTCCCGTCAATAGCGAGTCCGCCCGCCTGCTCCGCGATGAAAGCAAGCGGGTTGGCCTCGTACATCAGCCGCAGCTTGCCGTTCGGGTTCTTCGTGGTATTGGGGTAGATGTAGAGCCCACCATGCAGCAGGTTGCGGTGGAAATCTGCCACGAACGAGCCGATGTAGCGCGTGGTGTACGGCCGCCCCGTGGCGTCGTCCTCGCGTTGGCACCACTTGATGTACTGGCGCAGGCCGGGCTCGAAGGCGTTGTAGTTCCCCTCGTTCACCGAGTAGACGCGCGCGGTCTTAGGCGTCTGGATGTTCGGGTGCGACAGCAAGAACTCGCCGATGCTGGGGTCCAGCGTAAAGCCGTTGACGCCGTTGCCGGTGGTGTACACAAGGATGGTCGACGAGCCGTAGACCACATAGCCCGCCGCCACCTGCTCGCACCCTGGCCGCAGCGCCGCCTCCAGCGACGGCTCCACGCCCTCCGGCAGATGGTAGATGCTAAAGATGGTGCCCACCGAGATGTTGACCTCAATATTCGTCGAGCCATCCAGCGGGTCGAACAGCACCACGTAGCGCCCATCGCCTTCGGTGTCAGGGCGGAGGGGGATGGCCTCATCGTGCTCTTCCGAGCCAATCAGGCAGCACTCGCCGCTGCGGTAGAGCGCGCGCACGAATTCGCGGTGTGCCGCCAGGTCCATCTTCTGTTGCACCTCGCCCTGCACGTTGATCGTCCCCGTGGCTCCGCCAATGTCGGCCAGGCCTGCGCGGCGCATCGTGTGGTTGATGATCTTAGCCGCGAGGCTGATGCTGTAGAGCAGCCGCGTGAACGAGCCGTAAGCATGCGGAAACGAGAGCTGATCTTCGAGGATGAATTGCTCAAGGGTCTTGAACTGACCCAGGTCTTCGACGAACGAGGAGGTGTTCATGAAAGGCGGATGGTTGGCATAGAGGAGGGGCAGCGGAGGAACGGCAAGGTACGATCTCCCAAAAGGGCTTCCGAACCCGAGGTGCGAACCCTCTAGGAAGAAGCCCCGATGCGTACAAGGCCGCGCGCGAGGACATCGGCGAGAAAGTCGGTGTACGAGCGCCCCATCAGCTCGGCGGCGATGGCGAACGTGCCTTCGGGGTCGAACGTGGGCAGCGGGTTGATCTCCAGAAACCACGGCTGCCCGTGGGCATCCACGCGGAAGTCGAGGCGGGCGAAGTCGAGGCACTCCAGCTTGCGGAAGACGACCAGCGCGTCGTGCTGCAGCCGCGCCTCAAGCGCAGCATCGATCTGTCCTTCGAGCAGGTAGCCATACTCTTGCGCTTCCAGCCCGCGATGCTCCAGGGCATGCAGCCCGATACGCGTGGTGGGCTCAACGGCGCGTTGGAGCACGGGCAAGGCCTCGACGGGAGCGTGCCCGATGACGCCCACCGTAAACTCGCCGCCGCCCGAGATGAACGCTTCCACCAGCGCGTCTTGGTGGTACGTCGCCGTGACAAACGCTACTTGCTCGCGCAGCGCCGCCAGATCATCCACGCGGCTAGCCGGCGTGATGCCTTTCGACGAGCCCTCGTAGCGCGGTTTCACGAAGAGTGGGAAGGGAGCAGGCAGTGCGCTGGCCACTATGTCATCGGGCGAACGATAGGCTGCGTAAGGGGGCGTCGTGACTCCGGCAGCGGCTGCAAGGTCTTTCGTCCAGCACTTGTCCAGACTGAGTGAGAGCGTGAGGGCATCTGAGCCCAAGAACGGGATGCCGCGCATTTCGAGCAGGGTGGGCACGTAGCCTTCGCGGTTGCGCGTGTGTGCGGCCTCTGCAATGTTGACCACGGCATCCACGGCTAGCGTGTCAAGTCGTGCAAGGAGGTCGTAGGCCGTCCCGATGCGCTGAGGCGTATGGCCCAAGTGGCGGATGGCGTCTTCCAGCGCCAGAATGGTGGCCTCGGGCTCGTATTCGGCGTCGGCATCGGGCGGGTCGCCGGGTTGCCAAGGGTAGTCCCCGAAGGTGTCATAGACGAGCCCAACAGTCATGCATGCGAACAATCAGGTGGAGGAGAATCGGATGCGAGCAAGCGCTGCGTACAGGTCGTCGGGCTGTGCATCGGCAAGCAGGCAGCCATCAAACCCGGCGGCCCGATGTATAGCGTGCTCGTCGTTGTCGCAGGCGGAGGGCCACGCGATGATGGGCACAGCCGCGTAGTCTGGCTGATGGCGCACGGCCGGGAGCCCTCCCTCCACGTCGGGGCTCAGGAGCACCACGTCGTACAAGTGCTTGGTGGTGTGTGCTAGCGCTTCGGTGAGGTGATCCGCAGTATCGACGTCATAACTGCTGCCCAAACGTTGCGTGAGTTGTGCGCGTGCGAAAGACGCTGGGGCAGCCACGAGTAGACGCGGGCGATACGACACCGAAGACTCGCGCAGGGCGTCTGTAGGTGAGGCATCCGGGACGTGATCGCCAAAAGGCAGGGTCACCGTAAAGCAGGTACCTTTGCCTGGTTCGCTCTGCACCTGAATCTCCCCTTCCAGCAACTCCACAAGACGTTTGGTGATGGTGAGGCCGAGCCCGCTACCTTCGTAATCGCGTGAGATGCCTGATGAGGCCTGGCGGAACTCGTCGAACAGGTGCGGGAGGAAGTGCTCGGGAATGCCGATGCCCGTATCGCTGACGGCGACGGTTAAGGTTTCTGCTTCCACCCCCAGTTCAATACAGACCTCGCCGTCGTCGGTGAACTTAATGGCGTTGCTGGCTAGGTTAACCAAGATGCGTTGGAGCGCGCCCACGTCGCTGAAGACGGGGATAGGTGTGTCGTCTTCAGGGCGCACAAACAAGGCCACGGGCCTGTCGGCGAGGCGCGGGCGCAGCATCTCCGCTACGCCCTCTGCTACGTCTCGTACGTTGATCCACTGCCAGTCGATGGGCACCATGTCGCCTTCCAGTTGCGCCAAGTCGAGCACCGAGTTTAAGGTGTCGAGGAGGCGCTGCCCGCTTTGGCGGATGAGGCGTGCAAACTCCCGGTTGTCGGTCTGGCTGTCATTCAAGGCTAGGATGTCTGCAAAGCCGATGATGGCCGTCAGCGGCGTGCGTATTTCGTGGCTCATGTTGGCCAAGAACGTTGACTTCAGGCGGCTCATCTCAAGCGCCTGCTCGCGGGCTTCAATCAGCTCGACCTCATGCTGCTTGCGCTTCTGCTCCAGGTCGCGCTGCTTAATGCCAATGGCGAGCAAGTCGGAGAGGTCGTAGAGAATGTCCAAGGCCTCGTTCGAGAAGCCTTGTTCGTGCGTGAGGGCGATGTTGAACGTGCCATGCACGACGCCTTTGGCCACAAGCGGCAGCGTCACAAACGAGCCGACGCCATAACTGCGCAGCCGTTCGTGGAGGGGCGAGGGCTGGGGGTTCGAGCGCAGATGGGTGACATGAAGAGGCCGCGTCCGAATGCGGCCGTCGGGCTGGTACATGTCGAGGTCCGCCAGCGAGAGGTCACCGGGGCGAGGCACATCGGGGCCCGCCACGTCATAGGCACTGCACAACTGGGTGGAGTGGGTGGTGCGGTCCAGAAGCCGTACGCTCGCACGCTCAAAGGAGACGAGGCGATGGAGCTCTTGCAGCGTACTGCGGATGGCCGTGCTGAGCGGCTCGCCTTCGAGCATCCGCCGCTGTAGGCTGTTGAGCATCTCCAAGCGTGCCGCCAGCCGATGGAGGGAGGTGCGATCGTGCTTTGCCTCGGTCACATCGCGAACGATGTGCTGGACGACACGTCGGCCCTGATAGACAATAGGCACCGAGGTGAACTCGGCATACCGCGTCTTTGACCTGAAGCCGACGAGCTGATACAGCACGGGCGCTACAGGCTCGCCACGCTGCACTTGGGCCATGCGTGCCGCTGCTGTGGCATGGTGCGACGGGTGCAGGAAATGTAAGGTCTTGTGTGCATACACCGCCTCAGCAGATGGGGCGTCGAGGATGCGCACCCCCGCTTCGTTGGTGTAGAGGATCTCGGAGTCGAAGGTGCTAAGGACGATGGGGTCAGGGAAGTGCTCAACCAAGGACCGCCAGCGCGCTTCGCTTTCAGACAGCACCGTTTCGTGCTCAACCAGCTCTGAGACATCGCGGACAGCACTGACAGAGAAAAGCGCCTGCCCGTGCTCGTCTCGGATCACGCGGTTAGACGTAGACACCCAAACATGATGGCCATCCTTATGCCGCCGCCGATAGCGAACATGGTTGATCACGTTTGAACGCTGCGGCGCCGCCGCGCTGAAGTGCATCGCCATGACTTCCTTGAGCCGGGCAACGTCGTCGGGGTGGATGTGATCTGCAGGCAACTGCCCGATCAACTCGCAGACCTCATACCCAAGGGTTTGCGTGATGGCCGGGCTCACATAGACGTACCGCCCTTCAGCGTCATGAACCGCCAGGATGTCGGTAGCGTGCTCAACGAGGATACGAAGGACCTCGTCTGAGGGAAGTGAAGGCGTCATAACTGCGCACGAGGCCAAGCAGCCGGGAGCGACTGCAGGCATATGGCCAAAGCAAAGGGAAGGGGTTGCCTGCAGAGGGTACGGCAACTACCAGGGGCTTTGCAAGATGTGGCGCAATCGGTGAGGGCCAATCAGTCGCCCTTCCTGCGGTAGACGTCCGCAATGACGGCGATGACAATGACGCCCCCGGTCACCACGCGCTTCATCGGCTCGCTGACGCCTAACTGCGCCAAGCCCAACTGCAGCACGGCGATGATCAGCACCCCGAGGAAGGTAGCGATTACCGACCCTTGCCCGCCCATCAGGCTCGTGCCACCAATTACGACGGCGGCGATGGCGGCAAGCTCCATTCCAATACCCGCATTGGGGTCCGCGGACCCCAGGTAGCCCATTTGGAATACGCCACCGAGTGCGCTGAGCAGGCCTGCAATGACAAACACCGCGAACTCGACACGGCCCGGGGTCACACCAGCCAGCCGCGCGGCCTCCCGGTTGCCTCCGGTAGCCAGCATGTGGCGGCCAAAAACAGTACGCGTCAAGACCACTTGGGCAACCGCTACGACGGCCAGGGCCATCCAAAAAGCGAAGGGGAGGCCTGCAACGGGTGCGCTGAGGACTTGGACGCCCGCACCCACATACTGAGTTTGCGAGTTGGTCACCAGGTAGGCGCCGCCACGCGCCATCTCTAGCATGCCGAGTGTGACGATGAACGACGGGATGCGCCACCGTACGCTGATACCGCCGTTGATGGCGCCACAAGCCGCACCCGCCAGTAGAGCACCTGCGAGGCTCAGCGGCAGCGACCATCCAGCTTGAACCATGAGCACGCCCATGACTGCGCTGCTCAGGCCAACCACGGCCCCCACCGACAGGTCAATACCAGCGATGATCAGCACGAACGTCATACCTACCGACACGACTACGAGCGGCGGGATCTGCCCGGCTAGTGTCCGAAGCGTCAAAGGCGACAGGAAGTGGTTACTCAAGGCGCCAAAGAGGACCACAAGCCCACCGAGCACGGCGAGCAGGGCAGCATATGGCCTGAGGAGTACAAGCAGGCGCATCGGTTAATCGGCTAAGACTACATCGACAGGTGTTTGCTGGTCGGCGGGTGCAGCAGCGCCTGTAATGATTTGCAACGCGGCTTCGATGCCGTACACGGCGAGTTGATCACCGTGCTGGTCGGCCGTGGCGATCACCTGCCCGTCGGCAAGCAGCCGCTGTATGGCGCTGATATTGTCGAAGCCAGCAATGAGCACTTCGCCCGTCTTGCCCGCTTGTTGCACGGCCGCTGCGGCGCCCAGAGCCATGTTGTCGTTGCTGCACAGCAGCGCTTTGAGGTTGGGGTGTTCGCTGAGTAGGGCAGCGGCCACTTGGTTGCCCTTGGCTTGCTCCCAGCTTCCACTCTGTACGCTGACCACGTCGATGCCTGCCGCCTGCATGGCGTCCTCGAAGCCCGCCTGTCGTTGTTGCGCGTTGAAGGCCGTGGGAATACCGCCGATGATCGCCACCTCATCGCCTTGGGCGAGCTCTGCCGCCACCACCTCGCCTACTGCTCGCGCACCTGCTCGGTTATCCGGGCCAACGAACGGAACGCTCGCGCCTACGTCAGCCAGCGTTGCGGCATCCAGCTTGTTGTCGATGTTGATAACCGTGATGCCCGCGTCTTGGGCGCGTTTGACAATGGGTACCAGTGCCCGTGAGTCGGCTGGGGCGAGCACGATGGCATCCACGCCACGCGCCATCATCTGTTCTACGAGGGCCACCTGCTGGCTGAGGTCGCTTTCATCTTTGATGCCGTTCACGATGAGCTCGTAGGTGGCAGCATTATCGGCCTGATGGGCGCGCGCGCCGTCGGCCATGGTGACGAAGAACTCGTTGGCGAGGGACTTCATGACCAAGGCAACGGTGGGGCGTTCTGGACCCTCTGTTGCGGGGCGGCAGCCTACCGCCATGAACAAGAGGGTAAGCAGGACGACAGTTCTGAGGACGTGCATAAGCGTGTAGACGACAGCAAGTGTGAGGACAGCGCAACCTAGCCACTACCTCCCGAGAGTGCAACGGTGGCGTACGGACAGATAGGCATCTATCTTGGAGCATCAGCGTCTTGTTCAATGTTGTTAGCGAGGAGAGCTGCCGATGGGGCGGGTTCTAGTTATAGGGAGTGCCAACACCGATATGGTGGTGCGCGTCCCCCGCTTGCCTGCGCCTGGCGAGACCATACTCGGTGGCACCTTCCGGCAGATGCCCGGCGGCAAGGGCGCCAACCAAGCCGTGGCCGCTGCCCGGCTGGGTGCCGAGGTAACCCTGATGGCTTGTGTGGGCGCTGATGCCCTGGGCGAGGCCACGGTGGAGCGCTGGCAAGCCATCGGTATCAACACCGCCTACGTGGCCCGCAGCCGCACCGCGGCAACCGGAGTAGCGCTCATCACGGTCGATGCACATGGCGAAAACAGCATCGCCGTTGCATCAGGGGCAAACCAAGAGCTCCGGCCTGGGCATCTGGTCCGGCAAGCGTTCGCCGAAGCAGACGTGGTCCTGCTGCAGCTTGAAGTGCCCATGGCAACCATATCCGCCGCTGTCGAGATGGCGCACGCTGAGGGATGCTGTGTGGTGCTAAACCCTGCGCCAGCCCGCGCCGTGCCCGCGTCGTTACTGCAGCACATACACATCTTGACGCCGAACGAGCACGAGTTTCGCCAGATGAGTGGCGCCACAACGCCGCTAGAGGCGGCCGCTTGGCGTGAGCACACGGGCGTGACCCACCTCGTGGTGACCCAAGGTGCCAAGGGCGCTGCTTGGTATGCTGACGAGGGGCTACACCATATCGCGGCCCACCACGTCACGGCCATCGATACTACGGGCGCGGGAGACGTCTTCAACGGAGCCTTGGCGGCTAGCTACGCCCGTGGCCTTCCGATAGCGACGGCGCTGGCCAATGCCAGCGCTGCTGCTGCGTTTGCAGTCACCCAGTCCGGCGCTCAGCCAGAAGAACTGGGGCCCACCGCCGTAGCGTCCCTGATAGATGACGAGCAATGAAAATTAGGCAGGTACATTTCGTAGGAGGGGCTGCGCACTGGTCACAGATGCCAACCACGGGCTGGCCCGAAGTGGCGTTTGTGGGACGGTCCAATGTGGGAAAGAGCTCGCTACTCAACGCCTTAGTCAGGCGCAAGGCGCTGGCGCGTACCAGCTCAACGCCCGGCAAGACGCAGGAGATTAATTATTACGCGGTCAACGATGCCTTCTATCTGGTGGACCTACCGGGGTTTGGGTACGCAAAGACCTCCAAGAAGCAGCGTGCAAGTTGGGCGCGCTTAATCACACGCTACTTGCAGGAGCGGGACCCGCTGGCCTGCGTGTGCCACCTGATCGACAGCCGCCATCCCCCCACTGCGCTTGATCAAGAACTGATGACGTGGATGAAGGGCCACCCCGTACCGTATCTCATTCTCTTGACAAAGGTGGACAAGGGATCAAACAATAAGACCAAGGCCAGCCTGGTACGCACAGAACAGATGCTGAAAGGTTTTGGGATGGAGATTCCGGTACTGCCGACTTCTGCAAGTACGCGTAAGGGATGCGCTCAGGTCTGGGAATGGATAGAGCAGGTTGCCCTGGTAGAGCAGTGAGCACGGAAGGGCTTCTGAGCGTGAATAGAGTGCGAAGCACAGGAAGTTACAGTTGCTACATTTCTTTTTTGGCGGCTAAAAAAAGTAGGCCACTGCCAGACATTTTCCGCAAGGACGCCGATAATTAGGCTTTTTGCTGTGTTTTTATTTGGAGTATCGATTTTTTTTGTGAAACAAGAGGTTTTGAGATCTCAGGTGAGCGGAGGGAGTGGTACATATCACCGAGGGGACTCCACAATCCCTTGACAATAACTGGAAGGGCCGTATATATTGGCGCCTCAACCGCGAAAAGCCCACTTAAACATCTCGCGCAGACCCTCCGCTCTTCCTGCATGGTGCTACGGCTACAGCCTATCTACTCCCCCCTCTGTCATCCGCCTCACCTGCAGGTCCCTTCGGCCTGCACCTTGGATGTTCAGCCATTGGCGGTCCAGCACAAGAGACTCAGCTGCCCGTGACGTAAGCCCTTTATCGCGGATACTACTCCCATTGGATTGCACCACATCCACCGAGGTGTCTCCGCCGCTACGCGGTGCGCCTCACTTCTAGCCACACATCCTATCACATCATTAGAGGAGGTAGCATATGTTACGTAAATGGGGTACGGTTGTACTCTTGCTGCTTGCTACGCCAATGTTCGCGCTCGCCCAGAATACGGGAAAGCTGTCGGGCAAGGTGATCGATGCTGACACCGGTGACTCTCTCCCAGGGGCACAGGTGTTACTCATCGGTACGCAGCGAGGTACCGTAACCGACATCGACGGTAATTACGTCGTCCTGGGGGTCCCCTCAGGCACGTATGACGTTCAGTTCTCGTTCGTGGGGTACCAGACGGTGACCGTCACGGGCGTTGAGATCATCTCCAACCGCACGCGCGAGCAGAACGCTTCGCTGTCGGCTGGGGTTGAGCTGGACGAGATCGTCGTTGAATACGAACGGCCGCTCATTCAGAAAGACGCCATCGGGGTTCCAAAGACCGTGACGGCAGAAACCATTGCAGCCCTGCCCGTGCGCGGCGTCTCCAACATTGCGGCCCTCCAAGGGGGGGTTGTCAGCGAGGAGACCAGCGGTACGCTTAACATCCGCGGTGGCCGTGGCGAAGAGGTTGCCTTCTTCGTCGACGGTGTCCGTGTGATCGGCAGCATCGGCGTGCCGACGGACGCCATCCAGGAGCAGGAAATGCTCATCGGTAGCATCCCGGCCAAATACGGGGATGCCATGTCGGGGGTCATCTCGATCACGACCAAAGGTGGCATCGCGCGTGACCTGTTCGGCTCTGTAGAAGCTATCACCTCTGAAGTACTGGACGAGTTCGGCTACAACGACTTTACAGGTACGCTTGGCGGTCCTGTGATCGACAACCGGATGGCCTTCTTCCTGTCGGGCCAGTACAGCGCTCGTGGTAGCGGCGGCCTACGCGCCATTGGCTACCCCGTGATCGATGAGAACCTGCAGGCCGCGCTACGGGCCAATCCGCAGTCACTACGCATCTCGAACGACGAGACAGGCCAGGAGCAGGTGATTCCGTTCCCCGTCGGCATTGAGACTGACGCGGACGGCTTCTTCTCAGAGGCGCAAGTGGACTCTGTACTCGCCGCCCAAGGGTCTATCCCAGAAGGATTCAGCCTAGTCTCGCACTCACCCATCCAGGGCGCAACGGCTATCTCTGATCAAATTGGCCGCCAGGATGCACGTCCCGACGCCTCCAGCTACAGCTACAACCTGGGTGGTAACCTCACGTTTAGCCTTTCGGACAACGCACGCATCCGCGTGGGCGGTACGTATGTTGCTGGTGCAGGCGACAACTTCAGCAACTCCCGTTCGCTATATGCGCCAGAGCGTTTCGGTCGCTTCGAGAACCAGACCATCCGCCTGAACGCAAGCTGGACGCAGTACTTCTCGGCAAGCACCTTCTACCAGATCCAGGTGAGCTTTGAAGACTTTGAGTCCTTTAGCTACAACAGCGCTTTCTCCAATGACGTGCGCGATGTACTCTTCTACGGTGACATCGACCATCCGTCGAACGAGGTAGCAACCCGCTACGTGCGCTACAGTGCTGCTGATCACAACTACACCGCGCAGTATCAAGATGGTGCGCTGCCCAGCACGGCAGGGGTGTTCAGCCTCTTTAGCCTGCCAGGTGCATCAGCCCAAGGGTACAGCAAGTCGAACAGCCAGCGTCTGGGCTTCGTGGCTTCCGCCACGACGCAGATCGGCATCCACCAGCTGGAATTTGGTGGTGAGTTTGAGCAGCGGACCAACCGCTTCTTCAGCATCTCGCCCAACTCCTTGGCTCGTCTGTTCAACGACGGCAGCGTGGAAGCTGGTGAGGAGCAGGCCATTGACCGCTACGAAGACGTCCCGTTCAACGCTGTCTCCAACCGGATCTCCTACTACGGTTACGACTACCTTGGCCTGAACGAAGTAGATACGCAGGACATCGATGCCTTTGTCGCAGCTGCTACGGATGACACGCGTCCGCGCTCGGACCTGAACATTGCGCCGTACCAGCCTATCTACTATGCGGGCTACATCCAGGACAAACTGGAGTATCAGGACATCGTCCTTCAAATCGGCTTCCGCTTTGATGTCTTCGACAACAACACGTCGGTGCTCAAAGACCGCTACACCTACTTCCCGATTGAGCGGGCAGGTAGCATCTCAGACCGCCCCTCCAACATCGGTTCTGACTTTGCTGCGTACTTTAACGAGTCGACAGGTGACCTCGTAGGGTACCGTGACCTAGACGGCCAGTTCTACAACGCTGGTGGGGAAGAGGTGTCGCAGGATGTTGTGCTGGACCAGCCTTCATCAGGTAAGCCTCGTTCGCTGACGGATGCTGATGGTAACCCCATCACTACGATGACGGCTGACCAGTTTGAAGACTACGAGGCACAGTTCGAATTCCAGCCCCGTGTTGGCGTGAGCTTCCCGGTTACCGACGAAGCGCTGTTCTACGCGAGCTACGACGTAGTGACGCAGCGTCCTTCGGAGAACGCGTTTGACACGATCAATGAGATCTTTGAGATCACGCAGGGTGCTGGCACCAACAGCAACCCGAACCTGCGTCCTGAGCGTACCACGCAGTACGAGCTGGGCTTCCGGCAGCGCCTGGGCGAGCGTGCAGCTATCCAGCTGTCGGGCTTCACGCGTCAGGTAGAGAACAAGATCGCACGGCGTGCCATTCGCCCGGGCTTCCCGAACAACTACATCTCGTTCGAGAACGTAGACTTCGGTACCGTGAAGGGTCTCCAGGTTGAGTTTGACCTGCGCCGCACGAATGGCCTCTCGCTCAACGCGAACTACACCCTCTCCTTCGCACAGGGAACGGGTGCCGATGCCAACTCGACGCAGCAGATCACGTGGCGCCAGGAAGGTGCTGAGTTCTACCCGAACTTCCTCAACTTCCTCGACTTCGACCAGCGCCACAAGGTCAACGTCAATCTCGACTACCGTCTGGGGCAGAACGAAG
>JBCDJT010000128.1:0-14656 GCA_038747545.1 Bacteroidota bacterium
AGCGTGGTCGATGATCTCGTGGCAGATGACAAGTCGGTGGATGCGATGCGCAAGGCGGGCTTCACGGTCGTCCACGCCGTGCCGTATGGCCGCATGATCCCGGGCCAAGGCGCCATCGTCGCGCTCGCGGGCGACACGCCCAGTGCTATGACGATGCGTCCGCACGCCGCCACGTTCATGCAGTTCACGGGCGCACAGGGCGTCTATCCCGGTACCCCGATGGCGATGATGGCGCAGCTGCGGCAGCTCTACCGCGAGGCGGAGCGGCGCAAGCAGGTCGACATGGAGTATCAGCGCGACCCCAACGGACGCACCCGCGCCATGCTCGACCCCGCGCATGAGGCGTTCTTCCCCATCATCGACGGCGACCGTCCCGTCTTCTTCAATGTGGAGAGCACGGTGGAAATCCACCGCGCGTTGCGGCTCCAAGAAGACCTCGGCTTCCCGCTGATCCTCGGCGGCCTGGGCGGCGCGGCGCATGCGATGGACGCGCTCAAAGACGCGGGCGTCCCGCTCTTCCTCAGCCTCGACCTGCCCGATGAGCCGAAGGACAAACCCGACTCGACGGCAGCGACGTACAACGCCGACTACCGCGCTACGGACTACGACGATGTGGAGGACGAGGCCAACAACCTGAGGGCACGGCGCCAGGAAGCGCTCGAAGCCGCGTATGGCATGGCAGGCATGATGCGTGCTGAGGGCCTCGACTTCGGCTTCTCCGCCCTCGACGTGAAGCCCGGCGACATCCAGGGGCACATCCAAACGATGGTCGAGCACGGCCTCTCGGAGGACGACGCCCTCGCCGCACTGACCACGACGCCCGCCCGCCTGCTCGGCATCGACGGCGTCACAGGCAGCATCGACGCAGGTAAGATTGCCAACCTCGTGGTGATGACTGACTCGTACTTCAGCGAAGATGCGCAGGTCAAATTTGTCTTCGTGGACGGCCACAAGTTCGAGTACGAGACCAAGGATAAGAAAGCCGCAAGCGAGAGCGATGGGGACAGCGAGGGCGAAGCCAACCCGCAAGGCGCCTGGGCCTACACCGTCACCCTGCCCGACGGCAGCGAGATCAATGGCGACCTCTCGTTCTCAGGCAGCCCCGGCAACTACACGGGCACCATCGAAAACGATATGGGCTCCGACCCTTCGGACCTGGACGACATCGAGATCGACGGCAACGTGCTGACCTTCACGTACGACAGCGGTTCGTACGGTCGCATCGCCGTAGAGGTCACGCTAACAGGCGACACCTTCGACGGCTCGCTCGCGCTGGCGCAGATGGGCAGCTTCCCGATTACCGGCACCCGCACCAGCGGCCCCGACCGCTAGACGCTTACTCGGCGGCGTCCAGCCCGACGCCACGTTGCTCTTCTCACGACTGATGACCCTCCTCTGACATGCACATACTTCGGCACATCGGCGCGCTGTTGCTCGTGGGGCTCCTGGCCTCGCCCGCGCTTGCGCAAGACCTTCTGATCCAAAACGCGACCGTGCTCACGGTCACCAACGGCACGCTCGAAAACAGCGACATCCTCGTCCGCGATGGCAAGATCGCCCGCATCGGCGAGGGGCTATCGGCGCCGAACGGGGCGGCGGTCATCGACGCGACCGACCACTTCGTGATGCCCGGCATCATCGACGCGCACTCGCACATCGCCATCGACGGCGTGAACGAAGCGACGAACCCGGTGGTGGCCGAGGTGTCGATGGAAGACGTGCTCGACCCGTTCGACATCGGGCTGTACCGCGCCTTGGCGGGCGGCGTGACCACCTCGCACGTGATGCACGGCTCGGCCAACCCCATCGGCGGGCAGTGCGAGACGATCAAGCACCGCTACGGCGTCCACAATCCCGACGCGCTCAAGATGATCGGCGCGCCGCGCACCATCAAGTTCGCCCTCGGCGAGAACCCGACGCGCGTCCACGGCAACCGCGGCATCAACCCGTCCACGCGCATGGGCGTCGAGATGGTGATCCGCGATGCGTTTGAGAAGGGCAAGCGCTACATGGAGGCGCACGAAGCGTACGCGCAGGAGCGCCGCCGCAACCCGCGCGCCGTGCCGCCCGCCTACGACCTGCGCCTGCAAACGATGGCCGACATCATCACGGGCGACATCATCATCCAGGCTCACTCCTACCGCTCCGACGAAATCCTGATGCTCATGGACGTCGTGGCCGACTACGGCGTGGACCGGATGACCTTCCAGCACGTCAACGAGGGCTTCAAGGTGGCGCCTGAGCTGGCCGCGTTCGGCGTCGAAGGCGCAGGCGCGTCGATCTTCGCCGACTGGTGGGCCTACAAGTTCGAGGTCTACTACTCGACGGCCTACAACGCCGCCATTCTCACGCGCAACGGCGTCGTCACATCGATCAACTCGGACTCGGGCGAGCTGAACCGCCACCTCTACCACGAGGCGGCCAAGACGCAGCGCTACGGCGGCCTCACCGACGACGAGGCGCTGGCGCTCATCACCATCAACCCCGCCAAACAGCTCGGCATTGCCGACCGCGTGGGCAGCATCGAAGTGGGCAAAGACGCCGACCTCGCCATCTTCAACGCGCACCCGCTCTCGGTCTACGCCATCGCGCAGTACACCATCGTGGACGGCGACGTGCGGTTCGACCTCCAGAACGACGCCGACGACATGCGGCTCGTGGTCAATCCCGAAGAAAACATCGACAGCGCGGTGCTCTGGCAAGAGCTGCACGACCGCTGCATGCAGGGCACCGAGTTCATGAACCTCGTGACGAGCATCTCGATGATGAACGGGCACAGCCACATGCACAGCCATAGCCACTGATTCGCTCGCCCGGCACGCGCCGACGCACACACGCGCTCCCGCAGATCTGACCTTCCTACGACGATGAACCTCCTCCTCACCCTGACGCTGGCCCTCGGGCTGTGGCTCGGCCCCACCGACGACGACGCCAAGGCAAAGCGCGGTACGTATGCCCTCACCAACGCCCGCATCGTGACCGTCACCAACGGCACCATCGAAAACGGCACCCTCATCATCGAAGGCGACCGCATCACCGCCCTCGGCGCCAATGTGGCGATCCCCGCGGGCGCCGAGGTGATGGACCTCAGCGGCCAGTCGGTCTACCCCGGCATGATCGACAGCGGCACGCGGCTGGGCCTCTCTGAGGTCAGCTCGGTGGACCTGACGGAAGACTACGACGAGCTGGGCGACCTGACGCCACACGTGAAGGCGCTCACGGCCGTCAACCCCAACTCGGTGCTGATCCCCGTGACCCGTGTGAGCGGCGTAACGACGGTCGTGACCGAGCCTACGTCCGGCCTCTTCCCCGGCCAAGCCGCGCTCATCAACCTGCATGGCTACACGCCCGAGCAGATGCACACGGGCGTCTCGCTGATGTCGATGACGTTCCCCGCCACCGGCCGGCGTGGCTGGTGGGACCGCCGCTCGGACGATGACATTGAGAAGGCCGCCAAGAAGGCGATGGACAAGCTGAACCTGACGTGGCACATGGCGCAGTTCTTCGCCCGCGTCGACTCGGCCTACGCCGCCAACCCCGACGGCAACCCGCGGCCCGACTACGTCCCGTCGATGCAGTCGATGGTGCCCGTGGTGCGCGGCGACATGCACCTGCTCATCACCGTCAACATGGCCAAGGACATCCAGGCCGCGCTCGCGTGGATCGAGGAGAAAGGCATCGACAACGTCATCCTCACCGGACTCGCCGAAGGGTGGCGCGTCGCCGACGAGATCGCGGCGGCGGGCGTGCCGTGCTTGGTTGGCCCCGTGCTCTCCGTGCCCACGCGGCAGTCGGACCGCTTTGACAAGGCCTACGCCAACGCCGGGCTCATGCACAAGGCGGGTGTCAAGGTCGCCATCCGCACGGGCGAGATCGAGAACGTGCGCAATCTGCCCTTCAACGCGGGCTTCGCGGCCGCGTACGGCCTCGGCAAAGAAGAAGCGCTGCGCGCCGTCACCATCGTGCCTGCCGAAATCTTCGGCGTGGCCGACGACATGGGCTCGCTCGAAGTCGGCAAGAAAGCCACGCTCTTCATCTCCGACGGCGACCCGTTCGAGACGCGCACGAACATCAACCAGGTGTTCATCGACGGCTGGATGATCCCGATGGAGAGCCGCCACACCCGCCTCTACGACGAGTTCTTGGAGCGCTCGCCGGGGCTGGACAAGTCAGACTGATCAGCGCAGCTACTTCTGCCCTGATTTGCAGGCGGCGTTACGTATCGATGCAGCGTTATGCGTATCGTACGTGCGCCGTCCTCCTGGTTTGGTCTCCGTCATGCTTCGCCTCGCCCTCACGCTTTGCGCTGTTGCCTTTTTCTTGAGACCGCAGGCTGCCTCAGCGCAGGCACCACCCGACTCGTCCCTCAGCTATTTCCCGCTGGAGATCGGCAACAGCTGGACGTACCTGCACGTGCTCCAGCATCCGTTCATGCCTTGGGACACACTGTATCACGACATCACGATTGATGAGACGGTCGTGGTGAATGACACCTCGTACTTCGTCGTGCCCCTCTTCCGAGCCTTGTCGGACACGTTGCGTACGGATGAAACAGGCGACCGCGTCTGGATGCGCTATCGCGGTCACGACGTGCTGTTCCTCGACTTCACCGTGGCTCCAGACTCATCGTACTCTATGCTGTTACCCGATGCGTATGGCGGATACGATTATCATGTCAGGCGAGAAGATCGAGAGTACATTCGGACGGATGCGGGTGATTTTGCCCCTCTCTTGGGGCTTCATTTTAGGATACCAGAGCTTCTTGATAGCAACCTCTACTACGCGTTTGTTCGAGGCGTAGGGATTGTCAACTTCGGGGGAGCATGGATTGAAGGGTATCGCCTCAGTGCGGCTTCAGTGGGTGGGCGCACCGTCACCTCCGTCCACTCCCTCCCAACTACACAGCGCATCATGGCATCGGTGTATCCCAATCCAGCACGCGACCGCGTGACACTCACGGTGCCCTCGCCTCATCACACGCCACTATCCATCAACGCTTTCGACATGCTTGGCCGACGCGTCGCGCAGTGGCAGGCTGCTGGTGACTGCGATGGCAGCACATGCCGGGCCGATCTCGGCGTTGGCGATCTGGCGCCCGGCACGTACCTGCTGCAGGCAAGCCAAGGCGACTGGACTATCGCGCATCCACTGATCGTTCATCGGTAGCACGGCATCAGCTTGACGATGCGAAGCCCAGCCGCTAGGTTGCGGCCTCACCTTCCCTCCTGCCGATGTCACACCAATCCTGTAAAAGCACAGTGCACCCCAAGGGTCGTGCGCCGCATGTGAGCTGCCAGCACCAAAACTTCTCCCTGGAGGGAGATGGGCCGCCGCCAGGCGGGTCAGAGGGTGTATGCGTTGGAGGCAGATACACCCCCAGCCCTTCGGGCAGCCCCCTAGAGGGGGCGGTTGGGCGTGGTGCCCTTTCTGGATCGCACGCTGTTTTCCCAGAGGTGGTGTTGCGTCTCGCCTACTTTATCGCCATCGGCCTTCTTGTTGGATGCGCTGCTGATCCAAACTCTACCTCGGCCAACCGACCGCCAAACGTCGTCGTCATCTTCGTGGACGACCTGGGCTACGGCGACCTGAGCGCGTACGGGCAGACGGCGTACCAAACGCCTCACCTCGACCGGATGGTGGCTGAGGGGTCGCGCTTCACACAGTTCTACGTGAGCCAACCCGTGTGCTCGGCCTCGCGTGCATCGCTGCTTACGGGCAATTATTCCAACCGCATCGGCTTTCACGGTGCGCTGGGGCCGGGAGCGCGTCACGGCTTGCACGAGGACGAGCTGACGATGGCTGAGCTCTTCAAGCAGGAAGGCTACGGCACGGCCATCTTCGGCAAGTGGCACCTGGGGCACCATGCGCCCTTCCTCCCCACCGCGCACGGCTTCGACACGTTCTACGGCATCCCGTACTCGAACGACATGTGGCCCTTCCACCCCGAGAATCCCGAGGCGTGGGGCGACCTGCCGACCATCGAAGACACCACCATCGTAGGCTACAACACCGACCAGACGCGCTTTACCACCGACTTCACGACGCGCGCCGTTGCGTTCATGGAAGAGCAGGCCGCGCAGGAGCGGCCGTTCTTCGTCTACCTCGCCCACCCCATGCCGCACGTGCCGCTGTTTGTCGCGGAGGAGCGCGCGGATGCCAGTGGCGCCGGGCTCTACGGCGACGTGATTGCCGAGATCGACTGGTCGGCGGGGGAGGTGCTGGGGACGATTGCACGACTCGGGCTGGACGATAACACGCTCGTCATCTTCACCTCGGACAACGGGCCGTGGCTGAGCTACGGCAACCACTCGGGCGTGACGGGCGGGCTGCGCGAGGGCAAGGGCACCACCTGGGAGGGCGGCGTGCGCGTGCCGTTCATCGCCCGCTGGCCCGGCGTCATTCCCGCAGGACGCACGGTGGATACGCCCGCCATGACCATCGACGTGCTGCCCGCGATGGCTGAACTGCTCGGCATCCCGCTGCCGGAGCGCCCCATCGACGGCCGGTCGATGTGGCCCCTACTGACAGGCGCGAGCGATGCGCCGCCGCAAGACGCCTACTTCTTCTACTACCACGTCAACGAGCTGCAGGCGATGCGCAGCGGGCCGTGGAAGCTGTATTTCCCGCACCGCTACCGCACCATGCAGGGCCAGGACGGCGGCCTCGACGGCATGCCCGGCAAGTACACCCACCTGAACACAGGTACGGAGCTGTACAACCTCGCCAACGACCCGTTCGAGACGACCGATGTCGCCGCCCAGCACCCGGCTGTCGTCGCACGCCTCAGCGTCCTCGCCGACAGCATGCGCGCCGACCTCGGCGACCGTCTGACAGGCGTGGAAGGCACGGGGTACCGCGAGCCCGGACGGCTCGTGCCCTGAGTCACGCCCTGTCGCAACGCTAGAACAGCAGCACCGAGGCGATGGCCGGGCGCAGCTTCGCTTTGGCCGAGTACAGGTCGCGCTCCAGGTTGGCCGAAAACGGAATCGGCCAGTCCTCGGAGGCGACGCGCGTCGGCGGCGCGTCGAGATGCTTGAAGCCGACCTGGGCGATCTGTGCCGCGAGTTCGGCGCCAAAGCCAGCGGTATGCTGGGCCTCGTGCAGGACGAGGACGCGGTTGGTCTTGGCGATGGAAACCAACACCGTTTCCTCATCCCACGGCACCAGCGTCCGCAGGTCGATGACCTCGATCTCGCGGCCCTGCGCTGCCCAGAACGCGGCCTCTTCGAGCGCCCAGTGCACGCCCACGCCGTACGTGACGATGGTCAGGTCCGTGCCTTCACGGGCGACACGCGCGTGGCCCAGCGGGATGCGATACGCGTTGGCTGGCACCTGATCTTTGACGGAGCGGTACAGCGCCTTGTGCTCGAAGAACAGCACGGGGTTCGGATCATCCAGCGACGCCAACAACAGGCCCTTGGCATCGGCGGGCGTGCTTGGCACGACGACCTTCAGCCCCGGCGTGTGGCAGAACCACGCCTCCACCGACTGCGAGTGGAACGGCCCGGCACCAATACCCCCACCAAACGGTGCGCGGATGGTGACGTTGACGGGCTCGCCCCAGCGGTAGTGCGTCGTGGCGAGGTTGTTGACGATCTGGTTGAAGCCGCACGTGATGAAGTCGGCATACTGGATCTCGACGACGGGTTTGAAGCCCTCCAGCGCCAGCCCAAGCGACGCACCGAGCGTGCCACTCTCGATGATCGGCGTGTTGCGCACGCGGTCGGCGCCGAACTGCTCCAGGAAGCCTTGCGTCACCTTGAACACGCCGCCGTACTCGGCGATGTCTTGCCCCATGATGACGATGCGCTCGTCGGCGGTCATGGCGGCATGCAGCGCATCGGTGACGGCGTCGATGAAGCGGCGCTCGGTGGTCTCGGTGCTTGCAGGCTCGGCAGACGCAGTGGCTGGCGCAAAGACGGCAGTGCGCTCGGCGGCGCGGGTGCTCTCCACGACGGGCTGCGCTAAGGCGAACTCGGCCCAGCGTTCCACCTCGGCTTTGAGCGCCTCGTCGATGGCGTCCAGCTCCTCTTTGGTGGCCACTTTCTTCTTGAGCAGCCGCTTGCGGAGGCGCTTGACGGGATCCTTCTTGGCCCACTTGTCCATCAGTTCTTGCGGCACGTACTTGGTCCCCGACGCTTCTTCATGGCCGCGCATGCGGAAGGTCTTCATCTCCAGCAGCGTCGGTCCTTCCCCGCTGCGGGCGCGCTCGGCGGCGTTCTGTACGTGGCGGATGACGGCCATTACGTCGTTCCCGTCCACCACCTTGCCGGGCATCCCATAGCCCTTCGCCGCATCGGCCAGGCGCTCTACGGGCAGCGCATCGGCGGTGGGTGTGCTGAGGCCGTAGCCGTTGTTCTCGATCACGAAGATGACGGGCAGCTTCCAGACGGCGGCCAGGTTGAGGGCTTCGTGGAAGTCGCCCTCACGCGTGGCGCCCTCGCCCACGAAGGCCAGTGCCACGAAGTCGTCGCCTTGGAGTTGGCTGGCGAGCCCGAGCCCGTCGGCCACCGGGAGCATGGCCGCCAGGTGCGAGATCATACCGATGATGCGGTGCTCCAGCGTGCCGAAGTGGAAGGTGCGGTCGCGGCCGTGCGTATAGCCGCCTTGCTTGCCCATCAGCTGGCAGAAGAGCCGGTCGAGCGGGACGGCGCGCGTGGTCCAGAGGCCCACGTTGCGGTGCATCGGCAGCAGGTAGTCGTCGTGCCGGAGCGCCCAGGCACAGCCCACGGCCACCGCCTCCTGCCCGTAGCCGCTGAACCACTTGGAGAGGCGCCCTTGCCGGATCAGCTTCAGCATCTTCTCCTCGATGCAGCGCGGCAGCACGAGGGCGCGGTAGAGGTCGGTCGTCAGGTCGCGGGCGGTCTTGCCGGTGGGCGTCTCGGGGATGAGAATCGCGTCGTTCGCCATAGTCGCGTCGTTCGCCATAGTACAGTGTCGTACAGGGGTGGCTTCAAAAAGACGCGGCAAGATAGGCCGTACCCGATGGTGAGTACAGGGGGGAGTACACGGGGCACGCGAAAAGCGTGCGCCTCACAGGCTGGGGCGGGACGTCTCGCTGCTGGCGTGCTCGGGGTAGAGGTGCATCCGCTCAGCCCGATAGACGATGTCCACCTGTCCCCACCCCTGCCCCGTGTTGTTCAGGTTGGTGAAGTTGATGCGCGCATCAAAAACGACCTGCGCCTCGGGATAGGTAACTTCTGTGACGTGCGCGTACGACGTCCCGCCGTCCTGTATGAAGCCAGGCATGATGAGCCTGTTGCCCGTCTGCGGCAGCACATCGACGTCGCTGATGATGGGCGAGAAGTAGGCACTGCCGCGCGCTTCGCCATACGCCCAGACCTGCTGCACGGTGCCTGCGGCCTCATCGATGCGGTATTCCACGCCGCGACTCCACGGGCTGGCCGCTGCGCCAAAGTGCCGATTCGTTCCGTTGTCGAACACGAACAGGTTGCCATTGGGCAGGATCATCGGGGCATGCTGGCCCCACACCCAGTCGAAATCTGAGGCGGCACGCGTGCCTTGCTGCACGTCGTCCGGGTAGGGCGTGCCGCTGGCGTCAACAGCGGTGAGCAGGAAGTCGCGGGTATCGTGTCCTTCGCCGTTCAGCCCCGCGGCGCCCCAGCCTTGGTGCGGGGCCAGGATCCAGACCAGTTCGTTGTTGCGGTTCACCTTCACCAGGCCCTGGTTGCGGCCAGAGAGGATGAGCGTGTCGTCGCGCTCGTCGTACCAGATGGCGTTCATGTGGAACCAGTCTACTTCGTTTTCGAGCAGGTCGAAGCGATCCATGTCGAGTATGGGGCGCATGTCCCACTCGTGCACGATGGCGCCCGTAGCGCGGTCCAGTTCGATCACGTGGTCTTCCACCGTATCCAAGTCGCTCTTGTTGACGGCCACCAGCAAGTTGCCATCCGGCTTCTCGACCACATCGTGGTGGTACCAGTAGCCCTCGTACGTCCACTGGTTGACCGCTTGGCCCAGCCTGTCGTACTCGTATACCGTACGGCCGTAGGCGACCATGAGGTTGGTGTTGGCGAGCTCGCGGATGAGGAAAACGGTCCCGCCCAGCTCGGTCAGATCGAGGTACCACCGGATGTCGCCGTTGGTATCAAACACAAACGGCACCGACTCAAAGATGCCCTGGTTGCCGATGCTGAAGCTGGCGAGCGTCCACCCGGGCTCGATGGATGACGACGAGGCCTCCACGATATCGACCGTGGGCATCGGGTCGGGCAGGGCGGGCGTCACCACGCGCACAGTGTCGACGCCAAACACATTGCGGGCGGGGTCGGTGACGCGGATCACGACCTCATTCTCCACGCCAGCGTACAGCCCCAGGATGGGCACCGTGTGGTCGGTCGTCTGGTTGTCGTAGGTATGGACCAGCGGCTCCGCTCCCAAGACCGTCACCGTCACCTGGGTGGGGCTGACCGTCTGAAACGAGACGCGTGCCGTGAGCGGCGCGAGGCCGCTGGGGTTGACCTCCAGCGCTTCATCGACGCGCTCCATGCCGTTCAGCAACGCTGCAATACTCAGCTCTTGCTCTTCGTCTTCTACGACCAGAACTGGGTCGCAGGCGCTCAGGGCAAGGCACAACAGCGCAGCCAAGAGAAGAGGGTGGCGACTTTTCATCGACAATCGTTGTTATCTAGTTGAGGGAGCAAGCTACGGCCGATCGGCATGGCAGGCAACGCAAGCGAAAGGGTCGCGCAGTGCAACGCGCATCGGCCGCCAAGGCGACAGCGGCGTATCGCTCGACGCTCTCGCTTGTAACGCACCTGTAATACACAAGCTGGAGACGACCTACGTAAGCGTGGGCACATTTTCTTTGCGCGCCTCCACCACGCCGTCAGAACCGCGCCGAGAGCTGCATGCGCACGGTGTGGATGACGCGCCCCGTGGCGGGTGCGCGGCCGTCGTAAGTGAGCTTGGCGGTGAGGTAGCGGCTGAGCTGGTAATCGACGTTGAGCAGCCATAGGAACGACGTGCCGGGGCCGCGCCCCTCGGTCAGTTCAAACTGCGCCAGCCCCGACGCCTCGCCGTCTAGGTTGACGCGCGCCACCTCGGCACGCACGGTGGTGAAGAAGCGGCGGGCGCGGGCATAACTCAGATCGAGCGGCACGCGCACGACGGTCGCCCTGCGGTCGCCGCGGCTGTCGGTTTTGCGGGCGAAGTCGGCGCTGAGGCGGGCGTTGGCGGTGCTGGTGAAGTTGACGCGCACCGACGGCACGGCGCCGATGCTCTCGATGGCATAGGTGCGCGACTCGAACGCGCTCGTAGCGGCCTGCGTCTCCCGCTCCAGCGCCAGCTGCACCGCCACCGTCTGCCCAAACTTTCGCTCGACCTCGCCGCCCACGAGGTCCTGATCGCGCGCCTCTTGCCCCGTCGCCAGCTTACGCAAACTGCGCAGCAGTGTGTACCGCAGCGACATGCCCCACTTCGGGTTGCGGCGGAACAGCGTCAGCTGCTCGGTCACGCGCAGGCGGCCGTTCTGCGTGAACACGGCGCTCCGAAATTCGCTGAGGTTGAGCAGGTAGATCTGCTTGAGGTCGGGCTGCTCGCTCTTTTCGAGTATGCTGATCGACGTGCGGGACTCGGTGCCAGCGATGAAGCGCTCGAAGCGCGTCTGCGGGCTGCGGATCAGGCGGCTGGGGTCGATCCGCAGGTTCATCGACGCCTGCACGCTGATGATGGACGTGAGCGAGTCGGACGGGACGAAGCTCTGCACATAATTCCCCTCGTTCGGCGTGCGCTCGGGCACGAACTCGTCCACCTGAATCACGCCGTCGCCGTTGGCGTCTTCCCACACGTACTCGCCCAACTCGGGTCCCGTGCGGATGTAGATTTCCTGGAGCGTCGGCGTCTTTTCGGTGAGCGCTTCGTAGGTCCACCGCAGGTCGATGGCGCGGTTGAGCGGACGCGCCGTGGCCTTCCACTGGATCACCACCGACTCGACGTTCTCGCGCTCGCCCGGCACCCTAAACCTCTCGCCGAAGCGCGTGCGTCGGTAGCCGACATCGCCGTTGGTGGCGAACGCCGCCGAGGGGCGCAGGTCGAACGAGGACTGCACGGTCCACGCCTCGCCTGCGCGGCCAAGACGCCCCATGTCCCAGGCATCCTCGGTGCGATACTCCACCGATCCCCCGAGCCGCACCGTCGCCTCGGTCTCGCTACCAAGCGCGGCGTTCTGCCACTGTAGCCCGGGGCGGTACTCCGAGAAGGCAAACGACGTCCGCGCCAAGCTGTCGGTGCCGATCACCTGTTGACGTCGGTCCTCCACCTCCCACTCGAAGCTCGGCGTCAAGCGGCCCTGCCGGACGGGGTGCGCCACGCGCGTCAGGCTGCGCAGCCACCGGCCGTCTTCGAGCGTCGCCTGGTTCTGGCTCTGCACGTCTTCCACGTTGAGCCGAACTTCCGATCCGATGCGCGAGCGGATGGCGGCCTGAATGGCCGCACGGGTGCCCGCGAACGCCTCGCCCAACGCGATGCGTCCGTACGCCGCCTGAGCCGATGATGCGCCCTGGCTCCAGCGGACCTCCGCCTCGTCCACAACCTCATCGCCCAGCAGCGTGGTGGCCGTGGCCACGGGCTGCGCCTGCACGTTCCAGCGCCGCGCAAACTCGATGGGCCGGGTGCGGTTGAACGGGCTAAACTGCGCGGCCGTCACCTGCCGCCGAATCTCCCCTTCGAGGCGCCCCCAGTCGCGCCCTTGCACCACCAACGTGCGCGGCCGCAGGCGTACGCCGCCCAGGTAGGCGTGCCCGATGTCATCATCCGCGCCTACTTCGGATAGGCTGTTCTCGTCGTTCAGCGACTCGCTCCACTCGCCGAACACCTCCACGCCGCGTACGATCTCGGCATGCCCGTTGAAGTCGATGAGGCGCTGGCGGCGCGGCTTGGCCAGGAGCCGCTTGTCGATGTACTCGCCACGGCCAGCGCCCACGTACTCGTAGACGATGCCGTTGAGCGCCCGGCCCTGCCGGATGTAGCTGCCGCGCCCGGCACCCACGCGGGTGAAGCGCACGCGGAAGACAGGCTCGTCCTCGGCAGGCTCCGCTTGCACAGCGACGAAGAAGGTGTCCACCACGCCGTCGCCATCAAAGTCGCGTGTTTGGCGGAGGTATTGCGTGAAGTCAGACTCAGGGTCGAACGGCACGGCGATGGCGCCGCTGGCGAGCGCGTCGTCGTCGCCTGCGTTGGCGACCAGTGCGGAGTCGGCGGAGGAGAAGCCAAGCTCTTCGTTGAACTGCTGGCTGTCGGCCTCACGGAGGATGGTGGCGCCCAGCCGAAACCGGCTACTGCCATCGGCGCGCAGCCCCACGAACGCCTCCGACTCGGCGGCGAGCAGCGTGCGCGTGAACTGGTTGGTGGTGTACTGAAACTCGATGAGCAACCGCCGCTCCGCCGTGATGAGCTTGCGTGGGGTGAAGGTGACCTCGGCGGTGGTGTAGTCGATCACGTAGTCGTTCGACTCGCCCCGCGTGAGCCGCTCGCCGTCGAGGTAGACGACTTCGGAGCCGGGTATGACGAGGATGAACTGCTCGCCGTTGGCCCCTTCCAGGCGATACGGCCCCTGCACGCCTTCTTGCGCGATTACGGGCTGTGAACGGAAGATGCCGCGTGTGGTGGCCCCGGCAACCTGCCCGCGCCCGGCGAAGCGCTGCGCCTGTCCGGGTTGGAACGCGTTGAACACCGTCACGCCTTGTAGCTTGCGGCTGAACTGCGCGAACTGGCTGCTGCGAAAGGCGAGGTCGAAGTCGCCGAGTTGCGCCGTGGCCCGTGCCGTCTGCACCTCGATGAAGACGCGGTCGAAGTCGCTGAGGCGCTGCGTGTTGCCCTCCGGCAAGATCGGCGTGTTGGCATCCGTGAGCGCCGCCTGCACGTCGATGCCCGGTGCGATGGCGCCAGCGAGCGAGAGGTTGAGGCCCGACTCGATCGTCACGTCGCGGCTGTTGCCCGTAAGCACGCCGCGCGAGATGGAGCCGCTGCGCTGGAGCGTGCTGCCCGCGAACGGATCGAATGGGGTCGATTCTGTCGCAGGCGTCTCTAGCGCAATCGTCGTGGTGCCCGTCGCGGTGTCTGCCACGACGAGCGTGCGGCGGCGGTACACGTCGCGTAGGCCCACGTTCAGCGTGCGGTACGTGGCCACGAGCGCCTGCACTGAGTCGAGCGGCAGCGTCACCCAGAGGCGTCCATAGCGGGAATCCAAGCGGTAGGCTGAGGTATCGACCGCCACACCGTCGGCGGTCAGCGCAAACGTGGGCGTGGCGATGAACGAGCGCAGCAGAAAGGGCTGCTCGGCGCGGACGTCTAGCGTGTCGCGGTGGGTGCTGAGGCGCTGCGCGTGCGCCCACGGCACACAGCAACCCAGCAGACCCAAAAGCACAGCGACACGAACCACGGCGGTTCTCCGGTGACCAACCCACGTAAACCGTAACGCGTGGTGAATAAGCGAAATGCGGTGAGGCGAAAGGGCGTGGCGAACGGGAGCGCTTGTGCAGAGGTTTCAGCCTCTTTCTGCTCGGAACTTGGCGCTACAATCCAAGGTCGAATGACCAGCATCATCACATTAAGCCAGTTGGTTGCATCCTATGCCCATCACCCTTCCGCCTGCGCTCGAAGCCATCGTTTGCAAGCATGTCGCCTCTGGTGCCTA
>JBCDJT010000129.1:0-14635 GCA_038747545.1 Bacteroidota bacterium
ACACCTCAACTGATTAGCCTACTCGATCCATGAATTTCAACGTAGATGAACGCTACAATGCCGTCGTTATCACGCTCAAAGGCAACGTGATGGGCGGCCCCGATGGCGCCAAGATGCACGATACGCTGCACGAGATGCGCGAGAACGGGAAAAAGAACGTCGTCGTCGACCTCTCGAAGGTGAAGTTCATGAACTCGAGCGGGCTGGGCATGCTGATCAGCGGCATGACTACGATGCGCAACGCGGGCGGTGACCTGCGCCTGGCCAACGTGGCCGACCGCATCCAGTCGCTGCTGGTGATTACCAAGCTCATTACCGTGTTCAAGCACTTCGAGTCCGTAGACGAAGCCATCGAGAGCTACGAGTCGGACCCGGTAGGTGGCGAGTAACACGCGGCCCTGCACAGGGCGATAGCCGTTTCTGGTAAGGCGTCGGGGCAATAGCCTCGGCGCCTTCCTTGTGTAGGTTTGGTGATGTGCTACTCTGTGAGGTCTACAGTAACGTGGGGTGTGCAGCGTCTGATGGAAGGTGGCGCTCGGTCTTGGGTTTTGGGACGTTCGCTTCGCTCACTGTGGGTCTTGGGGGCGCTAGGCTGAGACAGAGATGCCGAAGCGAGCCATAACGACAGGCTGAATTCACTTGACCTGGGCCAAGTAAGCCGAATTTTTCAAGACCCAAGACCCAAGACCCAAGACCCAAGACCCAAGACCCAACCTCAAACACCGAAAACCGAGTAACGAACCATGCCTGTATCCGTCATTATTGGCAGCCAGTGGGGCGACGAAGGGAAAGGAAAGATTGTTGACCTCATCAGCGAGGGCGGCATCGACATCGTGGCACGCTACCAGGGCGGCGCCAACGCCGGGCACACCATCTGCTGGGGCGACCAAGAGTTCGTGCTCCACTTGGTGCCCAGCGGCATCTTCCACGACGGCGTGATGTGCGTCATCGGCAACGGCGTGGTCATCGACCCTGTGGCGGTGATGGAGGAGATCAAGATGATCGGCGAGATCGGCTACGAGGTGGCCGGGCGCCTGCTGATCTCGCACAACGCCCACCTCATCATGCCCTACCACAAGCGCCTGGACCAAGCCCGCGAGCGCTCCCGCGACGGCAAGGCCATCGGCACCACGGGGCGCGGCATCGGCCCGGCCTACATGGACAAGTTCGCTCGCAGCGGCATCCGCGTGGTGGATCTGCTGGACCGCGACGTACTCCGCAAGAAGCTGACAAAGGCCATCGAGGAGAAGAACGCCATCCTCAAAAACATCCACGGCGCCGAAGAGCTGAACGTGGATGCGATTGTGGACGAGTACGTCGAGTTTGACAAGCTGATCGATCCGTACGTCACCGATACCACGCAATACCTCTGCCGCGAGCTGAAAGCGGGCAAGCGCATCCTGGCTGAGGGCGCACAGGGCGCACTGCTGGATGTGGACTTCGGCACGTATCCGTACGTCACGTCGAGCCATCCCACGGTGGGCGGCTGCTGCACGGGCCTCGGCATCCCGCCGACGAGCATCGACCGCGTGACGGGCATCGTGAAGGCGTACTGCACGCGGGTGGGCAACGGGCCATTCGTGACGGAGCTCGAAGACGAGGTGGGCCAGCGCTTGCGCGACATCGGGCATGAATACGGCGCTACCACGGGGCGCCCGCGCCGCTGCGGCTGGCTGGATCTGGTGGCGCTGCGCTACACCACCATGATCAATGGCTTCACCGACCTCGCTATCACCAAGCTCGATGTGCTCTCTGGGCTCAAAGAGCTGAAGGTGGCCACGAAGTATCGGTACGATGGCCGCGAGCACGAGCGCTTCCCGAGCGAGACGCAGACGCTGGAGATCGCCGAGCCCATCTATGAGACGTTGCCTGGGTGGGACGAGGACATTGTGGGCGTCACGGCGTTTGAGGACCTGCCCGCGAACGCGCAAGACTACCTGCGCTTCATCGAGGACCGCATCGGCGTGCCGCTCAGCATCATCTCCACCGGGCCGAAGCGCGAGCAGACCATCGCCAGCGGCACATCGTGAACAGGGAGGTGCATGCTCGACATCGTTCAGCTGATCTGCCTATGACCAACGCTACGGACTGAGGCCACGACCCAAGGATCGCGGCCGTGCAACCCCAAACAGGTGCCGCTGATGAAAGCCTACCGTTGGACTACGAACCTCAAAGCCGGGCTCGTCGCGTTTGCGGCGCTAATCGCCATCGCGTCGGTGTTGTACACGAGCCGGCTGGTGGAGCAGCTGAAACAGCGCGAGCAGACGCTGATCCAGCTCATCGCCGAAGCGCGCGAGCAACTCATTGATGCGCAGAGCGCGGGGCAAAACCTGCACATCGGCACGCTGAATGCGATGGAGGCGTGGCTGCGCTCGGGCGCCGGCGCACGCCTATCGGACGAGGAGGTACGCCAGTATCTGCAGGCTGTGGCGTTTGCGCAGGCTATGCCGCCTACCATCGAGGTAGATTTCATTGGCACGGTCAACACGGAGCTGAGCGGCACCGTGCCGTCGATGATTGTTGACAGTAGCGAGGCCTTTCCCATCATAAGCTGGGTCAACGTAAGCCTGCCTGGCGACTCGCTGTTTTCGTCCCTCGATGTCCTCCGCTTGCCTGATCAACAGCAGCAGCGCGTGCGGGCGCGGCTCGATGCGTCGCTTGAGGAGATGGCAGCCATGTATGACCCCCTGCCCATTGAGATCACCTATGAGAACGGGTCGCTCCGGCAGCTGCTCTACTACGGCGAGTCTGACCTGATCAAAGAGCTGCGCCTCTTCCCGTACGTGCAGCTCCTGTTCGTGGGGCTATTTGTCTTGGTAGGCTACGTGGGCTTCTCGTATGTGCGGCGCAACGAGCAGGGAAGCCTCTGGGTGGGCATGGCGAAGGAGGCCGCGCACCAACTGGGCACGCCCATCTCCAGTCTGATGGGCTGGACGCAGCTGCTGCGCGCTGGCGAACTTCCCACGGAGACCGTGGACACCGCGTTCGACGAGATCGACAACGACATCCAGCGGCTCCAGCGCGTGGCCAGCCGCTTCTCCGACATCGGCTCGGTGCCCAAGCTGGAGGCCCAATCGCTGGCCGCCTGCGCCGATCGTACCATCGCCTACATCCGCCGCCGCATCCCGCAGCAGGGCAAGACTGTCACGCTCACTGCCGAGCTCGATCCGCGGATCACGGTGCCGCTCAACGCCGAGCTGTTCGAGTGGGTCGTAGAGAACCTGCTGAAAAACGCGCTCGACGCCATCGAGACCAACACAGGCAGCATCCACGTGGAGGCGGTGCGCGAGGGCACGAAGGCCGTCTTGCGTGTGCGCGACACCGGGAAAGGCATCGACCGCTCGCAATGGAAGAATATCTTCCGTCCGGGGTATAGCACCAAGAAACGCGGATGGGGGTTGGGGTTGAGCCTCGCCAAACGTATTGTAGAAGACTACCATGGCGGAAGCCTAACGGTTGAGCAGTCGCAGCCCGGCCAAGGCGCTACCTTCCGCATCGAACTGCCCAATTCGTGATGTTATCTGAAATCGCCGTGCATGATCGCAACTATGCCCCACACGTCTGTAGCGAGTACCAGAACGCCCCCCTTGAGGGAGGTGGGCCGCCCATAGGCGGGGCGGAGGGTGTATATACTGCAGGCCGATACACCCCCAGCCCTTCGGGCAGCCCCCTGAAGGGGGCAGTTGGATAGCTTATGCCTGAGAGGCGCAGCTATCATCCCAGAAGTGCCATAACCTGAGACTAGCCGACTTTTGACCTGAGACCAAATGATGAAGCGTGATGTGATTGTGGTGGGCGCGGGCCCAGGAGGCGCCACGGCGGCGGCGATGCTGGCACGGCGCGGTGTGAATGTGCTCCTGCTCGACAAGCAGCGGTTTCCCCGCGACAAAGTGTGCGGCGACGCCATCAGTGGCAAGAGCGTGGATGCCCTCAAGGCGCTCGGCGTGATCGACAAGATGCCGCTGGCACGTCCGCTAGATACGTGGGGCATCACGTTTAGCAGCCCGGCGGGTGATCAGGTCACCATCCCGTTCACCAAGGACTTCACGCAGCCGATCCCGCCGGGCTACGTGTGCCCACGCCTCACCTTCGACCGCGTCACGTTTGAGGCCGCTGTAGACAGTGGGGCGGAGGTATGGCAGGAGGCGACGGTCAAGAACCTGATCATGGATGGCCAGCGCGTCACGGGCGTCACGGTGCAGCGCAAGGGCGAGAAAGAGGCCCACACGATCCACGCCCCCATCGTCATCGGGGCCGACGGCGCCTACTCGGTCGTCGTGCGCGACCTGGGCATGACGCAGCTCGACGAGAAGCACTACGCGGGGTCGATGCGCGCGTACTACGAGGGCGTCACGGGCTTCGACGAGATGAACTCCATCGAGCTGCACTTCGCCGACGTCGTCATTCCCGGCTACTTCTGGATCTTCCCGCTGCCTGATGGGCGGGCGAATGTAGGCCTGGGGATGGTCAGCCACCTGATGAAGAAGCACAACGTGAAGCTGCGCCCGCTGCTCGACCAACTCGTGACGCACCCGCGCTTCCGCGACCGCTTCGCCAACGCCGAGCGGATCGGCTCGATGAAAGGATGGGGGCTGCCGCTGGGCTCGAAGCCGCGCCCGATGGCCGGCGACGGCTGGATGCTCGTGGGCGACGCCGCCAGCCTGATCGATCCGTTCACGGGCGAGGGCATCGGCAACGCCATGATCAGCGCCATCCACGCCGCCGAGTGGGCCGAGCGCGCCCTCGAAACGGGCGCCACCAGCGCCGCCGACCTCAAGGGCTACGGCGATGCTGTCATGGCCGACCTGCGGCAGGAGCTGAAGATCAGTACGATGCTGCTGCGGCTGGCGCAGTGGCCTACGTTGCTCAACTTCCTCATCCGCAAGGCGTCGCGCTCCACCGAGGTCGCCGACACGATTAGCTGTATGTTCGACGATATGAGCGAGCGCCGCAGGTTGCTTTCCCCTATGTTCTACCTGCGTCTGCTGGCCGCCTAACTATTCAAAATCCTCCTCGACGGCCCAGACGAAGACTGCACGTTTTAAATTGAGTGATCGGATGAATTACGACGCGATAGTGGTGGGCGCAGGCCCGGGTGGCTCCACGGCCGCGACCATGATGGCCCGGCACGGCCTCAACGTGCTGATGCTGGACAAAGACACCTTCCCGCGCGACAAGATCTGCGGCGATGCCATCAGCGGCAAGAGCGTTGACCTGCTCAAAGAGCTGGGTATCCTGAACCACCTGGAGCGCGCCAGCGAGAGCATCGACGTGTGGGGGGTGGCGTTCAGCGGCACCCGCGGCGACTTCGTCGACATCCCACTGACCCAGAACCGCGACCGTCCCAATGCGCCTGGCTTTGTGTGTACCCGCGTCGAGTTCGACCAGCTCGTCTTTCAGGCCGCCGTGGATGCGGGGGTCGAGATCTGGCAGGAGGCCATGGTGAAGGGGCTGCTCCGCGACGGCAAGCGCGTGACAGGCGTCACGGTGAAGCGCAAGGGCGAGAAAGAGGAGCACACCATCCACGCCCCGCTCGTCATCGGCGCCGATGGCGCGTACTCGGTCGTCGTGCGCGACCTCGGGATGGACCAGCTCAACCCCAAGCACTACTGCGGCGCCATCCGCGCCTACTACGAGAACATCGGCGGCTTCCAGAAGAACAACTCGCTCGAGATCCACTTCGTCGACGAGGTCATTCCCGGCTACTTCTGGATCTTCCCGCTGCCCAACGGTCGCGCTAATGTGGGCGTGGGCATGCTGAGCGAGACGATCAAGAAGCGCGGCATCAAGCTCAAGACCCTGCTCGACGATGTGGTGCAGGCGCCGCTGTTCAAGGAGCGCTTCGCCAACGCCCGCCGCGTCGGCCCGATCAAAGGCTTTGGCCTGCCGCTGGGCTCCAAGCCGCGCCCGATGGCGGGCGATGGCTGGATGCTCGTGGGCGACGCCGCCAGCCTGATCGATCCGTTCACCGGCGAAGGCATCGGCAACGCGATGCTGAGCGGCGAACGCGCCGCCGCCTGGGCCAAGCAAGCGCTCGACGCGGGCACGCCGACGAAGGCATTCCTGAAAGCGTACGAGACCGAGGTGATTGACACGCTCCGCTCCGAGCTACGCCTCAGCCACGCGATGCAGAAGCTGCTGCGCCACACCTGGCTGCTCAACCTCGTCATCCGCAAGGCGTCCCGCTCCAAGGAAGTCGCCGACGCCATGACCTGCATGTTCGACGACCTCTCCGAGCGCTCGCGTTTAATCTCGCCGATGTTCTATCTTCGGTTGTTAGCCGCATAGGTCTGATTCGGGTGCCTACTCCCACGAGCTTCAGGAGAAATGACTGAGACTGAACGACACAGTATTACTCTAGACAGGAGCCCAAGTGATGTTTGGGAAAAGCTCGTCGATGTGCTTGGTCTGGCTGAGGGTCGGTTGTTCTTACCGTACTACAGACAGTCGAGCGTGCTTATGGCAGGGGAGCTGTGCCAAGGAATGAGATTGGAGGTATGCTCTGCCACGGGACCAAACATCTATCCGGCGATACTTTCGGAATGGAGCCCTGGCCAAAGGCGAATGCAGATCACTTTGCACAATCCTGATGAGCCAGATGGCGAACCTTGGAGGCGATACGTCTTCTCGATTCACGAGAGAGTGTACAGTGAAGGTGTTGAAGTCAGGCTAGCCATAACGCATAAGACCTCAGTTCTCCATAAGATGGCGTCAAAGGTGGTAGGGATCATAGATCCGGGGCCAGAAAACGCCATTGCTGAGGGATCACTTGACCAGATAATAGGACGCATTCGTAGCTGAAAGTCATTACAGTATTCGCTCTATCACAAGGTGGTCCAGCCATCTGCCCAATCCGCGTCCATGATATGCATGTTCGCGACCCCTCCGAGCGCTCGCGATTGATCTCGCCGATGTTCTATCTTCGGTTGTTGGCTGCGTGATGCTTCGGGCGCGCTGAGATGCACGAGTGCCGTGGTCAACATCTGGCCTCGCAATCCAACCTCGTGCCTGCTATGCAACGTCGCCACTTTCTTCAAACGGCCGGAAGCGCTTTGATGGCCGCTGCCGCCCCTGCGATCATTCCGGCCAGCGCGCTCGGGCGAGGCAGCCGTCCGGCGCCAAGTGACCGTGTCACGGTGGCGTTCATCGGGACGGGCAACCAGGGGCTCAACAACCTCTTCGGCATCCTGGCCGACGAGCGCGCGCAGGTGGTGGCCGTGTGCGACGTGAACGAGAGCAGCCCCGGCTACTGGAACGGCGGCATCGCTGGGCGCGAACCGGCCCGACAGTACGTGGAGTGGCACTACGCCAAGGACAAGCAGAACGGCGCCTACCACGGCTGTAGCAGCTACGCCGACTTCCGCGCCGTGCTCGCCCGTACTGACATCGACGCCGTGGTGCTCTCGCTGCCGGACCACTGGCACGCGTACCCGACCATCGCGGCGGCGCAAGCGGGCAAGCACATCTACGGCGAGAAGCCGCTGTCGCTGACGGTGCGCGAAGGGCGGCTGATGAGCGATGCCGTCCGTGACAACGGCGTCGTCTTCCAGACGGGCAGCCAGCAGCGGTCGATGGCCAACATGCGCCGCGCCTGCGAACTCGTGCGCAACGGCATCCTCGGTGATGTGCATACCATCCAGGTGGGCCAGCCCAGCGGTACGCCCGACTTCGGCAAGGTCGCGCATCGGCATGCGCCCGAGCCTGTACCCGATGGTTTCGACTACGACCTCTGGCTCGGCCCCGCCCCTGAGGCGCCGTACTCACCCGCTCGCTGCCACGTCAACTTTCGCTGGCTGCTCGACTACTCCGGCGGGCAGATCACCGACTGGGGCGGTCACCACCCGGACATTGCACAGTGGGCGATGGGCATGGACGAGTCGGGTCCTGTGCGCATCAAGAACGCCCGCGGTACCTGGTCAGACCATCCGCTCTACGACACCGCCAACACGTACCACTTCGAGGCCGAGTATGCCAACGGCACTACGATGGTCATTTCCACCGACAACCGCCACGGCGTCCGCTTTGAGGGCATGGACGGCTGGGTCTTCGTGACACGGCGCAATCAAGAATGGTCATCCGACGAGCTCTGGAACGCCGAGTTGGGTTCGGATGCCATCCGCCTGCCCGTCAGCGATAATCACTTCCGCAACTTCATTGATCATGTGCTGGCGGGGACGCAGCCGGTGGCGCCCATCGAAGCGGCACATCGGTCCATCACCATCGCGCACTTGGGCAACATTGCCCTCAAGACGGGCCGCGACCTCCAGTGGGATCCAGAAACGGAGCAGATTATCGGCGATGCGAGCGCCAGCGGCATGCTGAGCCGTCCGGCTCGTGCGCCGTGGAGCCTGGAGGCACTGGTTAGCGGCTGAGGAGAGCTATCATGCAGGCAGAATATACACTTGATGTGGAAGACCATGTCGCATTTGCACGTTTCCATGCCCATCACTCGCCAGCGTTCAGGCGCACCTCACGATCCTTGCAGCTAGGCTTGCCCGTCGTGCTGACATTGATTGGATGGTGGACGTTTCTAGAGCCATCTGAGCCATTCCTCTTGGCTGTTTGGATGTTTCTGATGGTTGGCATCCTGTTCTTCTTCCCGACCGTCTTGAGGCACATGCACATAGACAGCCTCAGAAAGATGATACGCGAAGGAAAGACTGAAACGCCGCTTGGACGCTACCAGCTTGTGCTCGAAGAGGATGGCCTGCACTATGTGACCGAAGCGAGCGAGGGCTATCTCAGATGGGCGACCATGGGGGAAGTCGTAAAGACAGGCGGATACGCGTACATCTACTGCAATGCCTCCAGCGCAATAGTCATCCCCGAGGACACCTTCAAGAGCAAGGTCGCGTTCGATGACTTCGTTGCACAGGCTACGCAATACCAACAGCGCTCCGCTGAGGAAGTACATGGACATCCTCGGGAGACGTAGAGAAACATCAGGTGCAGAAGCAGCCATTGCCTTGCTGAACAGCTAGAACTGGTTGTTCGTCGCTACGCCGTCGCCGAGGTTGAGGAAGTTGGTGTTTGTGTTGAAGCGGAAGTCGTTGCCGTCGAAGTGAAGCGCCACGTTGCCGGAGTCGACGCGGACGCCGCGCTGGTTGCTGTTGACGAACGTCTGCGTGATGTGCGTGCTATCAGCGCTAGCGAGGAGCAGGCCCCAGAAGCGCTGCGTGCCCGTGACCGTGAGGCCGTCGATGCGGGTGCCGCGGCCGTCTTTGAGGTAGAGGCCGTGATCCACGCTGTTGAGGATGCGGTTGCCGTAGACGAGCGTGCCATCGGAGGGGCCATGGATGATGATGCCCCACTTGTTGCCGTCGAGCAGGTTGTCTTCGATGCGGTTGCGCCGCCCCGAGGGCGCGCCCTCTTCGCCCACGCCGATCCCCGCCGACTGTGCGTTGGTCACCGTGTTCTGGAAGATCAGGTTATCGTACTCGCCGCTGCCGTGCAGGTCGATGCCGTCGCGGAACGTGCCGTCGATCGCGTTGTCGCGCACCACGTTGTTGTGCGCGTCGTGCTGGATGAGGATGGCGTGGCGCAGCGGCGCGGTGAAGCGGCTGTCGGCCACGAGGACGTGGTGGCTGCCTTCCGTGATGTGGACGCCGTAGCCCTCGCCCGCGCTGAGGTCGGTAGCGCCGCTGATCGTCACGCGCTCCACGGCCGCGTTCGAGACGCCGTGCGCGTAGATGCCGTAGCGCTGGAAGCGGTCGATGGTGACGTCTTCAACGGTGACGCGGTCCGTGTGCTGCACAAAGACGGCGAAGAAGAGGGCGGGCTCTGCCGTGCTCGTGAGCGTGAGCTGGGCGACCGTGCTGCCGTGGTCCTCGAAGCCTGAGATCAGCTTGCGGTCGCCGCCCGCCATGTCGATGAGGCGCGAGGTGCTCTGGTCTTCACCTTCTAGCCGGACCCCCGGGCGGAGCGCGATCTCGGAGCGTGTGTGGTAGTCGCCCACCGGGACGCGTACGGTGTCGCCCGGCTGCGCCGAAGCCAACGCGGCGTTGATGGCGAAAGCGTCGTCGTCGGAGGTGTCGTTGGGGGTGGCGCCGAAGTCGAGGATACTAATGCCGCTAACCGTCACCACCGGAGGCTCATCGACACTAGGCGGGTTGTCATCCACTTGCTCATCCTCGCCATCAGGCGCCTCGTCCGGCGGTGGTTCAGACACCACCGAGTCCGCACAGCTGACCACCAGCAAGGCAAGCACGACGAGGGAGAGGAGGCGAGCGAGCATCGGAGCGCAGGTCACAGGTCAGGAGGTCATCCCATCAGGTATCGTCCACGAGTGCGGCAGCTTAACCGCCGAGCAATGCATCGACGTAGCCACGCACTTCGGCCTCATAGGCATCCCCATCCCCAATGCCATACGCTTCATAACGGATGGTGCCAGCGCTGTCGATGATGTATGTGGCCGGGATGGCCGTGGCGCCGAAGGTGGCGTAGATAAACGAGGTGCGGTCGTAGGCATAGGGCATGGTGTAAGCGGTGTTGGTCCAGAAGCGCGTAGCTTCGACCTCCGGCTCGCCCTCGCCGATGTTGATAGCGAGCACGGCGACACGGTCGTCATCGGCATAGGCCTCGTGCAACGCTTGCAGGTGCGGGAGCTCGCGCAGGCACGGGCTGCACCACGACGCCCAAAAGGTGAGTACGAGCACGTTTCCCGAATACGCTTGGTTGGTGAGCACACCGCCATCGGGCTCGAAGACCTGGAAGCCCGGCGATGGCCGCTCAGTGGGGGAGAACACCGCTGGAGTTTGTGCCCAGACGGAGGGCGCCAGCAGGAAAGGGACAACGTAGGCGAACGTGCGCAGCATCGGCGGGAAACAAGGAGGGTTACAAGCGGCCAACGAGGCACCGAAATCGACCGTTCCAAAGAAAAGTGAGCATCGCTGTAACTATACCTGGAGACTCCAGGTATAGGCCTCCAGTTAATATCTGGATCAACAAGGTATGTGCTGTGCTCACCCGTGAACTGGCTGGCGCTTCGGTGCGGCCCCTCATTCTCTCCATTCTGTCTGAGGGCGAGAGCTACGGCTACGCCATCCTCAGCCGCATCGAGGCGCTCTCGGGGGGCGTCTTGGCGTGGGACGACGGTACGCTCTACCCCGTGCTGCACCGGATGCAGAACAAGGGGTTGCTCGAATCGAGCTGGCGCCGTGCGGACACGGGGCGGCGGCGCAAGTACTACGCGCTCACGGACAAGGGCCGCCGCGCGCTGGAGCGGGAGAAGCAGCAGTGGCTGCAGGTGGATGCCATGCTGGCGCAGCTCTGGGGCTTGCAGCCTCGCCTCACGTGAGCGAGGTGTAGATGCCCAGCCGATTCAACTTAGACGCCGCACTCGCGGCATGGCGGCGCCCGCTTGAGGTCAGCCGCACATTCACAGCAGACGATTTAGAAGAGCTGGAAGGTGCGCTCATCGACCGCATCGAGGGGCTCAAAGAGGCGGGGTACGAGGAGGAGGCCGCCTTTCACGAGGCCGTGCGCAGACTCGGCCATTACGGCTCGATGGAGCGCGGCTTTCAGGCAGTGTATTGGGGCAAGGTGCGGCGGGAGAAGACCATCCGTTACGAACTACAATGGCGAGGCGCCATGCTCAAGAACTACGTTACCACCACGCTCCGGGCCCTGCAGAAGCAGTGGGGCTACACCCTGATCAACCTCTGCGGCCTAGCCGTCGCTCTCGCGTCCATCATCCTGATCGGGCTCTACATCCGTTACGAGCTGAGCTACGACGTCTTCCACGATAACGCCGACCGGATCTACCGTGTCTACAAGCAAGATCCTGGTGGCGACTTCCTCGGCACGGATCAGTATGCCGTGACGCCCGCGCCGCTGGCCTCCACGCTCGTGGAGACGTTTCCCGAGGTCGAGGCGGCCACGCTGGTAGAACCGCGCGACATGCGCTTGGCACGTGGCGAGCGGCAGTTCAGCGAGGATGGCCTGCTGGCGACGACCACCTTCTTCGATGTCTTTAGCTTCAAGCTGCTGCAGGGCGAGCAGGAGACCGCGCTCGTGGAGCCGATGACGATCGTGCTGACACCTGCCCTGGCTGCCAAGCTGTTTGATGACGCCGACCCCGTCGGCAGCGCTATCACGCTGCTGCGCAACGGCGAGGAGTTCGACCTGACAGTGACGGGAGTGGTAGAGGCGCCGCCGGAGAACAGCCACATCCAGTACAGCTTCCTCGCCTCGCTCACCACGGACAAGTGGTACAGGCGCAACCTGGAGCGTGGGGAGTGGGATAGCAGCAACTACTACACCTACACCGTGCTCAGGGAGGATGCCTCGCTGCCGCTGCTGCGCAGCAAGCTCCAAGCGCTTGCTCAGCAACGCCTGGGTGAGATGGACTACTACCGAGAAAACCCCGAGCGCGTCTCGGTCTACCACATTCAGCCACTGCTAGATATCCACCTGCGCTCGCGCCTCAACTTCGAACTGAGCGCCAACGGCGACATCCGCTACATCTACATCTTCACCGCGATTGCGCTGCTGATCCTACTGATCGCCTGCATCAACTACACGAATCTTGCCACCGCGCGGGCCATCGTCCGGGCCAAAGAGGTAGGTGTGCGGAAGGTGCTGGGCGCACATCGAGGACAACTGGTGGGGCAGTTCATGAGCGAGGCCGTGCTGCTGTGCGTGGCAGGCGTACTGCTGGCTATCGGACTCGCGGCCTCGGCGCTGCCCGTGTTTAATACCCTGACTGGGCTCAGTCTGACGTTAGGGAGTACGCCGCTCGTATTCTGGATGAGCGTAGTGCTGGCTGGTTTGGTTGTCGGCATGCTCTCGGGCGTGTATCCCGCGTTGGTGATGTCGAAGTTTGCGCCAGCGGGTATGGTCAAAGGCGTGCTGCGCCACGGCCGTGGCAAGGCGCGGCTGCGCAATACGCTGGTGGTGGCGCAGTTTGCCGTGACGGCGGTGCTGCTGATTGCGACGCTGGTCATTTTCCAGCAGCTGCGGTACGTGCAGCAGGCCAACACGGGCTTTGACCGTGAGCACATCCTGACGGTATCCATCCCAGCGGCTAAGGACCAGTACCCGACCATCAAGGAGCAGATGCTCCAGAATCCCAATGTGCTCGCCGTCTCGGCCACGGCACACAGTCCCATTCGTATTGTGGGGAAGTCAGCTGTGGCGTCGTGGGAAGGCAAGCAAGAGGGCGACGGTCTCGCTGCCTACAACACCGCTGTGCAGCCGGGCTTCGTGGATCTGCTGGGCCTTGAGATGGTGGCGGGCATCAGCTTCACCGAGGACCGACCTGTGGATGGGCGAGAGGGGTTCATCGTCAACGAGACCTTAATCAAGCAAATGGGGTGGGCCGAACCGCTCGGGATGTCGTTCGAGTTCCAGGGACGCCCAGGACGTATCATCGGGGTGGTGAAGGACTTCAACTACCTCTCGTTCCGCCAGGAGATTGAGCCGCTGGTGCTCTACGTGGACGACAGCTGGTTCTACCGGATTCTGGTCAAGGTGCGCGGCGACGATATGCCAGCGACGCTGGGACACCTAGAGGCGACGATGGCGACGTTCCTGCCGGACTATCCGTTCTCGTACAGCTTCCTGGACGATGCCTACAACCGCATGTATGCCTCGGATGTGCGCGTGGGGCAGCTGGTGAGTGTGTTCGCCGTGATCGCCATGCTGATTGCCTGCCTGGGCCTGCTCGGGCTGGCCGCCTTCATCACCACGCAGCGGACGAAGGAGATCGGCGTGCGCAAGGTGCTGGGCGCCTCCGTCGCCGACGTGCTTGTGCTGCTCTCCAAAGACTTCACGCGCCTCGTGCTGATCGCGCTGCTCATCGGCATGCCGGTGGCGTACTACGTCTCCACACTGTGGCTGCAGGACTTCGCCTACCGCATCGCGCTGGGGTGGCCCACGTTTGTGGTGGCAGCGGTGCTGACGCTGGTGCTGGCGTGGAGCGCGGTGAGCTATCAGGCCTTCCGCGCGGCGCGCAGCAACCCGGTCGATGCCTTGCGGCAAGAGTAGGGCGTTTGTGCTACCTTGCTGGCTCACGCCATCGTCCGCAGGTCCAGCACATGTCCATCTCACGCCGTCATTTCCTGGGGCAGGCTGCTGCCGTCGCCGCAGTACCGCTGCTGCCCGCCTCAACAACCATGAGTTCACAGGCGATTGTCAAGCCGAGGCGGATGGCAGCCGGGCAGACCGTCGGCGTGATCAGCCCGGCCAGCGCCACACACGACCGTGCAGACGTCGGCGTCATCGAGGACACGATGGCTGCGTTGGGGCTCAAGACGGTGTTTGGGCCGAACGCCTTCGCGCGCTACGGTTACCTGGGCGGCACCGACGAGCAGCGCGTCGCCGATGTGCATTGGGCGTTCTCGAACTCCGACATCGACGTGGTGCTAGCGTTTCGCGGCGGGTGGGGCTGCAACCGACTCCTCCCACTGCTCGACTACAACCTGATCGCGCAAAACCCGAAGCCGCTCCTCGGCTACAGCGACATCACAGGGCTACTTGTGGGGTTGTATGCGAAGGCAGGGCTCGTGTCGTTCCACGGGCCGCCGGGGATGTCCACATGGAATACGTTCACCGTCGACTACGTCCGCCGCGTGCTCTTCGAAGCCGAGGCCGTCCACTTCGCCAACCCCACCGCTCCCGGCGATCGGCTGGCACG